>SXJR01000239.1 GCA_005779305.1 Myxococcales bacterium
CCGCGGCGTCGGCCAGGGCCGGCGAGCTGGCCCGGGTGTGCAGATGGCGCACGTTGCCCTGCGCAGCGAGGGCGGGATGGCGTGCCATCGCCAGCGCGTCCTGTCCGCCGGCGCCCAGCTCGGCGAACGCCGCCGGCAGCGCCGCGACCTCGGCGGCACTCGGCGCCCAGTCGACCAGCTCGTCACGATCGAGGAGCACGCGGCCCTCGTCGCCGATGACCGCGACCACCGAGCGCGCGGCGCGGCCGTCGCGCCACGCGGCGCGGGCGCGTTCGCGGGTGCGCAGGGCGTATGTGTCGAGCGCCTCGCGCTCGAGACCCTCGAGCGTCGCCACCACGTCGGCGGCCACGCCCATGTGCACCGCGCCGGTCGCCGCGCCCACCGCCGGATCGCTCCACAGCGGACCGCCGTCGCTGAACATGGGGACGCGCGACACCGATTCGACGCCGCCGGCCAGCACCAGCGACGCGTCGCCGGCGCGGACGCGGGCGGCGGCCAGGTTCACCGCGTCGAGCCCCGAGGCGCAGAAGCGATTGATGGTCACACCCGGGACGCGATCGCCCAGGCCGGTCACCAGCGCCGCCGTCCGCGCCAGGTTCCCGCCCTGCTCGCCGACCTGGCTGGCGCAGCCGAGGATGACGTCGTCGACGCCGTCGCGCGGCAGCCCGCGCGCCGCGAGCGCGTCGCACAGCCCGCGCACCAGCGCCAGCGGCGGCACCTTGGCGAGCGAGCCCTTGCTCGACCCCTTGCCGCGAGGTGTGCGCACGGTCGCGAGCACGTAGGCGTCTCCTGCCGTGGCCCGCGTGCTCACGGCCGCGACGCCCAGCACGCGTGAGTGCCGTGGCAGACCCGCTCGGGCAAGGCCAGCCGCGTCACCGGCCCGTCGCCGATACGGGCGGCGTCGAAGAGCCACACCTCGCTGGCGTCGCGCGTCGTGTCGGTGGTGATCGTGCAGAGCCAGCCCGCGTCGTCGCCGGCTCCATCGTTGGCGATCGACGCGCCCGGGCGTGGCGCCAGCTGCGCCTCGCTCAGGTAGACGCCCTCGTCGCAGCGGAAGCGCTGCGAGGCCTTGCCGGCGGTGTCGAGCCCGAGCAAGCCGTCGAACAGGAACCAGCCCGGCTTCGCGGTCATGGCCCAGGCGTGGCGGTGGCGTCGCCCGAGCACGCGGCCGTTCACCGCCGGGAACTCGCTGACGTCATCGCCCAGCGCCTCCTCGCGCGTGCGTCCGGTGCGCAGGTCGAAGCGCCAGCGGTGCGGGCGCGTGCCCATGGCGTGGACGTCGACCATCTTCTTGAGCGGGCCCCACGGGCCGTCGGCGGGATCGGGCCGCGGCGTCGGATCGGCCTGGCGGTAGCCGTCGAGCACGACCTCGTCGCCGTCCTCGTAGGCGTTGATCCAGTGCAGCACGAACGTCGCCGACGCCTCGAACCAGCGCACGTCGTCAGCGCCGCCGCGGCGAGGCACGATCGCGAAGCGCGACGGCAGATCGGGGTGGAAACGCGGGCGGTGGACGCCCCGGGCCAGCTGCGCCGGGTCCCAGAACAGCGGCAGATCGTTGAGCACGACGAAGCGCTCGGTGAAGGCGAGATCGTGAGGCAGGCGCGGGCCGGGCAAGGGCACGTCGGCCGTGTGCGCCAGTGCGCCGTCAACACCGACCACGCCGAAGCGCAGGTACGGCGCCCTCTTGCTGTAGCTCATGAACAGGAGCTCGCCGGTGTGCTCGTCGACCTTGGCGTGGGCCGACACGCCCCAGTCGTCGCGGGCCCACGCCGCGGTGCCGGCCGGCGCCAGGGTGTCGAGCTCGTGGGCGTAGACGTCACCACATTGATAGAAGGTGGTCAGCGCCTGCCCGGCGTGGACCACCACGTCGGTCGACGAGGCGTCCTTCAGGCGGCCGCGCGCGCCCCAGCCGTCGCGCGTCGACGTGGCCGGCGCCTCGATGATGCCGGCCCACAGCGGCGCCGCCGCTTCGAGCTCGGCGGCCAGCCCGGCGGTGCGCACCATGCGATTGCGGTAGGACGCTCGCCCGCCGCCGAAGCGCACCGCGTGCAGCATGCCGTCGCCGTCGAACGGGTGGTAGCGGCCCAGGCTGGGCAGGAGCGGGTTCTCGGTGTTGCGCAGGTACACGCCGTCGAGCGCGGGCGGGATGGCGCCCTCGAGCACGTCGAGCTCCTCGGCGTCGTACTCGACGGTGTTGGGCCGCCAGGCGCCGGTGCGATACGGATGGTCGTCGTCGGCCGGCAGCCGCGACGCCCAGCGCTTGACCTCGCGGACCCTCACCCGAAGCCACCGCGCGAGACGACGAACGCGCACGCCGTGGTCGCGCTGCCGCCGATGTTGAGGGTCAGGAAGCGGCGGGCGCCGTCGACCTGGTTGTCGCCGGCGGTGCCCTCGACCTGGCGCGCGGCGTCGAGGATCATGCGCACCCCCGACGCGCCGACCGGATGGCCGGCGCCGATGAGCCCGCCCGATGGGTTGATCGGGAAGCGGCCGCCCCGGGCGATGGTGCCGTCCTCGATCGCGCGCCAGCTCTGGCCCGGCGGCGTCAACCCGAGGTGATCGATCGCGACGTACTCGGTGATGGTGAAGCAGTCGTGGACCTCGGCACCGTCGATCGCGTCGGGGCCGGGCACGATCGCGCGGCGGTAAGCGTCGGTGACGGCGTCGCGGACGTGGGGCAGCAGGTAGGGCTGTTCGCGGGAGCGCGCCAGCTTGTCGGCGAGGCCGAGGCCGGCGGTGCGGTGGCCCCAGCCGGTGATGCGGGCGATGCGGTCGAGCGCGCGGCCCGTGCGTTGCTCTCGCTCGGCGGCGAAACGCGGCGAGGTCACGACGATCGCCACCACGCCGTCGGTGACCTGGCCGCAGTCGAGGCGGCGCAGGCGGCCCTCGATACGAGGGTTCTGCGCGTCGTCCTTCCAGGCCGCGCCGAAGGCCTCGGGCGAGAAGCTCCAGCCCCGCGCCTGCGCGTTCGGGTTGGTGCGGGCATTGCCCAGGTTCAGCGCGGCGATCGCCGCCAGGTGTCGGTCGTCGAGGCCCCAGCGCCGGTCGACCTCGTCGGCGATGGCGGCGAACATGCTCGGCCACAGGAAGCGCACGCCCTCGCCCTCGTGCCCGGTCCACGCCGCGGTGCCCATGTGGCGCGCGGCCACGTCGCCGGGCACGTTGCGCTCCTGCTCGATGCCGACGACCAGCGCACAGTCGATGCGTCCGGCCTCGAGCTCGGCCATGGCGGCGAGCAAGGCGACCGAGCCCGACGCACACGCCGCCTCGTGACGGGCCGCGGGCACACCCCACAACGCCGGCCGGGCCGTCGCCGGCAGCGCGCCCATCTGGGCCTGCTGGACGAAGAGCTCACCGAAGGCGTTGCCGACGTGGATCGCCTCGACGTCGCCGGCGTCGAGGTCGGCGGCGTCGAGCGCTTCATCGATGGTGTCGCCGACCACCAGGGCGAGATCGACGCCCTCGCGCGCGAAGTTGCGGGAGAAGTCGGTCTGATGACCGCCGAGCACGAACGTCGTGGGGGACATCATCGCGACCTCAAGGCTGGGCCGGCGCCGGTGGGTTGAAGACCTCGATCGTGCCGACCGGCGCGCCGGCGTCGTCGACGCCACCCAGCACCAGGATCTGGCCGCTGGCCAGGGTCGCGGCGATCGCGCCGGTGCGCGGCACCACCATCGGGATGGTCGCGACGTGGCCGAGCGACTCGAGATCGATCACCTCGCAGTCGCCGAGCAGGGCGCCGCTGGCGTCGCGACCGCCGGCGACGATCGCGACCACGCCGTTGCCGGCCACCGCGGCGCCGGTGCGAGGCGTGGCCAGCACGCCGTCGATCTCGACGAACACCGAGGTCGCGGGCCGGGCCACGACCGCCGCCGAGGTCGGTACGCCGGCGACCGCGCCGCCCAGCACCACGACCTTGGGTCCGGGCGCGCCAGCGGCGCCATGACCGGTGCGCAGCGCGCTCGGCGCGCCGCCGTGCTCCTCGACGCCCTCGGGCCCGATGGTGACGATGCCGGTGGTGCCGGTGCCCTCACCGACCACGACGTCGTAGAGGGTGTTGCCCAGGAGCAGGGCGGTGGCGGTGCCGGCCAGCGGCGGTGAGTTGGTGAGGGGACTGACCGAGAGCGAGAGGCCGTCGAGCACCAGCGGCGGGGTTCCGGTGACCACGAAGACCTCGGTGCGGGCCGGGGCGATCGCCGCACCGGTCCGGGCCAACACCGGATCCTCTTCCACGGGCAACCACTGACCGGCCGGGGTCACCGTGGTGTCGAAGCGCCAGAAGGTCCCGGTGGTGCCGGCCGGACCGCGGCCGCCGAAGACGTAGGCGTAGCCGCTGGCGCCGGCGCCGACCACGGCCCCGGCGCGCGCGCCGGGCGCGTCCTCGCCGGGCAGGAGCTCGTGCTCGTAGACGTCGTAGAGCTCGACCTGGTCGGTCGGCGCGCCGCTCGCGTCGGCGCCGCCGACCAGGAGCACGCCGAAGTTGAAGCGCGCCACCCCGATGTCGGTGCGCGGCGGATCGAGCGAGGTCTGGGCCGCGCCCAGGGTGAGCGGCGGCGCGACGTAGATCGCCACCGACGCGTCGACCGCGGCGATGGGCAGGAAGCCCGAGCGGCCCCACGCCACCAGGTCGCCACCGTCGTCGAAGCCCTCGAACGTCACCTGTCCGGTCGGGCCCTCGGCCGGCACCTCCAGGCTGAGGTGGAACGTGCCGTCGGGATCTCGGGTGGCCTCGACCTGGCGGTACGGCACCGACAGGGTCAGGCGCGCCAGCGTGATGTCGGCGAGCACCGTCGAGCCGGGCGCGGTGACCAGCTCGAGCGAGAAGGTGCCGGTCGCCCCGCCGCAGCCGGCGAGCGCGGCGGCGACGACGGCCGCGGCGCGCAGGCGCGCCCTCACGCCGACACCACCCGCTCGAGGAGCGTCGCGTCGACGCCGCGCACCGCGACGGTCTTCCGCCGCGAGCTCTGCCCGACGGTGATCGCGACCGCCGCGCGCGCCACGCCCAGCGCCTTCGCGACCAGCTCGATCACCGCCGCGTTGGCCTCGCCGTCGACCGGCGGCGCCGTCACCGCCAGCTTGATCCGATCGCCGTGTACCGGCCCCAGCCGCGAGCGGGACGCGCGCGGCGACACCAGCACGTCGAAGGCGATGCCGTCGGCGGTGGCGCGCACTGGCAACGTCACGGCCGTGCTCACTTGCCGCCGCGTCCGAGCTCGCGCGAGCGCTTGGTGGCGGTCTCGACGGCGTTGATGAGCGTGGTGCGCAGGCCACCTTCCTCGAGTGTGTGGAGCCCCGCGATCGCCGTGCCGCCCGGCGACGTCACCATGTCCTTCAGCCGGCCCGGGTGCTCGTCGGTGTCGAGGAGGAGCTTGGCCGAGCCCATCACGGTCTGCGCCGCCAGCCGCTGCGCGTTGCGGCGCGACAGGCCGACCTTCACGCCGGCGTCGGCGAGGGCCTCGAGGATGAGGAAGATGTAAGCCGGGCCCGAGCCCGAGAGGCCGGTCACCGCGTCGAGCTGGTTCTCGTCGAGCACGACGGTGATGCCGACTGCGTCGAAGATCGCCTTGGCCTCGGCCAGATCGGCGTCGTTGGCGTTGCGGCCGCGCGAGATCGCGGTGGCGCCGGCGCGCACCTTGGCCGGCGTGTTGGGCATGGCTCGCACCACCCGCGCGCCCGAGGGCAGATGACTCTCGATGGTCGCGGTGTCGACGCCGGCGGCGACCGAGACCACCAGCGCGTCGATCGGCACGTGGGTCGAGACCTCGTGCACCACCTTCTCGAGGATCTGCGGCTTCACCGACAGCACCAGGATCTGCGCCCTGCGCGCCACCTCGGCGTTGTCGGCGGTGGTGATGATGCCGTAGGCGGCGCGCAGCTCGTCCTGGCGTTCGCTGCGCGGGGCCGAGGCGATGATGCTGGTCGCCGGCACCACGCCGCCCAGCACCAGCCCGCGGATCAGGGCCTCGGCCATGTTTCCGGCGCCGAGGAAGCCGATGATCTTGTCGAGGCGAACGGGCGAGGGCTCGAGGGTCACGTAACGGATCTACCACAGGCGCTTCGAACGTCGCCGGTCCACCGCGATTCAGGTCGCACTCGTTTGCCCCCGTGGTTTCAACGCGATACCGTCGGCCTGCTCAACGGGGAGACACCGAGAATGGCGACTCCAACCAGGCCGTGCCCGTACTGTGGCGCGGCTATCCTGTCGACGGCTCCGGCGTGCGGAACCTGCGGCCGACCCATGCCCGCTGCGCCTGCGGCGCCGTCGGGTGGACCGGCGAAGACGATGTTCGGATACGCGGCGCCCGTGCTCAAGCCGGCCGCACCGCCAGCCGCTGCACCGCCAGCCGCTGCGCCGCCCATGGGCGCTCCGCCGGGTGCGCCGCGACCTCCCGCGAATCCCGCGGCGACGGTCATGGGGCAGGGCGCGATGATGCCGCCTCCGGCCGGCCCTGGCTTCGGCGGCCCGCCGCCGGGCGCGCCGCCCGGCTTCGGTGGCCCGC
>SXJR01000028.1 GCA_005779305.1 Myxococcales bacterium
CGGCACCGCGCTGGTGCTGCGCTCCGGTGACCGGGGGACGCCCGCACACGACGGCGCCGGCGGCCGCGGCGCCACCGTCGCCGACCGCCCGGCGGCGCTGCACCCGCGCACCCTCTCCAGCGACGACGGCGTGCGAGAGCCGCCGGCCTTCCTGCCCGGCGGCGAGGCGCTGGTGATCGCGTCGAACCGCGGCGGCGGCTTCCAGCTCTGGCGGGTGGCGCTCACCACCGGCGAGGCCCGGCCGCTGACCGACGGACCGCGCGGTAAACACGCCCCTCACGTCGACGGTGAGTGGTTGTACTTCCTGGTCGATCGCGACGACGGCGGCGGCGACCTGGTGCGGGTGCCGCTGGCCTCGCTCGATCGCGTGCAGCGCGGCGACGACGCCGAGCAGGTGCGCACGCGAGTGGGCGCCGCCGCCGTCGCTGGCGCGCGTCTCGCCTTCACCGAGGTCATTCCCGGTCTCGGCCTGCCGTCGCGCCTCACCGTCGTCGATCGCGCCCGGGGCGAGCCTACCGTCGTCGATCTCGGCGGCCGGCGGGTTCGCAGCTTCGCGCTCTCGCCCGACGGCCAGCGCCTGGCCGTGCTGACCCGCGGCGGTGATACCGACGGTCAGCTCCTGGTCGGCCCCGCCGCCGGCCCGCTCGAACTCCGCGGTGCGCCTGGGCTCGCCGGCGAGGCCCTGGCCTGGTTCCCCGACGGTACGCGCGTCGCGGTGCTGCGCGGTGATCCGGCGGCGCGCGAGCTGCGCAGCATCGACGCCGCCAGCGGCGACGAGCACGCGATCACACCGTTGCCCGAGGTCATGCTGCTCGCCGTCGGCGACGGCGTGGTCGCCGCCATCACCCACGGCCTCGAGCGCGACCTGTGGCTGCGCGACGGCGCCCGGCTGCGGCGCCTCACCTTCCTCGGCGACGCCGACGCGGTCTCGCCGTCGTGGGCCCCGCGCGCCGATCTGCTCGGTTACCTCGTCGTCGGCAGCGGCGACACCGAGCTGCGCCTGACCCGCGGTCCGACGTACACCGACGTCATCGCCCGCCGTCCGCTCGACGCCGATCCCCACTACGCCGTCCTCGCCCGCGGCGGCAACCTGGTCGCCTTCGTGCGCCAGGACGGCGACGAGTCGGTGCTGGCGGTGACCGATCCCCAGCACGCCGACGCGCCGCTGCGCGACCTGGTCCGGGTCCGCTCGCCGGAGTACCTCCTGCCTGCGGACATCTCCGCCGACGAGCGGCGCGTGATCTACGCCCACATCCCCAACGACGGCTCGGCGGCGTCGGTGCGCGACGTGCCGGTCGATGGCGGTCCGCCGCGCGTGCTCGTCGCCGAGGCCGGCGGCGGCTTCCAGTCGGCGGACGGGGCCTGGATGCTGGTGCAGCGCATCGAGCGGGGTGGTCCGTCGTCGCGGACCTTCGTGGTTCCGCTCGGGGCCGACGGGGCGCCCTCCGGACCGCCGCAGCCGGTCGCCGCCGATCGGCCGCTGGAGAGTTATCGCTTCGCCGGCGATGCGCCTGCCGTGATCGGCATGACCGAGCGCGAGATCGATCGGGTCGGGCCCGACGGCGCCGTCACCACGCTGGCCGAGCTTCCCGTCGACACCGTCGATCCCCACCGTCTCGCCGTCCACCCCCGCGGCCCGATCGTCGTCGATCTCGGCGTGGGCCGGCAGCGCCTGCAGGTGCTGTCGTTCACGGCGTCGGCTGGTAGATGACGACGTAGTCGAAGCGGACGCCGAGGCCGTAGGTGCGAAGCGCCATCCGCTTGCCCGGCTCCACGGCCAGGGCCAGGACCGGCTGCGCCGTGGTGCCTTCGAGCGTGCCCAGGCAGCTCTGCTCGGTCGCGCCCCGCGCCGCGCGCACCCGGAACGTCGAGCCCGCCTGGAGATCGTTGGCCAGGTTGGTGCTGGTGTTCTCGGCGATCTGATCGGTCTGTGTGAAGCGCGCGATCACCGTCCGCGCCGGCATCGCGGTGCCGACGTCGTCGCGGACCGAGCACAGGTAGAAGGTGTCGAGGGCGTCGGTGGCGGAGAACGCGACGCCGGCCTGGCGTGCGGGGTTGTTGGACGCGGTCGACACGGTGTCGACCACCACGCTGGTCTCGACCTGATACGGCTGGTCGAGGGTGTCGGGCATGACCGCGAACTCGGCGGCGCCCACCACGCTGGCGTGGCGGAGCAGGCCGGCCGGATCATGATCCCAGGTCCCGGTCATGGTCCAGCCCGACGGTGGATCGTAGAAGCCCTCGAAGCGAGCGATGCGGTCGTGCTGGCCGGGTCGAGGATCGCAGACGTCGCCAACGCCATCCCCGTCGGCGTCGCCGCCGCCGTCGGAAATCGGGCGGTGCGGACACGGATCGCAAGGGTCGCCGGCGCCGTCGCCGTCGTGATCGCGCTGCGGCGGTGGATTGGCGACGCGCGGGCAGTTGTCGGTCCCGTCGGCGACGCCGTCGTCGTCGAGGTCGCCGTCGCTGGCGTCGTTGGCGTCGCTGGTGCCGGGCGCGTCGATGCTCTCGGCTCCCTGCGGGGCGAAGCCGCATGCGCTCAGGACGCAGACGATCGTGGCCGCCGACGCCTGGGCACGCACGCCCTCAGGCTATCACGCACCCGCAAGCTCAGCGGCGGCGGCGCAGGAGGCCAACCAGCGCGAACAGCGCCAGTATCCCACCCGCACCGCCCGCGCTCCCGGTCTGGCAACCACCGGTGATGATGTCGCCGTTGCCGTCGCCATCGGTGTCGGGGTTGCCGTCGGGATCGCTCGGGTCGTTCGGGCCAGGCGGGTTCGGGTTGGGCGGCGGCGCGCCGGCCTGCACGGTCACGTTGATGGTCGACTCGGCCAGGTTGTTGCCGTCGGTGGCCTTGGCCACGATCGAGTGACCGCCGGTGGCGAGCCCGGTGAGCTGGAAGGTGTAGGGCGCGGCGGTGCGGCTGTCGACCAGGTTGCCGTCGACCCACAGCTCGACCTTGGTGACGCCCAGGTTGTCCATGGCGTCGGCGTTGACCGCGAAGCCGGTCGGCACGACGGCGCCGTTCGACGGCGAGGTGATCGAGACCGTCGGGGCCAGGGTGTCGGCGGCTCCGATGCGCTGGTTGAGGAGCGTCACCGAGTTCTGCCGGGCCGAGCAGGTCACGCCGGTGCCGGGCAGGCCGCACGCGCGCGCCGAGTACTCGCCGCACTGGGCGTCGACGTTCTGGAAGCGCTTGAGCCCGTTGTAGTTGAGGTACGTCATCGGGTCCGACGCCAGGTACTCGTGGTCGAGACCGAACGAATGAGCGATCTCCTGGGCGGCGATCTCGCACAGCTCCTCGGCGAGGCCGGCGGTGGTGCCGTAGGCGTCGCGGGTCGACTGGGTGAACGTGAAGACGATCGAGTTGGGGATGAGCGTGCAGTTGGTCGTGAACGGCGACACGCCGAGCACGCCCTGCTCCATGCCCGCCTGCTGGGCGCGGCCGCCCATGATCGACTCGAAGTGCGGCACGTTGCCCGGGTCGACGTCGGTGATGGTGACGTTGTACGGCTGGAAGATCGTCCGCACGCACGTCATGATCGACGACCACTCGGCGGCGCTGCCCTCGAACGCGGGGATGGTCGAGGTCTGGGCCACGACGGTGGAGCGGTTGGTGCGGGCGTCGTTGTTGCCAGGCGTCAGGGTGACGCCGGCCTTGTTCATGTAGATGATGGTCGGCGCGCCGCCGGGAACGGCGATGACGTCGCCGCCCGGGACCGGCGGGATGACCTGCATCTTGGTGCCGGGCCGGGCCACCGACGCCTCGCCCATCCAGCCGATGGTCGGAGGACGCACGTCGACTCCCGGTGCCGGCGCGGCGGCCCGCTCGGCGCTCGCAATGGTGGGGATGAGCAGAGCGCCGGCCAGCAGATGGATCCGCATGACCCGACATAGATCACGACTCGTGCCAGACCTCGCCAACTGTGGTTCACCTCCCCCACCGCCCCCGGATCGAAGGATCTCATCAGCTTGCGATCGTAGAACCGCGGTTCACCTCACGTTGGTTTCGCCGTGAGCGCCGACCGCTGGGAGCACAGCCTGGGAGTGCGGGGCGAGCACCCCCGGGGGACGGTGCCCCCTGCGCTCGCTGCGCTCAGCAGGCTCGGGCCTCGGGTTCAGCCCTCGGGCCTCGACCGCGTTCCTCGTAAAGGCGCAGCGCCAGCTTTCCGGCGGCGGTCTTTCGGTAGCCGTCAGCGACCTTGGCGAAGGCCGGTGGCCAGAGATCCTCGCTCGGCAGGTAGTCGGCGTACTGCTCCGGCAACACGACCGGCGCGGCCAGCGACGCGAACGTCAGATCCGCCGCGGTGAACCTCTCCCCGCACAGGTACTTCCGGCCGTCCTTCACCCGCTCGCCGATTTCACCGAACGTCCGATCGATCACCGCGCGCGAGCGCTCGGCACCGGCCTGGTCGATCTTGAGCCTGCGCCGCAGCATGGCCGCTGCCAGCGGCCGCGCCGCCTTGCCGAGCACGCGCTCCCATCGCGGGCCGTGTTTGCCCATGACGTCGAGCGTCGCGCGCTTGTCGTCGAGCAGGTAGTAATAACCGAGCCGCCGGGTCGCCGGCCCCAGGTGACGATCAAAGTCGTCCTCGAGCGCGTCGACGTCGCCGTCACCGGCGGGAAACAGCGGCTCGGCTCGCCCGTGCTCGTCGCACCAGCGCAGGATGTCGGTCGAGTCGACCAGCACGGCGCGGTCGGCGGTGACCAGCGCCGGCGCGGTGCGCTTCGCCCCGGCCCGCATGAGCGGCAGGTACGAGAACAGCGGCAGGTGCGCGTCCTCGACATAGTCGACCTCGGCGCGGTCGAGGGCCCAGCGCGCCTTCTCGCAGTAGTGCGAGAACGCGATCGTGATCAGGCACGGCTTGCGCATCGGACGCTCGCTTTGCTAGGCGCGGCAGATCGCCTCGACGTCGGCGACCTCCTTGGGACAGGCCGCGGTCAGGTTCTCGCAGCCGTCGGCGGTGATCAGCACGTCGTCCTCGATGCGCACGCCGATACCGCGCAAGCGATCGGGCACGCCGGTGGCGTCGGCGGCGATGTAGAGCCCGGGCTCGACGGTGATCACCATCCCCGGCTCGAGCGGCCGCGGCTTGCCGCCGCGGGTGTAGGCGCCGACGTCGTGCACGTCCATGCCCAGCCAGTGGGAGGTCCCGTGCATGTAGTACTTCTTGTACGCGAGGTCTTCGACGCGGGCGTCGACCGTGCCTTCGAGCAGGCCCAGATCGATCATGCCCTGGGTGAGCTTGCGGACGCACAGCTGGTGGAGATCGTCGAGCGTCGCCCCCGGCTTCGCCGCGGCCACCGCCGACTTCTGCACGTCGAGCACCAGATCGTAGACCGCGCGCTGCGCGCCGCTGAACGTGCCCGACGCCGGCCACGTGCGTGTGATGTCGGCGGTGTAATGATCGTACTCACAGCCGGCGTCGACCAGGACCAGGTCGCCGTCGGCGACGGCGCAGCGGTTCTCGACGTAGTGCAGGATGGTCGCGTTCTCTCCGGCGCCGACGATGGTGCCGTAGCCGGGGCCGGCGCCGCCGTGGCGGCGGAAGGTGTAGTTGATGGTCGCCTCGATCTCGTACTCGAACGAGCCCGGCCGGCCAGCACGCATGGCGGCGACGTGGGCCTCGCTGGAGATGGTCGCCGCCTTGCGCAGGATGGCGAGCTCCTCCGGCGACTTGTGCAGGCGCTGCTCGTGGAGGGCTGCGCGCGGATCGACGACGGCGCGGGGCGGGCGTTTGCCGCGCTTCTCCATCTTGCGCAGGCGGGCCAGGGCGCCGGCCACGCGCAGGTCCATCTCGTCGTCGAGACCGAGCGCGTAGTGGAGCTCCTCGCAGTTGGCGATGAGCTCGATGAGGCGCTGATCGAGCTCGGCCGCGGGATAGGCGGCGTCGGCGCCGTAGATCTCCTTGGCGCCGTCGATGCCGGCGCGGCGGCCGTCCCAGGTCTCCATCTCGGGATCGCGCGGCCGCACGAACATCACGACCTTCTCGCTTTCGGCGCCCGGCCGCAGGATCACCGTGGTGGCGGGCTCGGCGAAGCCGGTCAGGTACAACACGTCGGAGTGCTGGCGGAAGTGGTAGTGGGAGTCGCCGTTGCGCAGCCGCTCGGGCAGCGAGTAGACGACTGCGACGGCATCGGGGCCGAGCGCTTCCATGTAGGCCTTGCGGCGTGCGGCGAAGACGGCGCGATCGAGCATCGATTTCAACCTAGCACGGCGTCGGGAGCGGCCTACGCCGCGTTGGTTCGAGCCCGGCGGCCGACCACGCGCAGGGCGCGGATCAGATCGTCGTCGCCAGGCCGGACCAAGGTGACGGCGGCGGCGCTCTCGACGGCGCCGGCCACGTCGCCCCGATTGTCGCCGCGAGTGACGGCGAGGAGCGGCAGGTCGGCGGTGCTGGCGGCGCCGCGCAGAGCCAGGACGATGGACTCGCCGCCGTCCTCGGTGCCGTCGACGACGACCACCACGGCGCAGGCGCCCAGCGCCCCGACCAGGCGCGGCAGGTCAGCTCCGGGGTCGGGCACCGCCACGACCACGAAGCCGGCCCCGGTCAACGCCACGTCGATGCGATCGAGCTCGTCGACGTCCTTGTCGACCACCACCACCACGAAATCGTCGACGTCGGCGGGCGCCTCGGGTTCGGGCGCCGCCGCCGGGGTCTGGCGGGCGCGGAACACCGCCAGCGCCACCTTGTTGAGCAGCTCGTCGACGTCGAAGGGCTTCTCGACCACGTCAGTCGCGCCCAGGGAGATGGCGCGCTGGCCGAGGCCGTGCACGGCCGTCATCACCACCACCGGCAGGTCGAGCCCGAGCTCGGTGCGGAGCGCCGACAGGAACTGGCGGCCGTTCATGCCCGGCATCATCAGGTCGAGCAGGATCGCATCCGGAGGGTCGACGCTCAGGCGGGCGATGGCGTCGGCGCCATCGTGGGCGTAGGCCACCGCGTACCCCTCGCTGGTAAGCACACGTCCGACCGCCTCCCGCACCATTGGTTCATCATCGATGACGAGAATCTTCCCCCCCTTCATCAGCAAAGAATCCTAGCAGGCTTCCGTCCGTCGGGAATACCAACCCGGCCCCGGGCTTGGTAGCATCGACTCCGATGTCGGGTGCGCCCGCCTACGTCGCCGCGTTCGAGGGGCTGCGGCCGGCGGTGCTGGCCCGGCTGCTGGAGGTGCGCGCCAGCCTCGATCACGCCTTCGCGCGGCTGTCGCCCGATGACGCCCACGAGCTGTTCGAGGGCGTGCTGGTCGGCCTGCGCACGCTCCTGGTCACCGGCGATCACGGCCTCCACCGCGGTTTCGTGCAGAGCTTCATCGCGCTGCGCTCCGCCGATGGCCTCGCTCCCGACCACGCCCTGCGGGTGCTGGTCGCCATCGGCGACGTCACCGTCCAGGTCGCCCGCCGCGATCGACCCGACGACCTCACCCTGGTCCTGGCTGTGACCAGCGCCATCCGCGTGACCGCGCGCCTGGTCAACGAGGTCATCGCCGATGATCTCGCCAAGCGCAGCGCCCAGCGCCGCCAGACCGAGGCCTGGCGATGACCGCGCTCACGATCCGCTCGGCCGGCAACAGCCACCAGGGCTCGGTGCGCGAGCACAACGAGGACGCGCTCATCGTCGATCCCAAGTGGGGGCTCTACGCCGTCCTCGACGGCATGGGCGGCGCGGCTTCCGGCGACGTCGCCGCCAACAAGGCCCGCGACGTGATCCACGAGTACGTGCGTGCCCGCCGCGGCGCGATGCAGCCGCGGGCGCTGCTCGAGGCCGCGATCAACGCCGCTTCGGCCGCGGTCCACGGCGAGGCCCAGCGCCGCAAGGATCGGAAGGGCATGGGCACGACGGTGGTGGCCTGCGTCATCGACGGTCGCCGCGCCACCGTGGCCCACGTCGGCGACAGCCGGGCCTATCTCTTGCGCGACGGACACCTCCACCGGCTGACCAACGACCACACCATCGTCGCCGAGCTCGTGGCGCGCGGCGCCATCGCGGCCGACGAAGCCGATCGCCACGCCTACAAGAACGTGCTGTCGCGCAACCTCGGCGCCAAGCCGCAGGCGGCGGTCGACGTGAGCGAGGTCGAGCTCCAGCCCGGCGATCGCCTGATGTTGTGCTCCGACGGCCTCTACGGTTATGCGCCGGCCGACGCGGTCCACCACCTGGTCGCCTCGACCGATCCGCCCGCGGAGGTCGTCCGCGATCTCATCGAGGCTGCGCTGCGCGGCGGCGGCGGCGACAACGTCACCGCCATCGTGGTCGAGGCCGGCGTCGCCGTGGTGCCGCGCGCGACCATGGTGCTGCGCACCACCGGCGCCGGCGCCTGGTGGGCGCGCCGCGAACGCTTCCTGGCCACCGCCCACGCCGGCGGGCTGCACAAGTCGCCCCTGTGTGCGCTGCTCGGCGCCAACGAGGCCATCGCCATCGTCGCCGGCAACTTCGCCGACGCCGTGTATCACGACCTGGAGAAGGTCACCGGCGTCAACGTGTGGACCTACGCCGAGAACCTGGCCCGCGGCTGGCTCGGGCAGGGCGGGGCGTGGCCGCCGCTGCGCGATCTGCTCGACGGCCTGGCTCGCGCCGCCGATCAGGTGCTGGCCGAGCTGCGGCGGGAGGACGAGGGCCTGGCCGGGCTCATCGAGCTGGCGGTGGCGCGCGCGATGGTGACCGCCGAGACCGCGGTCGGCGGCGTGCTGGCCGAGCGCCTGCGCAGCCTCGAGAGCGAGATGGTCAAGGTCGAGGCCCAGAAGAACGAGCAGAAGCGCGCCGACACCGCTCGCTTCGTCGACTCGCCGACGGTGCCGTACATGCGTGCGCCCCAGCCCATCGACGTGCCCGCGCCCGACGTGGCCGCGGCCCTCGAGTCGGCGCGGCGCCGGGCCCAGACCAAGCCGTCGGCGGGTAGCGGCGCCGGCGACCGCGCCCTCTACGCCCGCGCCATCGATCACGCCCACACCGTGGCCAGCGCCACCGGCGCCAACGACGCGGCCCTGGCCGCGCGCGAGCTTTGGGACGTGCGCACCCTCGACGAGGCCGGGGTCTCGCCGCTGTTCGACGCGCTCGATCACGCGCGCCTCGCCCACATCGAGGGCGTACGGGCGGCGCCGGCGGCGCCGGCGGTGCGGGCGGCGGCCCTGCGCCGGGTGGCGTCGGCGTACCAGCGCCTCTCGGCCGGCATCGCCTCGCTGGTGGTGGAGAGCGCCGCCCCCGCCGCCGAGCAGCTACGCGAGGTGGTGCGCGAGACCGCGCGCCTGCGCGCCGAGGTGAGCAAGAACGAGGCTCGCATCGCAGAGCTCGAGCGCGCCTTCGCCACGGTCGTGGATCCGGCGGCGCCGGAGGCGATGAGCACCTCGCCGGGCGCGGCGACGATCCGGGACGAACGCAAGCCGTCGGTGCCGCCGGGCTCGCGCCGGCGTCCGTCCAAGGAGACCCTGCGATGATGGACCTCGACGAGCGGGTCGCGGTCCTGCGCGACGAGGTCCTCGACATCGCCGGCGGCGGCAGCGAGGACGCGCCGGCGGTGGCGATCTTCGACGCCATCGTGCGCGCCCTCGCCGGCGGGATGGACTCCGCTGGCGGCCTCGATCTCACCCTGCACGACGCCGTCGCCCGGCGCCTGGCCTGGGGCGACACCGAGGAGACCATCCTCTCCGATGCCGAACTGGTGTTCGCGCGACTGTCCCGGGCCTGCCAGCGCGCGCTTCGCGATCCGGAGGAGGAGATGCTGGTGCTCGAGACCGGCGCCGAGGTGGTCGGGGCCGCCGCCCGCATCATCTCCCTCGCCGCCGTCGGCCGCGGCGGCCGCGATCGCGCCGCGGCCCTGCGCGAGGAGCTGGCCCAGCGCCGCCTCAAGGAAGCGCTCGCCGAGCAGACCCGGACCCTGGCCCGCCTCGAAGGCGACGGTCGCCAGTTCTAGGTTGACCTCGGTCCAGGCAGGTCTGGTCCCAATACCGGTCAGGGAGTTTCAGATCCACGTCGACGATCTCGTGGGCGTGGACCGTCGACGTGGCCTGGACCTGGACCTGGACGGTCTGGGCTCCACTGCGCTATCCGACCGGCACTAGGCGCCGGGCGCGACCACAACCACGAGCAGATCGTCGTCGTGGACCGACTCGCCGGCGTGGGCGCGGGTCGCATCGAGGAGGGCCTCGCCGAGCCGGTCGCCGGCGCGCGGGGCAAGCTCGCGCAGCGCGCGTTGCAGGCGGCGCTCGCCCCAGGCCTGGCCGGCGGCGCTGCGGTTCTCGACGACGCCGTCGCTGATGAGGACGACCATGTCGGTCGCTCCCAGGGTGCGCTCGCCGGTGCCGACCACGCGTTCGCGCTCGCCGAGCGCGGTGCCGCGCCCGATGAGCGCCATGAGTTCGGCCTCGCCCTCGCGCCGCTTCACCAGGTAGCCGCCGCGATGGCCGGCGGCCGCGAATTGCAGCTTGCCGCCCGGACGGTCGACGATGGCAGCGAACGCGGTGACGCGGTGGCGACCGCCGTCGACCTCGACCACGGTGTCGTGGAGGAGCTCCAGCACCGCCTCGGGCGTGGCCCCGGCGCCCAGCAGCCCGGCGGCGACCTGGCCGGCGCCGAGCACCGCCGCCGACACCAACGCCGAGGCCAGGCCGCGGCCGGCGACGTCGCCGACCAGCACCAGCAGGCGACCGCCGGGCAGCTCGACACAGCTCCACAGATCGCCGGCGACGCGTGACGCCGGTTGGTAGCTGACCACGACGCGCGAGCCGGCGAGGTCGCGGACGTCGGCGGCCGATCGGGCCTGGCGCACCGCCTCGGCCAGCTCCATCTCGCGCGCCAGCTCGGCCCGGGCCTCGATCTCGCGGGTCAGCCCGATCACGGTGAGCGCGCGCGACGCGGCCAGGACCGCGTCGTCGATGGTGACGCGCTCCGAGTCGCGCAGGGCCTCGTCACGGACGCCGGCGACCAGGCCGACCAGCTCGTCACCGTCGACCAGCGGCGCGATCACGTCGGCGTCGAGCTTGCGCGCCCACTCGTCGATGCGATCGCGTTTCTCGCCCAGACGCGCCGTGGCCAGGTCACCCACCGAGATCGTGCGCCGCCACGACACCAGCCAGGCCCGGACGTCGTCGGGGAGATCGAGATCGGCCGACATCCCGGGTGGGATGTGCAGCGGCGCCCAGCGGTTGTCGAGCACACCCCACACCCGGACCGCGGTGGCCAGTCGCTGCTTGGCGAGCAGCTCGGCGAGGCCGCGCCCGACCTCGTCGCCCTCGCCGCTGGCCACGACCCGATCGACGAAGCGATCGACCTCGAGGGTGGCGCCCGAGATCGCCTCGTCACGAACGACGGTGCGGCCCAGCGCCACCATCAAGCCGGCCGCCACCGCGCCGATGGCGACCATGAGCAGCGTGCGCGAGGCGTCGACGGTGACCGCCACCACCACGATCGCCGTCGCAGCCACGACCACCACCGCCAGCTCGACCGCCACTGCGACGTCGAGGCCGTTTCCACGCAGGAGGTCCTGGCGGCCGATCGCCCACAACGACAGCCCGCAGGCGACGCTCGCCGGCAGCCACGCGAACGGGAAGACCCCGCCGATGTCGTAGGCGAGGAGCGAGTCACTGATCGCCAGCACCGCGAGCACGCTGAGCGCCACGGCGAACCGTTCCTGGTTCAGCCCGGCCCGCAGCCAGCGCACCGATCGACGCGACAGCCACACGCCCCAGCCGACGATGGCGGCGAACAGGCCGATGTGGACGCCGAAGAGGGGCCCGGCCCGGGGAAAGAGAATGCCCCAGGGGGTCGGTGCGACCCCGGCGACCACCAGATCGGTGGTGGACGCGACCGCGAGCATGCCGAGCCCGAGCGCCACCGAGCACACCAGCACCGGGCGGTGCGCGTCGAGCCTGCCGACCACGGCAAGGATCACCATGAGCAGCCCCGAGCCGATGAGCGGGATGGGTGCATACCCGGCTAGACACAGCCGGTGGGCCAGGTCGAGATCGTCGGTGCCGCCGACCAGCACCATCGTGACCGCCCACGGCAAGGCGGTGACCCCGGTCATCACGAACCCGAGCCGGACGACGAGGTCACCGCGGCGCAGCGCCGCGACCAGCGCGAGTGTTGCGAGGCCGACGGCGACGACGAAGAACGGGACCGCCTGGATGGTGACGGACAGCGAGGCCTCCCGATCTCGAGGGTACGACGAAACCCGATGAAGTGGCGCAGACCGGCCGGGAGGGCCCATGATATGAGGGCCCTTCGTGTCGCGCCGCGCCACCCGGATCCGCGCTCAGATTGCCGCCACGGTGTCGCCCATCGCGCCGCCGGGCGACATGTTCGTGTGCCAGACCCGTGACGTGTCGCAGGTCGGGTGTTTCCTCGACACCGCCACGGTCCTCGATCTGGGGGCGCGAGTGGCCATCGTCGTCTTCGACAAAGGCCGAGGCAGTCCGGTCGAGGTGACCGGCGAGGTGACCCGCGTCCTCGGTGGTCAGCACCCGGGCATGGGCATCCGCCTGCTCGAGCCGACCGACGACTGGTCGATCATGATCGCCCACGTCGTGCGCGAGGCGGGTCCGCACGACAAGCCGGGTCGCCGCCTGCGCGTGCTGGTGGTCGGCGACGAGCGCCGGCAGCGCGGCGCGCTCGCGCTCTACGTGACCTCGGGCTGGGACGTCCGCTTCGCCACCGACCTCGACGGCACCGTCGAGGCCCTCCGCGGTGTCGTCCTCGACGCCGTGATCGCCGAGCACGACAGCAACGACGATCGCTGGCCGCCGGTGATGGACGAGGCGCGCAAGATCCAGCCCGGCGCTCGCCGCATCGTCCGCGGCGTCAAGAACGGCCCGGCGCCCGAGGCGCCGCTGGTCCATCGCTTCGTCGAGCGCGACGCCGGCCTCGACGCGCTACTCGACGCCTTGACCGCCGACCGGCTCTGACGCCGGATCTGCCGCGTCGGCCACCAGGCGCAGACCGGCCGGCAGCGTGTCGCCGAGCGCGACCCGCTCCTCGCGGGCCTCGAGCGCGACCACCTGCTCGACCAGCACGGCGGCGCGTTCACCGCCGGGGAGCGCGCGAACGTACGCGGCGACCCGCGTGCGTACGCCGTCCTCGAGGTCGCGCGAGCGATCACCGGTGCGGCGCGCGATCTGGGCCAGCGGGAAGCCGAGCCTGTCGGGCTCGGGCCAGTCCCAGGCCAGCAACTGCTCGAGCCACGCCGCCGCCTTGCTGGCCGGCACCACCGTGTTGAGCGGTCCGTAGAGCGGGACCCGGGCGGCCAGCCGCGACAGCGCCCACAGGTGCACGCCATCCTCGCGGCCCTTGCGGGTGTCCATGCGCCGCATCAGCTCGTCGCCGAGCTTGAGCTTGTAGGCGAGCTGGATGCGCTCGAGGGCGGCGACGGTGCGCCACATCTCGCCCAGCTCCTGCTTCGACGCCTTGAGCTCGGCCAGCTTCTTCTGCTGCTTGGGGTTGGGCAGGAGCAGCGCGGCCAGCCGATCGTAGATCTGATCCTGCTGGGTGGCGACGAGCCCGCCGGCGATCCGCCTCCATACGATCCACCACGCCAGTCGCGAGGCCTCGGTCTTGGCGAAGGCCAGGCCCTCGTTGAAGACGCCCCACAGCTGGCGCGCGCGCCAGGCGTCGAGCGGCGCGCCGGTGCCGGGGCGGAGGCAGAAGCCGGCCAGGCCCAGCCAGCGCTGCTCGTGGTCGGCCGAACGCTTGCGGGTGTCGCCAGCCTCGGCGAGCGCATCGAACAGCGCGCGCGCCGAGTGGGTCGACCACTCGTCGCGTCGGGCCTCGAGCAGCTCCTCGAGCTCGCGGGTCAGCGGCCCCAGCAGCGACGGCTCGCCGCGGAACGCCGCGGTCACGCGGGCCCGGGCCTCGTCGATGCGCGGGTGGGGCGCGATCGCGGCGCCCTCGTCGTCCTCGGGCGCCCGGGCGGCGCCGCCGGCGCGCATGTCGAAGGTGAGACGCCAGCGACCCGCCGCGGCGCCGTCGCCGGCGCTGCGCTCGCGGCACCAGATCTCGACCGCCCCCAGCTCGGTGATCGTGACCTCGAGCCGCACCGTGGCCGCGCTCTTACCCCGGGCGCGCAGCACGGTGACGATCGGCGGCAGCTCGAGCAGATCGGAGCCGTCGTCGAGCGTGTCGGCGCGGCCGTCGCCGATGGGCACGATGGCGCCGGGAGTGTCGGTGCGCGAGGTGGACGAATACAGCCGGAAGCGGACCGGCCGGTTGGTGACCAGCTCGAAGTCGCGATCGAGCTCGACGGTGGCGCCGTCCTCGAGGCCCTTGCCGGCCACACACACGGCCTGGCCACCGTCGAGGCCGAGGTAGAACGCGCGCGGGGTGCCGCCGCGGATGCGCGCCGCAAGTCCGCGCCGCACCAGGCCGTAGTAGGCGGCACCGACGGCGACGGCCAGCTCGGGCGCGATCGCGGCCAGCTCGCGCGGCGCGGCGCCGTCTTGCCAGACGGCGATCTGATCGAGCACGCGCGTGCGCAGCGACGCCGGTGTCATGGCGCCGCCGTTGAAGAGCACGGCGTCGACCCGCTCGGCGCCGTGGCGGCCGAGGAACGAGGCCAGGTGCCGGGTCACCGCCGGATCGCTGGCGTAGGGCAGGCCCATCTCCTGCAGACCGCCCCGCCCGCGCAGCGGCGTCGCCGCCCGCGCGACGGCCGGGAAGAAGCCATCGAAGAGCACGCGCTCGAGCTCGCCGCGCTCGATGCGGTCGCGCATCGTGCCGCCGATCAGCCGGGAGCCGCGGCCGGCGACGGTGATGGGGACCTCGTCGGGCGGCGCCTCGCCGAGCAGGGTCTCCTTGGCCAGGCGGCAGGCGTGGACCAGGCCGTGCCACTGGAGCGCGTCGAGCTTCTTGCCGCCGCCACTCGCGGTCAGCCGCTGCTCGACCAGCTTGGCCAGGGTGAGATCGACGTTGTCGCCGCCGAGCAGGAGGTGATCGCCGACGGCGGTGCGCACGAAGTCGCCGGCGGAGTCGACGGTGATGAGGGTGAAGTCGGACGTGCCGCCGCCGACGTCGAACACCAGCACGCGCTCGCCGGGCGGGAGCGCGCGGGCCGCGCGGTGCGCGTCGATCCAGGCGTAGAAGGCGGCCTGGGGCTCCTCGAGCAGGACCACCCGGGCCAGACCGGCGGCGGCCGCGGCCTCGATGGTCAGCTCGCGGGCGGCCTCGTCGAACGAGGCCGGGCACGTGACCACCACGTCCTGCTCGACGAACCGGCTGTCCGGTTCGCCGGACATCACGTGATCCCAGGCGGCGGCGATGTGGGCCAGGATCTCGGCCTGGGCCGCCACCGGCGACAGCCTCGGCCCGTCGCCCTCGCCCCAGGGCAGGATCGCCGCCTTGCGATCGACGCCGGGATGGCAGAGCCACGACTTGGCCGACGCGATCATGCGCGCGGGGTTGCGCGCGCCCTGCGACCGCGCCAGCTCGCCGATCACGCGCCGGCTGTCGGTGCGCCAGGGCAAGGCGGTCTCGGGCGCGCTCAGATCGTGCTCGCCGGCCAGGTAGACGAAGGAGGGGAGCTGGCGTCGGGGCGCGACCTCGCCGGGCGCCACCAGCTGCGGCACCTCGAACACCCGTACTCGCGGATCGGCCGCGCGCGTGTCGACGTAGGCCACCGCGGTGTTGGTGGTTCCCAGATCGATGCCGACGAGGTAGCGAGCAGGCACGCTCGCCGGATCTATCCGACCCCGGGCGCGGGCGCCAGTCGTGGCACCCTCGGATCAAGGGGAGGATGGCCCGGCTCGTGCTGGTGGGGTTGGTCGCGGCCTGCGGCAGCGGCTCCGGCGGCGTCGACGCGCCGGGCGGCGGGCGATGGCGGCGGCGCCGATGCCGCGCCCGACGGGCCACTCGCGGTCACTGGCTTCGCGATCGGCGCCGAGTACAGCGAGGTCGGGCTCGGCGCCGCCTACGGCGCGCTCGGGGCGCGCCGGACCAAGCCCCGCGTCGAGGTCGCCGAGTGGGGGGCGATCGAGCCGGCGGCGGGCCTGGATCCCGTTCATGATGATCGACGTCTTCGACGGTGACTCGCCCACCGCCGCCCACGTCGCTGCCCGCCTACAGGATCCGCCGCCCGCCTACCGCAAGTCGACGGCGGGCGTGTTGAAGATCCTCGATCGCCCCGAGCTGTTCGACGTCGTCGACGTGCAACAGGCTGGGCGAGAGACGCCGGTGACCGTGGCGATCGATCTTCCGGGCGCGACGTCCGCGCTGGTGACGACGTCGGTCACCACGCCGGAGGAGACGACGCCGGCCACAGCGACCATGGCAGTGTCCGGAAAGACGCTGTCGCTGCCACTGACCTCGATCCCGGTGTTCGTCGAGTCGTCACCCTGAGTCAGCGCGCTCAGTCGCAGAGCACGCCGTCGGTGCACTTGACCGTGATCACGCCGCCGCTGCCGCCCGAGCCGCCGCCGCTGCCGCCCGAGCCACCGCCCGGCTTCTTGTGCGGGCGCTTGCCCTTGAGCCGGATGAGCTCGGCCTCGGCCTTCTTCTTCTCGATCTCGGTCTTGGCGCTGGCGACGAGCTGTTCCTGCTTCTTGATCTCGCGCCCGAGCTCCGCGATCCTGGCTTTCTCCGCGGCGAGGTCGTCGCGCGCCGCCTTGGCTCTGGCCTCGGCCTCGATGGCGAGCGCGTTGTTGGCCTTGGCCTCGTCACTGGCGCGCACCGCGAGCAGGCCGACGCCGAGCGCCAGCGCCGCGCATCCGGCGGCCACGCCCATCAGCCAGCGCGGACGTTTGCGCGCGATCTCCTCGCGGCGTAGCTCGACCTCGTAGGCCAGACGATCGGTCTCGATCTTGACCAGGGCCTCGGCGCGCAGCCGGGCCTCGGTCTCCCGCACCCGCAGCGCGTCCTCTTCCAGCTTCTTGTGCCGGTCGGCGAGCGCCTGCTCGGCGGCGGCGCGGCGCGCCTGCTCGGCGGCTTCACGCTCGGCTGCGACACGTGCGACCTCTGCGGCACGGGCGCGAATCTCGGCGTCCTGTGCGGCCTTGGCCGCGGCGCGCTCGTCTGCGACACGTCGAGACTCGATGTCACGCAGCTCGCGCAGCGAGAAGAGAACCGAGCTTTCACTGCCAGATGCCGAACCGTTCATGCCCCAAGAGACACGTGAGGGACGTCGCGGTTGCTCGACGAGGACGCGTGCTGAAAGTCGAGGCGTCCGAGCTAGTTCGGAGTTTTCGAGAAAAGCTGTTTGACAAGCGTGCGTGTAGCGTTTAGTTAGAGTTCATCAGGATCGATTGCTCTTCGGAGCGAGGCGAACCTGGCCGGTGGGTGGTGGCGGGAAAGAAACGTAGACCGAACCAAGGACCCGTACGTAGAACCAACAGCCATGAGGACCGTGACCCTACATAACCTCGCGAACGTGCAAGCGACGACCGTCGCCGGCACCCAGCAGGGATCCTATCGCCCGACGTGCGCGGCGATCGGTATGTCGCGGCCATGGTCGAACGAGACGATTCTCGTCGAAGGCGCAGCCTTCGCCCGCGGTAGCAAGGATCCGACCCAGGAGGCTCTCCTGTAGCACTCGAGATGCACTCGATGCTCCACGAAGGGCCACCTGGGGAAAGCACCCCGGTGGCCCTTTTGTTTTTTCAGTTTCGGCACTCTCAGCACACGGGGCGGTAGCCCGCTAAGGAAGGCGATGCGGCCTGTAAAGTCGCAGTCCTCGAGACCCGCCAGGATCGTTACCTGGACGCCCCACCAGATAGGCAATCACGACTGACATACTGGGCTGGTCCAACTCGGCACGACGGACGGCTCTGAACCGTTCAGATCCTGGTTCGAATCCAGGGCCCAGTACTGCTGCGTCGCCGAAACGGCGCGGCCCCGCCGGAGGTCTGCCTCGGCGAGGCGCAACCTGAAAACCGAAGAGTTGAACGACGTGGGTGCCCGCTGGCGCGGGCACCCGGATGACCCACCCTGGCGCATGTGGTCTGCGCGCTTGGCTGAAGCCCGAGAGGTCCTGGTTCGATTCCAGGGGGTGGGACGACAAGCACGACGAACGTCGTCGTGCCCGATGGGTCGGTAGCAAAAGCTGGCTTTGCAGCGGTCTCTTAAACCGTCCAGACGTGGGTTCGATCCCCACCCGACCCACGATCCGATCGCACGCGTGGAAAGTAATCCTCGCCGACCGCGCGTGAAGATCGTCAGGTGTGCCCTGCACACCGCCGCAGGTGAAGTGTTGTGGCGACACGCCGGTCCGCCGTATCGGCATCGCGGGTTCGATTCCCGCCACCTGCTCGACTGTGTCTGCGCCTCCGTCTTTCTTCATGCGGCATTGATGTAACAGCAGCAGCCTGGGCCTCCACCCCATGCGTGCGGGTGCAAATCCCGTGTGCCGCGCCGCTGTGCGAGTCCGATGGGCCGAAGCGCCAGGGTTATCGATCAATAGACCGAACACCCCCCTGACGCATCACCTCGTCTGCCGAGCTCGCCCACCCTGCCGGTCGCCTCGCTGGCGCGAGGAGCTGTCCCGTAAACAGCTTGCCCCGGTTCGATTCCGGCGATCGGCTCCGTTTGTTCTTTCACTGCCCACCTCTGGTGGGCCGGAGGTCTCTTCCATGTTCAAGCTCACTCAGTATTTCTCGACCAAGGCGACCCCGCAGTCGCAGCCGATGCCGGGGACCGCTCAGCTCCCCAACTCCGCCGGCGGCTACACCTGGTCGGTCGACGACTGGGTGCAGCTCGACCGCTTCCTGAGCCTCGGCAGCGAGGGTGGCACCTACTACATCAGCGAGCGGAAGCTGTCGATCGACAACGCCGAGGCGCTGGTGCGCTGCCTCGGTACCGACGGTCCGCGCGTGATCGCCCGCATCGTCGAGATCTCGGACGCCGGCCGGGCGCCCAAGAATGACCCCGCGATCTTCGCCCTGGCGCTCGCCGCCAAGCTCGGCGACGAGGCCACCCGCAAGGCCGCCTACGCTGCGCTGCCCAAGGTCTGCCGCATCGGGACCCACCTGATGCACTTCGCCGAGTACGCGCAGGCGTTCGGCGGATGGGGACGCGGCATGCGCAAGGCGGTGGCGAGCTGGTTCAACGCTCGCCCGGCCGACGAGCTGGCCCTGCAGCTGGTCAAGTACCAGGCGCGCGACGGCTGGTCGACCCGTGACCTGCTCCGCCTCGCGCACCCGCGCGCGGCCTCGCCGTCGCACGACCGTCTCTTCGCCTGGGTCACCAAGGGCGCGCTTCCCGAGGGCGCGGCCGCTGACCCGGCGCTGGCGCTCCTGGTCGCCAAGGACGCGCTCGCGCGCATCACCAGTGCGCGCGAGGCGGCCAACGTGATCCGGACCCACCGCGTGCCGCGCGAGGCGGTGCCGACCGAGCTGCTCGCCCACGCCGAGGTGTGGGAGGCGCTGCTCGCCGACATGCCGATGACCGCGATGATCCGCAACCTCGCCACCATGACCCGCGTGGGCTTGCTCACGCCGGGTGCGAGCGCGACCAAGACCGTGGTCGCTCGGCTGGGCGACAACGCCCGGCTCGCCAAGGCCCGCATCCACCCGGTCGCGGTCCTGGCCGCCCTCTTGACCTACAAGAGCGGACGTGGCGCGCGCGGATCGACCACGTGGTCGCCGATCGCGCAGGTGATCGATGCCCTGGACGCCGCGTTCTAC
Organism: Myxococcales bacterium; assembly: GCA_005779305.1. Lineage (GTDB taxonomy): Bacteria > Myxococcota_A > Polyangia > Haliangiales > Haliangiaceae > UBA2376. Next base: position 19,604 of record SXJR01000028.1, read on the forward strand.
GCGACGTTCAAGACCATCGAGCCGTCGGGCAAGCGCCTGTTGCTCGCGCTCGACGTGTCGGGCTCGATGACCTGCGGCACCATCGCTGGCGTCCCGGGCCTGACGCCCCGCGTGGGTTCGGCGGCGATGGCGCTGGTGACGGCGGCCACCGAGCAGGACCACACCCTGGTCGGCTTCAGCGCCGCCAGCGGTGGCTTCGGCGGCAAGTGGGGCGGCGGTGAGTCGGGCCTGACGACGCTGGCGATCTCGCCGCGTCAGCGGCTCGACGACGTGGTTGCGACGATCAACCGCGTTCCGATGGGCGGCACCGACTGCGCTCTGCCCATGCTGTGGGCGACGCGTAACAAGGTCGACGTGGACACGTTCGTCGTGTACACGGACAACGAGACCTGGGCCGGGAGCGTGCACCCGGCTCAGGCCCTGCGTGCCTATCGCGAGGCGCGCGGCATCCCGGCCAAGCTGGTCGTGGTCGGGATGATCTCGAACGGGTTCACGATCGCGGACCCGAATGACGCCGGCATGCTCGACGTGGTCGGTTTTGACACGGCGGTGCCTCCGGTGATCAGCGACTTCGCCCGCGCCTAGCGAGCGACAGCGAGCGTTCAAAGTGACTCAGGTGTGCGGGGTCACTGGCGGCGTTCGGGGTCGGTCTCGTGCCTGGCCCGAATGGCGCAATCCATTCGGTCTCGAAGCAATGGTGTTGGCTGCAGGAGTCGCACAACAACACGCACGCACCACGGGAAGCCCCCGCAACCGTGGTGTGTCTTGGGTCGGTAGCTCAATGGCTGAGCGGCGGTCTGTTAAGCCGCGAGGAGTGGGTTCGATTCCCATCCGACCCTCGAGCTCGTGCCTTTCCCAGGCGCCCTGGGCGTACGGATCGCGCACGAAAATTTTGTGCCCCTGTCAGACAATGGCGAGTCTGCCGGTCTCTCAAACAGGCAATGGAGGGTTCGATTCCCCCCAGGGGCGCGTCTGTGACGGCTAAAGCGGGCCGTATTGCGTTGGTTACCGTAACTATAACGGACCTAAGGTAGCGACCCCGGGCGACCGGCTCAGCGAAGCGCGGACGATCTCTCGTAGATCCATGCGCGTGTCAACGGCCGGGAGAAATTCCGGTGCGGACGTCTCCGACGCGAGCTCTTTGCCCGTCTGCCCCCGACCCGAGGATGGGACGCGACGCTACGAACGTCGACGGCGTGGGTTCGATTCCTGCCGGTGGCACAACTTCATCTTGCGCTGCTCGCCTTCTGGTGAGGGTACCGGATTCCAAACCCGGACAATGCAGGGTTCGATCCCCTGGCGGCGTGCTGACTGGTTCATCGCAGCGACCTCGGGCGAGGACGCGCGGCTCATAACCGTGACGATGAGGGTTCGAGTCCCTCCGCTGCAACCAAGCGACATGCCCCCGACCCAAGGATGGGACGCGACGTGGCGAACGTCGACGGAGTTGGTTCGAATCCGCCGGTGGTACGACAGGTCTGACTCATCACAGCAACCAACACATCTGGGTGTAGCTCAGCAGTAAGAGCGCACGGTCGGGGACCGTGAGGCCGCTGGTGCGATTCCAGTCACTCAGACGATTTCGAGCAGGTGTAGCTCAGCCAGGCAGAGCAACGAAACGCCGTCTCTCACCCTCTCGCCCGTCACCGGGCCGTCGATGGATGGTTATCCATGAACCGTGTGTCGCTGGTTCGAATCCAGCCACCTGCACCGTTTCTTTCCCACCCGTACGTCAACAGCAGACTGCTCGGCCGATTACCGGGCGATGGAGGTGCAAATCCTTCCGGGTGGACCGTGGCCGAAGCTGAAGCCGTCGAAGCGCGAGGCCGTGAACCTCGTCTTAATGGGTGCGAGTCCCATCGGTCACTCCAATCTCGCTCGTTCTCGCTCGTCTCATGCCGCCGTAGACCAACTGGAAGGAGTCACTGTTTTCAGAAAGCAGGCAGTGTCGGTTCGAACCCGACCGGCGGTACCAGTCACGCAACGCACGCCCTCGTAGACCAACGGCAGAGTCACCGGTTTCAAATCCCGAGATGTGAAGGTTCGAATCCTTCCGGGGGCACGCACGTTTCACGCCGCCGTAGACCAATTGGCAGGAGTCAGTGGTCCGAGATGCCACGCAGTGCCGGTTCGAATCCGGCCGGCGGCACCAGCACGCGCCCAGCGCCCACCCTTGTTTGCCCGCGAATTGTTCGCGGGCCGGAGAAAGGAACGAGTCATGAGCAACGCGACGCGTACCCTGCTCCTGTCGCAGGGCTACGAACCCATCAAGGTGATCTCGTGGCAGCGCGCGATCACGCTCCTCAGCCTCGGCAAGGTCGAGGTCATCGAGGAATACACCGACGAGGTCCGCACGATGTCGTTGGTGATCAAGGTGCCGGCGGTGGTCCGGCTCCTGCGCGCCTTCCGGCGTCACGCCAAGCCCGTGAAGTTCTCGCGGGTCAACATCTACGCCCGCGACGGCTACCGCTGCCAGTACTGCGGTGTCCGCTGCGGCATCAGCGACCTGACCTACGACCACGTGATCCCGCGTGCCCGGGGTGGCAAGACCTCGTGGCAGAACATCGTGAGCTGCTGCTACCCGTGCAATGGCAAGAAGGGCAACCGGACGCCGCACGAGGCGGGCATGACGCTGCGCTCGACCCCGGCCCGGCCGGAGTGGGTGCCGGCGGTCACGATTCGCGTGAGCACGCGCTCGGTGCCCGAGGCCTGGCGTGACTACCTGTACTGGACCGGCGAGATCGAGAGCGACGAGGCCGCGGTGGCCTCGTGACTCGCCTGGACGACAATAGTGGCGGCGGGGGAGCGGCGGGTAGGGCGTGCCGCGACGGAGCGTGATGCACTCCGTTCGCGGCCGCCCGCAGGGTTGGCGTCTTTGTTGTTCGCATCACCTGGGGAGGCAAGCCGACGTGGCGACGGCGCCGATCTCGAAAATCGCGTGATCACCGGAAGGTGACTTGGGGGTTCAACTCCCTCTCTCCCCGCGACCTGTAGCGACTGTCTGACGAACTGGAAGGGGCCCGGCCTGGTCGAGGACCGCGACCGCTACTCGCGTGCACGGCAACGTGTCGAGGGTTCGAATCCCTCTCCTTCCTCTGTGTCGTAACCTCGGAGGCAACCATGGAACGCAAGCTCGTCTCGATCCAGCGCATCGATGCCATCGACCCCATCGCCGGAGCCGACAACATCGTCAAGGCGCGGGTCATGGGCTGGGACGTGGTGGTCAAGAAGTCCGAGTTCACGCCCGGCTCGCCGTGCGTGTTCTTCGAGATCGACAGCGTCCTCCCCGAGGGCAAGCCGTGGGCCGAGTTCATGCGGCCGCGCGGGTTCCGGGTGAAGACGGCGCGGCTGCGCGGTGTGCTCTCGCAGGGCCTGGCCCTGCCGGTGGACATCCTGCCCGCGGGCAGCGAGCTCCCCGAGCTCGGCACCGACATTCGCGACTTGCTCGGAGTCGTGAAGTACGAGCCGGTCCTCCCCGACACGCGGGAGATCGCCGGTGCGTTCCCGGGCCAGGTGCCCAAGACCGACGAGATTCGCCTGCAGTCGGCCCTCGGCGTGCTCGACGAGATGCGTGGCCGTGACTTCTACGTCACGACCAAGTGTGACGGTACGAGCGCGACGTACTTCCGCTCGCTGGATGGAGAACTGGTGGCCTGCTCTCGTAACTGGGCGCTGGTGCGCGGACCCAATCCGGTGTGGCGGATGGCCGACCAGCTGGGACTCGAGCGCGTGATCCCGCCCGGCTTCGCGCTCCAGGGCGAGCTGTGTGGTCCGGGGATCCAGAAGAATCGGCTCGGCCTGACCGAGCTCGCGCTGTTCGTGTTCAACGTGTACGACACGCGCGCCGGACGGTTCCTCGACCTCGCCGAGATGAAGGTGTTCTGTGCCGAGCGCAAGCTCAGCACGGTGCCGGTCGAGGCCGTGCTCGAAGGTGACGCCGCCGTCGAGTTCCCGCACTCGCTCGAGCTCTGGCTCGAGCGGGCCAAGGGGCTCTACGAGGGCACCAGGAACCGCAAGGAAGGCATCGTGGTGCGCCCGCTCCACGACGCCCGGTCGGAGACGCTGGGAGGTCGGATGTCCTGGAAGGTCATCAACAACGACTTCCTGCTGAAGGATGACGATTAAACGAGGGGAACCAGCTCGAAAGGGTTGGGCCACGCGAGTGGTCCCCTCGTCTTCATGGGGTGGCTCAACAGAAGAGCGCGCGGCCCGGGCCCGTGAGGTTGCAGGTGCAAGTCCTGTCCCCGTGACCAAGTTCGCTGCCTGCGGCGGAGCTGTAGTTCAACAGCAGAATGCTGGTCCGACATGCCAGCGACGAAGGTGCGATTCCTTCCAGCTCCACGACATCGTTCTCCGGGGTGTATTTCAACAGAAGATTGCGCGGTTCGGGACCGCGTGGCTGGGGGTGCAAGTCCCTCCACCCCGACTTCGAGCCGGCCACGTAGTGGCCACGGGGCGCGCAGCGTCCCGTCGCCGGCGTATGCCGGCGGGCGACAACTGAGGGCTAGCGAAGACTGTTGGTTCGTGGGGCCGTAGTTCAGCTGGGAGAATGCTGGCTCGGCAAGTCGGCGACGAGGGTTCGATTCCCTCCGGCTCCACCCGTCGCTCGCGATCGCGCGAGCTCATCCGTCCGGTATCCGGACACGTCGGTCGACTCTCGTACGGCCTTGGGTACGTCTGGTGACGTTGGGTGACTGTCTATCACCTTCAGGCGGGTTCGATTCCCGTCAAGGCCGCGACATGTTCTTGGGCCTGTCTTCTAGCGGAAGGATGCTGTCCTCGCACGGCGGCGACGGGGGTTCGAATCCCCCCTGGTCCACTCTCTGATCAAGCAACCTCCCTCCCCACGCGCCCAACCGGCGGTGCCGAAGCGGGGCTTGCAGGCTGAACATGCGCTCGTGGCCGAACAGCGAGGCACACGGCTGCAACCCGTGACTACCCCGGTGCGACTCCGGGCGAGCGCTCGACGAAAGAAGTTCATCGCGGCCAACGGCCTGGTGGCCTGGCGGTTCTCACACTGCTGCCGTGGAGAGTTCGATCCTCTCGACCGCGACCAGAAGCCTCCGTGCACGGATGCAACCCGGGTGTCCGAAGCCTGGTGAGGTGGTTCGATTCCACCCGGCGGCACGCACACACGATCAAGCCCATCTGGTGATCCAGGGTGGACACGCTCGCCCGGTAAGCGAGAGAGGAGGGTTCGAATCCCTCGTTGGGCTCGACAGATTTCGCCCGCGTAGTCCAGCGGTCAAGACGCCGGCTTTTCACCCCGGTCACGAGGGTTCGACTCCCTTCGCGGGCCCTTCCTTGCATTTTGTTCGACCGAAAGGATTCATCACCATGAGCGACGCACAGCAGAAGCGAGACCTCGTCCTCCCGCCGGGCGGCTATGCCTACATGCAGGACGTCACCAAGGGCGTCGTGAAGACGTACACCGGGCCGACCGTGATCAACCCGACCGCGCAGGAGCGGCCGGTGGTCTACGACGCGGCCTCGGGCACGTTTCGGGGCGCCACTTCCCTCGAGGAAGCGATGCGCATCGCGCCGGTCGCGGCCGAGGGCTTCTACGTCATCTTGCGCAACCCGGCTCGCGCCAACAAGCATCCCGACGAGGGCAGCGCTCAGCCCGCCGCCGAGCTCGAGATCGGTCGCACGATCATCGTGCCCGGTCCGGCGACGTTCGCGCTTTGGCCGGGACAGTCGGCCGCCGTGGTCGAGGGTCACCACCTGCGCTCGAACCAGTACCTGCTGGTCCGCATCTACAACGAAGACGAGGCCCGCAAGAACTGGAGCCAGGCGGTCGTGAAGCCGGCCGTCGCCGAGGGCGAGGTTCCGGCCGCGCAGCCGTCGAAGGCGCCGCCGCCCGATCTCACCGTCGGCAAGCAGCTCATCATCCGCGGCACCGAGGTGTCGTTCTACATCCCGCCGACCGGCGTCGAGGTCGTCGCCGAGCAGGGCGAGGGCAAGTACGCGCGTGAGGCGCTCACCCTCGAGCGGCTGGAGTACGCCATCCTCGTCGACGAGAACGGCAAGAAGCGCTACGAGGTCGGCCCCCAGGTTGTCTTCCCGCTGCCGACCGAGCGCTTCGTCGAGGCGCGCGACGACGGCGGCCGTCCGTCCAAGAAGTTTCGGGCCGTCGAGCTCAACGAGATCCAGGGCCTGCACATCAAGGTCATCGCCGACTACAGCGAGGGCGGACGGACCCACAAGGCCGGCGACGAGCTGTTCATCACCGGCAAGGACACCGCCATCTACTTCCCGCGCGAGGAGCACTCGGCGATCAAGTACGACGGCAAGGCCAAGCACTTCGCCACGGCGATCCCGGCCGGCGAGGCCCGCTACGTCATGGACCGGCTGTCGGGTGCGATCCGTACCGTGCGCGGCCCGGCCATGCTGTTGCCGGACCCGCGCACCGAGGTGATCGTGCGTCGTGTGCTTGCCGACCGCGAGTGCGTGTTGTGGTACCCGAGCAACGCCGAGGCGCTGGAGTACAACCAGAGCATCCGTGCGCTGCTCGGCAACGTGCCGACCACGCGTCACGGCGTGCTCTCGGAGGGCGACGTCGAGCGCGGTGGCCGCGGTCGCCGCGGCGATCATGGCCACGGCGGCCAGCGTGCCGGCGGCGGCGGCGGCACGGTCGTCGCCGCGCCTCAGGCGATGGCGATGGAGTCGAGCCGCGTGAGCGGCGACCAGGCCCTGGTCGCCGACGAGTTCTCGCGGGCGAGCACGTACCAGCAGCCGCGCACGATCACGCTCGAAGGCAAGTTCCAGGGCGCGCCCCAGATCGCGCCGTGGACCGGCTACGCCGTGTGCGTGACCTCCAAGACCGGCAAGCGGCGCATCGAGCGTGGCCCCACGACCGTGCTGCTCGACTACGACGAGACCCTCGAGGTCCTGGCGCTGTCGACCGGTACGCCCAAGTGGGACGCCAAGACCCTCGAGACGCCGTACCTGCGGGTCGAGAACAACCGCGTGTCGGACGTGATCCAGGCCGAGACCCAGGATCACGTGCCGGTCGAGATCCGCGTGGCCTACCGCGTGGACTTCGAAGGCGACCCCATGCGGTGGTTCGCGGTGGCCGACTACGTCAAGCTGCTCTGCGAGACGGTGCGCTCGCTGGTCAAGGGCCAGGTCTGGCGTCACAAGATCGAGGAGCTGCACGCGACCGCAGTCGACAAGGTCCGCGACTTCGTCGTCGGCGCCGCCCTCGACGGCAAGCGGCCGGGTCTGGCCTTCGCTGAGAACGGCATGCGCGTGGTCGACGTCGAGGTCCTGGCCGTGGTCATCCGCGACGAGGCCATCCGTACGCTGCTCGATCAGGCGCAGCGCGAGGTGGTCAAGTCGAGCATCGACCTGTCGAGCCAGGCCCGTGGCCTGGAGGCGACGCGTCAGCGCGAGCGGATGAGCCGCGACGAGGCCGAGATCAAGGCGCTGACCAAGAAGCGGCAGGACGAGCTGGTCCGCGAGCTCGCGGCCAGCGAGCTGGCCACGGTGCTGGCGCGCATCGGCAACGCGATGAAGGAGCAGGCCGACAAGCAGAAGCTGGTCGAGGCCGAGCAGGCGGTCGAGGAGCTGAAGTTCGGCACCCGGCTCGAGCGCGTCAAGCGCGAGCGCGAGCAGGAGCTGGCCTTCGGGGTCCGCGAGCAGGATCAGCAGCTCGTGCTCTTGCGCGCCCAGGCCGAGGCGGCGGTGCAGCGCTTCGGCGCGGTGTCGGGCAACTTCAGCGAGGCCTTGCTGGCGCTCTCGCGCAACGAGACCCTGGTCAAGGTCGCCCAGGCCTGGGACGTCCAGCGCATCGTGGCTGGCGAGTCGCTCGGCGACACGCTGCAGCGGCTGTTCCACGACACGCCGCTGAAGGCCCTGGTCGAGAAGCTCGTGCCGCAGAATGGCGAGCGCACGACCAAGGTGAGCCCGCCGGGCCCGATCTCGTGAGGTGACGCACCGCGGGCGTGATGCCCGCGGTGCGCACGCTGCCATCGAGTGTCGTTTCAGGATCGACGGCCACGGCCGCACCTGGATCCCATGCGGGGAATCAGGTTGCTGGCCGTGGCCGTCGCGGCGTTGGTGCTCGTGCCCGAGCGGGCCGATGCCTGCTCGTACTTCAACCCGACGGCGCACGAGCTCGATCCGACCCACGCCGATGACACCACGCCGCCGCTCATCGCTGGCGGGTCGCGACGGTGGCCCGCACCGAGCCACCGCCGTGCAGCGCCGACGCCGACTGCGGAGCCCACCTCGGGGTCCGGATCGACTTCGACGCGGGCGACGATCGCACCGCTGCGCGCGAGCTCGGCTACGAGCTGACCATCGTGTCGGGGGACAGCGGCGGGATCGCGACGCCGCCCGGCGTGTACGCCTGGTGGGAACCAGGCGTCGTCCAGCTGGGGACCCGCGACGACGGTCAGGACGTGGACTTCGTCGTCTCGATCGTCGCGGTGGATCTGAACGGCAACCGCAGCGAGCCGCTCCTGGTCCACGTGGCCGATCACGGAGGCATGGGCTGCTCGCTGGGCCGCGTGCGCGGCGGCCACACCAGCGCGCTCCTGGTCGCGCTGGCCGCGCTCGTCGGGATCAGGCGGCGGCGACGGGCGTGACCTGCAGGCCGAGCTGACGGAACATCGCCAGTGAATCCATCCCGGCCCAGTGCTCGACGATCTTTCCGTCGGCGACGCGCACGATGTGGATCTGCTCGAAGCGGACCTGCTTGCCGGTCGGGGCCAGCGGCAGGCGCGAGAAGGTGAGCGGGCCATCCTGGGTGCCGCTCACGGTCAGCCTGAGGACGGCACGATCGCCGTCCACGATCATGTCCTCGAGCGCGTAGGCGAGATCGGGGAAGGCGGTGCGCAGCTTGGTCTGGATGCGCACGAAGCCGTCGCGGCCCTGGGCCTCCGGGACGGCCGCGTGGTTGACGCAGCCCTCGGCCATGAGGGCGGCGGCGCCGGCGAGGTCGCCCTGGCGGATGCGGTTGAAGTGGTCGGTGGCGATCTGCTTGGTCTGGGTGGTGGTCATGAACGTCTCCTTTGTGAAGGAGGCGTTCCGTGGCTCCGGAACATCGTTCCGTGGCCCAAGCGCGCGTCGTTCCGGAGGTTTCGCGGCCGGCCTACGGCTCGAGGGGCGTGAACGAGCAGAACGTGCCAGTCCGGATCGTGGCGTCGAGGTGGCGGCCCAGCGCGGCGTCCTCGGCGGCGAGACGGCGTATCGCGTCACGGATGCGGCGCTGCACGTTGACCCGGGCCCGCTCGACGCGTGATCCGGCGCGCCGGCTGCGGCCGCCGAGCCCGGTGCTGGCGACGAGCTGATCGGCGAGCATGTCGAGCTCGGCGGTCAGCCGATCGATGCGGCCGAGGTCGTTGCGGGCCTGGGCCAGCTCCAGCTCCTCGCGTAGCTCCTCGGCCCGAGCCTTGTACGCGGCGCGGGCGCTGGCGTCGAGCACCTCGCCGGCGTCGCCGCGATCCTCGTCGCCGGCGAGATCGGAGACGTGGAGCTCGGCGTGGGGCCGCGCCACCAGCGTGGCCAGGTACTCGAGGCCCTTGAGCGGTGGTACCCGCAGCTCGCGGCCGCGGAAGCGCACGCGGACGTGATCGCCGACGCGCTCGAGGTCGAGCGTCGTCGTCGGTGGCGCCGGGAGCTCGGCGACCGGGTCGGCCAGCGCACTGACCGCGACCGGGGCCAGCGGGCGCACCTCTCGGGCCGCGGCGAGCGCGGCGCTGGCGCGCTCGATGAACCCTGGTGATGCCAGGCGGCGGGACAGGACGTGGCCGCGCTCGAGGGGCTCGAGGGCCTCGTCGTGGCGGCCGAGCTGGACCAGCAGCTCGCCGACGATCACGTCGACCGGCGCGAGCATCACGCTCATCGAGGCGCCGCCGGCCAGCGGTGCGCGGCGGGCGGCGTCGCGCAGCGGCTGGACCCAGCGAGCCATGGCGGGCTTGTCGTCGACGAGGAGGGCGGCCTCGGAGCCGAACAGAGAGAGCCCCATCGGCGGGACGAAGGCGATGCTCGCCAGCTCGCGCCGCGCCTCGTCGAGGCGACCGGCCATGGCGAGCACGCTCGCCAGGACCGAGGAGCCGATCGGCCCGCCGACGCCTCGCGCGACCGCACGGACGTCGTCGACCGCGGCCAGCGCGCGCGCCTGCGAGCGGGACACCAGCGCCAGGCTGAGCATCGCGAACGCGCAGCACATGCGGGCGCGATCGAGGTCGTGGTCGCGCGCGAGCTGGCGCACGCTCGCGATGTGCCGTTCGGCCGCGTCGAAGTCGCCGGACAGGGTCGCGCGGGCGGCGCGGATGATGGGCATGCGCCAGCGGTAGTGCGGCTGCGCGTGCGGCGAGAGCAGCGCTGCCAGCGACTCGGTGGCCAGGTCGGCCCCGGCCAGATCGCCCGCGGTGAGGTTCGCGTTGATGAGCCAGGTCCGGTGCTCGACCGCCTCGAGCGGGCGGGCGAGGTGATCGGAGAGCGCGATGACCTCGCGCGCACGGGGCAACGCCTCGGCGATGCCGAGCCGGAAGCCGTGGGCGTGGACCGCGAAGCGCTGCGCGTACATGCGGGTCTCCGCGTCGCCGAGCCGCGCGGCCATGGCCACGGCTTCCTCGGCGAGCGCGTAGGGACGGAGGTCGCTGGCGTCGGGCGTCGGCACCAGCGCCGCCGCCAGGCGTGCGGTGACGCGCGCCTGCAGCGGCGTGTCACCCTCTGGCAACGCGGTGTGCGCCTCCCGCAGCAGATCGATCATCACCGGATCGCGGCGGCCGCTGGCGAGCTCGGCTGCGTAGGCCAGGGCCGACCGCGCCAGCCGCGGCGCGTCGCCAAGCGAGCGAGCCAGATCGGCGGCGCGGATCGCCTCCACCTGCGCGGCCTCGGCGGCGCCGTAACCCTGGCGGGCGCGAGCCAGGTCGAGGCGGAGATCGACGCGTAGCGCGACGTCGGCGGCAGCCACGCTCTCGAGGGCGCGCAGCGCCGCGGCGAGGAGCGCGGCGGCGTCCTCGAAGGCATGGACCTCGATCGCGCGCGCAGCGGCGGCGCGGGCGGCGGCCACCGCGCGCTCGACGTCGGCGCCAGCGACGCCGGCGAGGAGGTGATGGGCGGCGCTGACGCTGCCGGGCAACACGCGATCGAGGACGTCGCCGGCCGCGCGATGCAGCGTCGCGCGCCGGCTCGGCGTGAGCTCGCCGTAGAGGAGATCGCGGAGCAGCACGTGGCGAAACACCCAGCACGCGTCGCGCCGCTCCCCCAGCCCGGCCTCGGTCGCCTCGCGGAGCGAGTGGGCCACGGCGTCGTCGTCGAGCGACACCAGCGCCGGCAGCAGGGCCAGGTCGAGCTCGCGCCCCAGCACCGACGCGGCGGAGAGGACGGCGCGGGTCGCGGGCGTGACCAGCGCGAGGTGGTCCTCGAGCACCGAGCCGATGCCACGAGCGGGGCCGCCGCTCCGGCGCGCTCGCATCAGCTCCTCGACGAACAGCGGGTTGCCCTCGCTGGTTGCGTGGACCACGGCGCCGTCGGCGCCGACCCAGCGCGTGACCTCGTCGGCGGTGAGCGGGCGCAAGGGCGCGATCTGGGCATGGCGTCCGACTCGGGCCAGCCGCCGGGCCGCGTCGGGGCGGGAGGCCAGCTCGGCCTCTCGCCACGCGCCGCACAGGGCGATGGGCGTGCGGGGCAGCTCCCGGCAGAGCAGCTCGAGGAGCTCGAGCGAGGGCAGATCGGCGGCGTGGAGATCGTCGAGCACGATCACCAGCTCCCGTTCGGAGGCGCGTGCGACCAGCGCGCGGGCCACCGAGTCGATCAGCGCGAAACGGGCGGCGGCCGGGTCGGCGCCGGCGTCGCCGCTCACGCGCGACGTGCCCTCGATCAGCTCGGCGAGCCCGGCGGTGCGCAGCACCTGGATCCACGGCCAGTACGGCGGCGCGCCCGGCGACTCCCAGGCCGCGCCGTCGAGCACGAGGGCGTCGCCGGCCCGCTCGCGGGCCACGGCCAGCACGCTCGACTTGCCGATGCCGGCCTCGCCGGTCACGAACAGCGCGCGCCCGCGCCCGGCCCGCGCGCTGGCGAGCACTTCGTCGATGGCGGCGAGCTCCGCCTCCCTCCCGAGCAGCTCCACGCGCCGAGTGTATCAGCGCGGCGAATAGCGGCGGCGCAGGCGGGCGTCGGCGATGGGCTTGGCGTCGAAGCCGGTGTCGGCGCGGATGGCGTCGAGCATCTCCTGCATCGACGCGGGCTGGTTCTTGTGGGCGCGATAGAACCGGCCGATGACCTGGTCGAGGCGATCGGCGCCCACGGCGGCGGCGACGTCCTTGTAGAAGAACGCGCCCTGCATGTAGGGCAGATTGGTGAACAGCTTGTCCTTGATGATGTCGATGCGGTTGCAGCCAGTCGGCCACGCCGGCGCGCCGCCGGCGGCGATGGCGTCGTCGAGCTCCTGCTGGTACTCGGCCCAGATCTGGGCCTCCTTGGCCGGGCCGGCGACGGCGCCGAGCGCGCGCGCCGCGAGGTAGCTGGTCGTGCCCTCGCTCAGCACGAAGTCCTCCCAGCAACGCAGGCGCACCCCGTCGCCGAACCAGCCGTGGGCGGCCTCGTGGGCCTGGGTGAGCTCGTCGCCCATCGCGTCCCTGGCCACGTGCCAGTAGGGATGGTGCTCCATGCCGCCGTAGAGACCTTCGCCCCAGACGACGGAGACCGCGGCGACCTCGCCGCCGAACGTGTACGGGCCGAGGGTGCGCTCGTACCAGTCGAAGACGTCGCGGAGGCGCTTGGTTCCGGCGCGCGCGGCGGTCTCGCCTCGTGGCAGCCAGTACACCGCGACCTCGGTGCCGGCGGAGGTGACGCCCAGGCTGGCCCGGGTGTAGCTGCCCACCGCCCACGCCAGCATGTAGGGCGGCGCGTCGCTGGTGATGGCCTCGGGGTACACGGCGGTCTTGCCGGCGGGCACGCCGTCGATGGCCAACTCGAAGCGCGTGCCATCGGCGGGCTGCGAGTGGCAGGGGAACAGGTTGCCGCAGAAGTAGGGCCAGACCACCGTCGAGCCGCCGGGCAGGAGGCCGTCGGCGGCGTCGTGCTCGCGGAAGCCGTAGCTCACCACCAGCGGGCCGCGCACCCACGTGACGCGCAGCGTGCCGTCGACGATCTTGTAGCGGCGGCGACCGCGATCGTCGGTGACGCCGGTGATGGTCAGGCCGCCGACCTCGAGCGCGACGTTGCCGTACCTCTCGAGCTCGATGGTGGCGACCGCGCTGTGGGTCGCCAGGTCGACGTCCAGCCGGGTGGAGGCGACGTTGACGGCGCTGGCGGCGTCACCCTTGCCGTCCAGCCAGCCGTCGTCCTCGGGCTCGTCGACGGCCTCCTCGGACGAACACGCGCCGGTGAGGGCGAGGCCGGTCAGCAACCCGAGGAGCCAGCGCGAGGCCATGGCGGTCAGGTTCAGCAAGCCGAGGGCCATCGACTCCGTCAGCGTTGACGCGTGGTTGGACGGCGGGTGGCGACTGGAGCGGTCACCACCCGGGACCTCACGCCGCCCGGACGAGCTGGAACACCGCGGCGAAGTGGCACAGACACGCGGCGATGACGAGGGCGTGGAAGACCTCGTGATAACCGAACACCCGCGGTACCGGGTCCGGCCGCCGCAGGGCGTAGGTCAGCGCCCCGGTGGTGTAGAGCGCGCCTCCGACGATCAGCAACACCAGCGACGACGTGGCGACCGCCGCCGCCACGTCTGACCAGCAGGCGACGATCGCCCATCCCAGGGCCAGGTAGAGCGCAGCGGTGATCGCGCGCGGTGCTCGTGGCCACACCAGCGACTGGATCACGCCGAGGGCGGCGCCGAACCAGACCATCGCCAGCAGCCGCGAGCCCACCGGCGTGCGCAGGGCGAGCACGGTGATCGGCGTGTACGTGCCGGCGATGAACAGGAAGATGGCGGCGTGATCGGCGCGCTGCCAGATGGCGCGGGCGCGCGGGCGAACCGCGAGCCGGTGGTAGGTCGCGCTGATGCCGAACATCGCGGCCAGCGAGCCGGCGTAGATCGCAACCGCGACGGCGGCGCGCGCCGACCCGGCGGTCGCGATCAAGACGGCGCCCGCGCCGAGGGCGGCGAAGAACGCGAACTGGTGGGAGACCCCGCGAAGGGTCGGCCTGGGCTGCGGCTGCATGTCCATCACATACCCGCCGCGTCATCACGCTGCTGCCAGCAACCCGTCATGGTTGTGCGCGGGTTCGTCTCCGTTGGTCGTCTCCGCAGGCCTTGCGCATGAGCGCGGGGCGGCGCGCCGCATTTGCGCGAATCCGCCGCCGCGGGGGAGGCGTGGTCTGGCCCGCTCCGTGCTGGTCCCCGGGCCATGCTGGTGACCCTGGGAACGCGAAGCGCCCCGGTCGACCTCGTCGATCTCCTGCTCGAGTGCCATCACCGCATCCGTCGCTTCCTGGCCCTCGCGGGTGCGCTGACCGCCGGCTGGCAGGACGACGAGATCCGGGTGACGGCCGCCCAGATCCGCCGCTACTTCGCCGACGGTCTGCCGCTCCACGTCGCGGATGAAGACGAGACCATCGCCCCAGCCCTGGCGGGGGCACCGCCGGCGGTGATCGAGGCCATGGGGCAGATGTCGCGCGAGCACGTCGAGATGGCGCCGGCGATCGAGCGCCTGATCGACATCTGCGCGCAGCTGGCGGCCGATCCGCGGCAACAGGCCGCGCTCGCGCCCACGCTCACCGCGACGGTCACGGAGCTGACACGGCGGTTCGAGTCCCACCTGGCGCTGGAGGAACAGATGGTGTTCCCCGCGGTGCTGGCCCTCCCGCACTCGGTGCGCGAGGAGCTGCGCGGCGCGATCCAGCGGCGTCGCGTGGGATGACGTGATGCGATCGGGCTCGTTCGCGCTGGCTGCGCTCGCCCTGATGGCGGCGGCGGCGTGTGGACGGTCGGGGCTCGATCGCGAGGCGCTCGTCGAGCCGGCCACGTGCGAGGGCTGCCACGGCGACCACGTCCGCGAGTGGGCCGGCAGCATGCACGCCTACGCCAGCGACGACCCGGTGTTCCGGGCGATGAACCGGCTCGGCCAGCGCCTCACCGGAGGAGCGCTCGGCGACTTCTGCGTGCGCTGTCACGCGCCGGTCGCGGTGGCCGAAGGGCTGACCGCCGACGGCCTCGATCTCGACGACGTCCCGACCGCGAAACGCGGCGTCACCTGCGTCGCCTGCCATCAGGTCGCCGAGGTGACGGCGCTGCACAACGGCGGCCTGTCGTGGACCCAGGACGACGTCATGTTCGGCGGTCTGGACGAGGCCCAGGAGACCGGGGCCCATCGGTCGGCATACTCCGAGCTCGTCGACGGCTCGGCCTCGGCCTCGTCCGACATGTGCGGCGCCTGCCACGACGTGCGCGGCGCCGGCGGGCTGGCGGTGGAGTCGACCTACGCCGAATGGGCCGGGAGCGTGTTCGCCGATCCGGTGTCGGGGGTGTCGTGCGCGGGCTGTCACTTGCCTGGCCGCGACGGCGAGGCCTCGCGCGGCGGGCCGATCCGGCGCGTCCACGATCACCGCATGGCGGCGGTCGACGTCGCGCTGACCCCGTGGCCCGACCTCGACGGCCAGCTCGCCGCGATCGATCGCGATCTGAACGGCGTGCTGAGCTCCCGGCTGTGCGTGTATCCGACCGGCGGCGGGGTGCGGGTCGAGGTGGTGCTCGACAACATCCTCGCCGGCCACGCCTTCCCCAGCGGCGTGACCCACGCTCGGCGCGCGTGGGTCGAGCTGCGGGCCGAGGAAGCCGGCGTCGTGACCTTCGAGCGCGGCAACTTCGCCGCGGGCGAGATCGTGACCGCCACGGGCGACACCTGGGTGCTCGGTAGCCGGTTCCTCGACGACAACGGCGCGGCCGTCGAACACGTGTGGGACGCCCGCGCGATCGAGAGTCAGCTACTCGGCCCGGCGGTGACCCGCGATGCGAGCGATCCGCGCTTCTACCACGCCCAGACCCGGACCTGGTTCGTGGCCGGTGTGCCCGATCGGATCACGATGGGGGTCCGCCTGGAAGCGGTCGGCCTCGACGTGCTCGATGTCCTGATCGCCGAGGGCGAGCTCGATCCGGCGGTGCGCGCGCGGATCCCGCGCCACGCGCTGCGCGGGACCAGTCGCGAATGGCGCCGCGACCGCGACGGCGTGTGCGCGCCCTGAGCGGCGCGGTGTGCGGGCCAATCACTCGGCGACGCAGAACGCGAACACGGCGCGGTCGGTGCCGCCGGCGTGCGACACGGCGAAGGTCACCTCCCACAGCCCGGGCATCCACAGATCGATCGGCGTCACCACCAGCTCCGGCGCAGCGCCGGTGGTGACGGCCGGCGGCGGGCCGGCGTGACCATGCGCTGGCATGAAGGTCGATACCACGACCGCGGACGCGCCCATGGCGCCGCCGCCCGGATCGGACGCGACGATGGTCCAGGAGTTGATGAAGCGCGCCGGTGGCGCGGGATCGGCGGCGACCAGGGTGATGGTGCTGCCGGCCGGGCCCGAGGCGGTCATACCCGGCATGTAGACCTCGCCGCAGGTGTCGTCGTCGGCGTCGGGGCCGGCGCAGGCGACGAGGGCGATGGCAGCAGGGACGATGGCGAGGCGCAGGCGCATGGAGGCTCCGATCTGGTTCAGAACGTCGTGTTCCATGACACGGTGGTGACCAGCGCGTGGCGGGTGGTCTGCAGGCTCGAGTCGAGGTAACGAATGGAGAGCAGGCCGCACGCGGCCACGATGTGGCCCGGCCCGTCGCCGAGCGGCCGGTCGGCGGTGATCGAGACGAAGCCGCTGCGCATGGGACCCAGCGTGCGATCACGGGTTCGTAGCGTCGGCGGTTCGGGCAGGTCGGTGTAGGAGCGCCGATAGAAGCTCGCGCCGCGCTGGAGATAGGCGCGGGCGCTGGCCCCGAGCAACCAGCGGGCTCCGAGTTGCCAGCTCACGTCGGCGGTCGTGGTGTGACTGGTCATGTCCCATTCGTCGACGTAGAAGCGCTGGCTGGCCGAGAGGAACCAGGTCCGGGTCAGCGCCCGCCGGACCCGCGCTGCCACCGCCAGCGATCGGCGCCGCGCCGGCGTCTGCTCGGGCATCCAGGTCGGCAGCGGCCATTCGGCGCGGGCGACCGGAACCCGTCGATAGGGGCTGGCGTGGTAGCCGCTGGCGACGCCGCCGTCCACGATGAGGTCGGCGACGGTACGTTCGCCCAGCACCTGGGACAGCGTTCCTGCGAGCTGGTGACTGGATCGCTCGCCGCCCGGATCGGCGCCGATGTCGCGCACTCGATCGAATCCGATCCGGTACTCGAGCTCGAGGACGAGGTTGCGATCGGCGACCTCGCTGCGGACCATGGCGCCGACCCGGATGGCGTCGTAGTCGCGTTCGTGGGAAGCGAGGCCGTCGGCCGCGACCACGAGGCCACCGCGTTCGAAGGCGCGCGCCAGCCGTGCGCCGACCTCGAGACGCAGCTCGCGGACCGCCACCGGAGACGCAGCGCTGAGCACGTCGACGGACGCCGCCGAGACCGCGTCGACGGCGACACCTGCGGCGACGGACGTGGAGGGGCCGAGCGTCGTCGAGGCCGAGGCCGACGGCGACACCACCACCACGTGATCGTCGTCGGTGTACACGCGCAACGTGGCACCCGCGCCCGCGGGGTCGAGCGGCGACGCCAGCGCGGGCAGCGCCAGCGCTGTCACCGCCAGGGCCGGGATCAGTCGCAGCCGCAACCACCGCCTCCGCCGCCGGTGGCGCCGGCCGTGCCTTCGCGGATCACGAAGACGTGCCGATCGCCGCGGTCGACCTGCGGCCAGGCCGGGGCCTGCATCGCGGGGTGGGCCAGGTGCTGGCGCTCGTGGGGGCGGACGCGAGCGCAACCACCCCCGAGCGCCATCAACGCGAGGACACCGAGCAAGACCCGACTGGTCATGTTCGGGTCTCGACGATGCACCGGCCATGCCAGCCGAGCCGATGGTGTGCCTCCCGCAAGCGGTGCGCGCGCTCGCGCGTTTCCTGCGCGATCTCAGGGCAAGGCGAGGATCGCGCCGAACGCGTCGTCGTTGACGGAGTCGGTCTGGGTCGCGCCGCCGCCCTTGTAACCGACCACCAGCGCGTTGTTGCCGTTGACGGCGCCGCCCCAGAACTGGTCGTTGCCGTTGGCACCGAGCGCGAAGGTGTGGACGCCGTCGCCGAAACCGGTGTCGAGTTGCCCGGTCGACGAGAGCACCGCGATGGCTGCGTCCTGCTCCGGCATGTTGCTCGGCCCGGTCGACCCGACGAGCAGCGTGCGTCCGCCGGGCAGGGCAATGGCGTTGCGGCAGTTGTCGCCGATCATCGCGCCCGAGGCGTCGATGACCACGGCGCCGTTGGCGGCGCCGCCCCAGGCGAGATCGCGAGCGCCGTTGGCGAGCGCGAAGCGCAGCGAGACCCAGTCGTTCTGGGTACCCGTGGCGCGGCCATAACCCGCGGTCACGACGTGGGTGCCGTGGATCGCGACGTTGTAGATCTCGGTCTGCATGGCGAGCACGGTCTCGTGATAGACGCCGCCGGTGGCGAACGCGGGATCGACGACGCCGGCGCTGGTCAGCTTGACGAGCACGGGCTGGACGCTGCCAAGCCCCGGGGTGTTGGCGTAGCCGCTGGCGAGGATCGATCCATCGGGGAGCACGTTGATGCCGCGCGCGACCTCGTTGACGTTCTGGATGTCCTGCGTGAACTCGCCGTCACCGCCACCGAATGACGTGTCGACGGTGCCGTCGACGTCGAGCTTCACCACGGTCAGGTCGACGTCGGTGCGCGGGCCGCCACCCGACACGGTGCCATCGGCGCGCTGGAGCGCGTACACGTAGATCACGCCGCCGGCGCCGATGGCGACGCCACGGGCTGCATCGAGGCCGACCAGCGTGCCGGCGTTGTCGTGGGCGGTCCCCAGATCGAGGAGCCGCACGCCGGAGACGCCGAACGTGGTGTCGAGCGCGCCGCTGGTGTCGAGGCGGATGATCGCGACGTCGCGATCGCTGGCGTTGACCGCGTTGGCGACGGTCGCCGAGACGATCACCTTGCCGCCGGGCTGCACGGCGAGGCCGACCTCGCCGCCGCCACCGCGGAACTCGAGCGCGGTGGTGGCGATGCCGTCGCCGCCCCCGAAGCTGGTGTCGCGCGTGCCCGACGTGGTGAGCTTGACCACGGTGACCAGGCGCGGGCCGGCGAGCGTCGCGGCGGCGAAGCCGGCTGCGTAGAAGCCGCCGCCCGGGGCCGCGACGGCGGACTGGAGCTGGTCGGGGCCCGCGGTCGAGAGCGGGACGGCGAACGGCGTCGGCGCCACGAACGGCGCCGCGTCGATACCGGCGTCGGTGGCGGGCGCGTCGACGTCGGGGCCGGCGTCGATGTCTCCGGTGTGTTCGTCGCCGTCACCGCAGGCGGTGAGCGCGAGCGCAGCGAGGCAGGCGCGGAGGAAGGTGCGAGGGGGGGCCATCGGGGTTCTCCTGAAATTGAACATCGTTTTCACTCGATTGGCGGGGGCACGGCGAGCGGGCCCGGCCTGGACTCGTCAGAACCGCGCCTTGTATCCAGCGGTGATGAAGCGCGGCGGGTTGGGACGCACGCCGTACGGCCGGCGCGACACGATCACCTGCTCGTCGAGCAGGTTGGCGCAGGTGGCGTAGAGCTCGGCCCAGCGGGCGACCGTGACGTGGGCGGTGAGATCGATCGTGAACACCGCGTCGGCGCGCTCGTCGGCGGCGATCGGGCCCTGGCCGGCCACGTCGCGCACCGCGCCGTGCCAGCGCACGGCCGTGCCCAGCTCCCAGCGCGGCGCGGCCACGGCGCCGCTGAAGGCGAGCTGGTGCGACGGCAGGTAGGGCAGCTCGTCGCCGGCCTCGATGTCGCCCCAGGCCGCGAAGTCGGACGCGAAGTTGGCCTGGAAGCGCGAGCGCGTCCACGTGTACGCCGCCGTCAGCGGCGCCCGCCAGCCGGCGCCGAGCGGGATCTCGGCGGCGGTCTGGGCCTCGACACCCCACACGTGCACGCGACCGCCGTCGAACTGCTCGCCGTCCTGCATCGACGTGCAGCCGGTCGACAGCGTGCACGTGCCCTTGAGGTTCGAGTAGTCGCTGAAGAATCCGATGACGTCGGCGGCGACGTGCTGGTTGTGCCAGCGCGCGCCGGCCTCGTAGTTCACCGACAGCTCGGGTCGCAGCTCGTCGACCGCCGCCGGCGCCGCCGGGACGAAGCCGCGGTGGACGCCGGCCAGGAGCTGGAGCCGATCGTCGACGTGGAAGATGGCGCCGCCGCCGGGGATGGCGACCGTCTCCCGAGCGCCGTGCTGGGTGCCGCCGAGGTAGTCGGCGAAGCGCGCATCGAGCAGCTCGAGTCGCAGCCCGGCGGTGACCTCGACGCGGCCCCAGCGCACGCGATCCTGGGCGTGCACGGCCAGGGCGACGGTCTCGGCCCGCGAATCGAGGACGTGGGCGCGCACCCGCTCCGAGCGCATGAGCTCGCCGCCGCTCATCCGGTAGGCGTCCTCGTAGCGCCGGCGATCGGCGCGATCGAAGTGGATGCGGACCCCGGCGTCGAACTGGTGGGCGGTCGGGCCCCACCGCTCCTCGGCCTGCAAGGTCGACTGCACGCCCTGCGAGACGAAGCGGCGATCGTTGGTGCCGAGCAGCAGCTCCTCCTCGGGGCTCTGCGAGTCGGCGGCGCCGGTGAGGATGGCGTAGTAGATCTGGTTGGCTCCGGCCTCGGGCGCGGCCAGCACGCCGGCCAGGTCGCGCTCGCCGACGAAGGCGTCGACCTTGCCCCAGGCGCGGTGGAACCAGTGGCGGTAGGCGGTGGTGGTGACGCGGCGGTGGGTGCCGAGCGAGACCGCGTGATCGGCGCGCAGGCGCACGTGATCCCAGTCCATGCGATCGAGCGCGGTGCCGCGATAGCGTCGCTGCGGGGCGAGCGCGAAGTCGGCGTCGGTCAGCCCGGTGTAGGTCTCGTCGGACCCCTCGCGGGCGTAGCCGGCGCGCAGGTCGAGCTGGTGGAAGGTCTCGGCCGCGGGTGCGCCGTGAAGGCGGAACCAGAGCGAGGCATCGTCCTTGTCGAAGCCGGTGTCGCCGCCGCCATCGAGCTCCTTGAAGCCGTCGGTGCGCAGCTTGACGTACTCGCCGAGCAGGCCCCAGCGCTCGTCGCGCTCGGCGTAGCGAGTGTGCAGCTTGCCGTAACGATCGCCGCCGAGCGCGGCGTCGACGTAGGCCTCGCGCTCGCCGGGCATGGGCGTGCCGATCAGGTTGACGGCGCCGCCCACGGTGTTGGGCCCGTGCAGGATCGCCGACGGCCCCTTGATGACCTCGACCCGCGACATGCGGGTGACCAGCGGGAAGTAGTACGCGGCCGGGGCCGAGTAGGGCGCCGGCGCGATCAACACGCCGTCCTCCATGAGCGCGACCTTGGCGCTGCGCTCGGCGGCGGCGCCGCGCATGCCGATGTTGGGTCGCAGGCCGTAGCCGTCCTCGTCGCGCAGGTAGACGCCGGCGACGTGGGCCAGGACCTTGTGGATGTCGTTCTCCTCGGCGCGTTCGAGGGCTTCGTGGTCGATCGTCGACTTGGCCCCGGGCGGGGCGCGGCCGATGATCTCGATGGTCTCGACCGCCTCGGCCAGCGCCGCCAGCTCCTCGTCGGTGAGTGGGTGGTCGGGCAGGGCGTGTTCGTCGGCGCGCGCCGGCAGCGCGAACGCGAGCATCGCGGCCAGGGTCGACGCGTACCTCACGGGCGCGCCCTCAGGTGGATGGGCGGCTCCGCCGGCGCCGGCATGACCCAGGTGCGGGGGCCGAGATCGCAGACGCCGGTGAGGTCGACCTCGGGATCGATCATCGGCGCGGGCGCGCGGCCGTTGAGCGAGACCCGAGTCTCGACGTGCACCGCGACGTCGCCGTGGCCGGCAGCGCGCAGCTCGCGCTCGATGTGGCGGGCGAGCTGGAGGATCAGATCGGGCTGGCCCGCCATCTCGCGCTCCTGGCGCGCGGTCAGGTAACGGCGGGGCGGGACCTCGAGGCGCCGGCCGTCCGGGAACCGGACGACATAGGTGACGCTGCCGTGCTTCTCGCGCACCATCACCTGCCAGGCGAAGCGCATGCCGTCCTCGTTCCAGGCCACCGCGCCGGGGTAGACGTGGTGGCGCAGCGGCAGCGCGACCTGCACGATCACGTGCAGCGCCAGCGCCGCGGTCAGCACGGGGCCGGCCACGGGTGGCGCCGGCTGCGCGGCCGACGGCGAGGTGGCCACGCGCTGCCATCCCAGCGCGGCCAGCACCCGGCGTGGCCAGCTCACCGAGAAGAAGACCAGCGCCGAGCTGGTCATGATGAGCGGGAACATCCCGATGTTGAAGAAGTAGCCGGTGATGGCGTGGAAGCCGGCGAGCACCAGGAACGCCGGCAGGCGGGTCCGGCGCCACGACAGCCACACCACGATCGTGGTGTCGAACAGGAAGCCGCCCCAGCTCATCGCGTACGCCAGCCAGCGTTCGTCGAGCCAGGGGCCGACCAGTGGCGTATCGGTGCGCGCCGACATCCATACGTTGAGCGGCTGGGCGTGCAGCAACCAGTCGGGCTGGGCCTTGGCCAGGCCGGCGAAGACGTAGACCACGCCGACCTGGAAGCGCAGGAGCCACACCGTCCACGCCGGCACCACGTCACGGCGCGATGACGGATCGCGCCAGGCGTCGAACGACCAGGCCCGGTGAGCGGGAAGGACCGCGAGCAGACCGCCGAGCAGCACCACCAGGTAGTGGTGGTTGAGATAGTTGGTCACGTCGACGAGCTGGGTGTAGGCGAAGCCCAGCACGAACAGCGGCGTGACCACGCGGTGCCAGGCGCCGGCGGCGATGGCCAGGGCCAGGCCGGCCAGCACGCCGTAGTGGACGTACATGCCGGTGACCGACCACGGCTCGACCCAGGCGAAGCCGGGGTAGTGGAAGAAGAAGCGGGGCTGGCCATACATGGCGTCGATCCAGCCGGTGAACAGGAAGCGGACGATGCCGCCGAACATGACCAGCCCGAAGACGACGCGGAACGCGGCCAGCGACGCGATGTCGACCGGCGCGTGCGCGCGCGCGGTCAAGCGCTGGAGCAAGGACGGCGCCAGGCGAACATCGGCGGTGACCGGCGACGACATCAGTCGTTGTCTCCGGCCACGTCGTCGGGGATGTCGAGGCCGAGCACGGTCAGGAACTGGCTCTTCAGCTCGTTGGTGACGGTCTTGGTGGCGGTGTGGACCGCGACCACGGCCGCGCGATCGGCCGACAGGGCAGCGATGAACCCGTCGGGGAGGGCGTCGGCGGCGACGATGGCGGTGTCGATCTCGGCGGTCATGCGGGCGGCGACGTCGGGCGCGCCGACGGCGACCAGGTAGTCCTCGAAGCTGGGACCGTCGGTGGTGGTCGTGGTCCCGGTGAAGGCGGCGCGCATCGCGCGCAGGTTGATGCGGATCGCCGGCGTGGCGCGGTCGGCGAAGCGGTGCTCGACCTCGCGCAGGCACGGCTCCTCGATCACGCCGCAGGCATTGATGGTGATGCCGGCGGCCTCACCGAGCTTCATGTCCTTGACCATCCTGTCGAGGTAGAAGAGGCCGTCGGAGGCCATGTTCACGGCCTCGCGCTCGCTGGTGATGGCCGAGCCCGCGGTGCCGGCCAGCACCAGCTGATCGCGATAGTTGCCGCCGGCCGGCCGCCAGGCGGTGGCCAGCGCGGCGGCCTGGGTCGCCACGTCGGC
Organism: Myxococcales bacterium; assembly: GCA_005779305.1. Lineage (GTDB taxonomy): Bacteria > Myxococcota_A > Polyangia > Haliangiales > Haliangiaceae > UBA2376. The sequence continues at coordinate 43,330 of SXJR01000028.1, forward strand.
GGCGATGGCGGCGGCCAGCGCGCACCGGGCGCGCGGTCGATCGGCGGCGAGGGCGTCCCACCCGACCGGTGCGATCGGGCAGCTCGAGACCGACGAGGTATTGAACAGCAGGTACTCGATCGCGGCCAGCGAGCGGGCGTTGTCGAGCCGCGTGGTCACGTCGTACGCGCCCGGCGTGGTCCAGCGAACGATGACGTCCTGATCGATCGTGCACGGGGCCATCAGCGGCCAGGCGTAGATCCGGTTGCGGAGCGTGTCGTCGTCCTGGGCCGCCGGGCCGATGCTGATCGCGTCGGCGTACTCCCAGGCGTCGATCGCCGCGGCCCAGGCCGCACGCGCGGCCATCGGGTCGTCGGTGCCGGCCTCGAGAGCGGTGCAATGCGCGTCGATCGCGGTCCGCATCGCGGCGGCGTCGGCGGCCGCGCGCTCGTAGGTCGGTATCCACAGGTTGTCGGCGAGGTGGGCGAGCATCGCGCGGCGATCGAACGCGATCTCGGCGGCGTCGGGATCGCCGGTCGTGGTGCCGCCGCACCCGGCCAGGGCTGCGGTCGCGCACACCAGCAGCCGGGACGACGTTCGCAGCATCTGGAACAACCGATATCACGGCTCGACTGACTTTGAAAAGCGTTATCAGTTTCATCATTCCGATGGCGGTTCAGGACGAGACCAACCTCGCGCGGAAGCTGATGATCGCAGGCCGAGCGTGACAGACTGCCTGGATGCACCGGGTCGAGCGCGCGCTGGGACTGGCCGCCGAGCTGGCCGACGGCGATCGCCTGCCAGCGCGGGTCGCCACGCCGGTTCGTGCGGTCGCCATCGGCGATCCTCAGGCCCACGCCTCCAAGCTATTCGCCGTGCTCGATCACCACGGGCTCCTCGGCGACGATGGGCGGCTGCGCGACGATGTCGACCTGGTCTCGATCGGCGACCACTTCGACTTCGGCACCCGGGCCCAGGGCACGACCGAGGCGGCGCGCGTCGACGGCGCTCGTTTCCTGCGCTGGTTGTGTGCCCATTCGCCCGAGCAGGTCATCGTCCTGGTCGGCAACCACGACGTCGCGCGGGTCATGGAGCTGGCCGAGGTGAGCGATGCCCGCTTCGACGCCGCCGCGGCGCTGGCCGGCGAGCTGCTGGCGCTCAAGCACGCCGAGCCCGAGGTGCATGCCGCCCGCCTCGCCGACGAGTACATGGTGCGGTTCCCCGAGGTGCCGACCCTGGGCGTGGTCCATCGCGACTTCTCCGCCTTCACCGAGGCCCAGCGCGGGTTGGTGCAGACCGAGTTGATGGCCCAGCGGCTACGGCTGGCGGCGGTGGCCAGGGGCACCGACGGCGTCGAGTTGCTCCTGACCCACGCCGCGGTCACGGCGCGCGAGCTGGCGCTGCTCGGGCTGCCCGACGAGCGCCAGGCCGGCGTCGTGGCCGCGGCGCTGGGCGTGCGCCTGGTGTCGGCGGTGGACGCGGTCCGCGCGCGCTGGCAGGCCGGAGCGCAAGCGGCGCTGTCGCTCGACCCGTTTCACGTCGCCGGCGCGACCGCGCGCGAGGGCCTGGACGGCCTGCCCGAGGGCGGTGGCATGCTGTACCACCGGCCGTCGGACCCCGATCGGCCCGGAGCGGATCGCTCGTGGGAGCGCGAGGTGACGCGGCCACGCCGGTTCCACCCGCGCACGCTGCCGGCCGGCCTGCGCCAGGTGTGCGGTCACACCGGCCACCCCAAGTGCGTGGCCGAGCTGGTGCGCTGGCGCGATCCCACCATGGAGGAGACCTTGTCCGGACGCCGGACACTTCGGGTGCGCGACGGTGGTGCCGAGATCCGCTACGAGCTGGGGATGGCGGCGGTCGAGCCCGGCGACGCCGTGCTCTACATGATCGATCCATCGTTCCACCGCGAGACCGATCCGTCGCGCGTCGAGGTCTTCGAGCTCGCCCCCGCCAGCATCAGCTGAGGGACCGGGGGCCAGACCGCTTCCGCCCGCACCCCGCTGCTAGGGCGTGCTGGCCAGGGCGTTCTTCCACGACGGGCGGGCGCCGAGACGATCGAAGTAGGCGGCGATCGCCGGGAAACTGGCGAGTGGGAACTTGTCGCGCTTGACCATCGCCGGCACGAAGCCGAGATCGGCGAGGGTGAAGCCGCGATCGAGGATCCACTCGTGGGCGGTGACGTGACGCTCGAGCACGGCGAGCAGGACCCCGAGCGTCTCGAGGTCGCGGCCGGCGGCGGCGCGGGCCATGCGCACGGCCTGGAAGTCGAGCCAGCGGTCGACCTGGGCCTGACCGATCAGATCGGCCGGCCACAGCGTGCCGGCCCCGTACCGTCGGGCGACGTGGCGCAGGATCGCGCCGACCTCGACCAGGACGTGTTTGCCTTCGAGCAGCTCCGGACCGGGGATGCCGTGGCGCGTGCTGAAGGTGCCGTCGGGGACGACCTCGACCCGATAGCCGACACCCATCTCCTCGAGCGCCATCAGGATGCGGGGCGTGTTCACGCACCCCCGAGTGGACCGCAGCTCGACCATTCCCTCCACGATAGCGTGGATCGGGGATGCTAGAGTGCCACCGTGAAGCTCGAGATCCGGTACTGCCAGGCTTGAAGCTACAAGCCCCGGGCCGTCCGTGCGGCGGCCGCGCTCGAGCGGGAGTTCGGCGTGATCGTGACGATCACGCCGGGCGGACGCGGCGAGTACACGGTCTGGCTCGATGGCGCCAAGATCGCCGACAAGGCCAACGGGGACTTCCCCAGCGAGCGCGAGGTGGTCGACGCGGTGAAGGCGCGGCAGGCGCCGCCGGCCTGATCGGCGCTACGAACGGACCGAGTACTCGAGCTTCCAGCGGCCGTCGCCCTCGCGGGCCTGGCACCAGAGCTCGAGGGTGCCCACCTCGGTGACGTGGGCGGTGAGCGACACCGGCACCACGTCGCCGGCCTTGCGGTCACCGCTGGCCTCGACCTCCTGCTCGACCGGCGCCAGCTCGACCAGCTCGGCGGCGTCGGGATCGACCATGGCGCCGGCGACGTCGTCCTTGCGGCTCGACGAGGCGAAGAAGCGGAAGGTCGACGGCTCGCCCACCACCAGGCCGAGCTCGTCGTCGGGTAGCTCGGCGCTGGCGCCTTCTTCCATCCCGAACGGCGCAACGCACAGCGCCTTCACCGGCGGCGCGAAGCCGGGGATGGCGGGCATCGATGACTCGATGCCGATGTAATACGCGCGGGCGGTGCCGCCGCGGATGCGGATGCCCTTGCCGCGGCGGACCTGGCCGTAGTACGCGGCGCCGAGCGCGACCGCACGATCGAGGTCGGTGCCTTCGAGCTCGCGGGGCGCGCGCCCGTACCAGTCGGTCACCACCTCGAGGATGCGGTGGCGGATGGCGGCGGCCTTCATCACGCCGCCGTTCCACAGCACCGCGGTCGGCGCGCTGTCGTGGCGATCGAGGAACTCGGCGAGGTGGCGGGTCACCGCCGGATCGGCGGCGTAGTGGAGGCCGAGCTCGCGCAGACCTGCGGCGCGGCGGCGGGCGGGTCGATCCTCGGCAGCACATGCCGGGAAGAAGCCGTCGACGAGGAGCTGGTGCGCGTCCTCGCGCCGGAGATCGACCCGGAGCGCGCCGCCGATCAGCTTCGAGCCGCGGCCGAGCAGCGACACCGGCGCGGTCGCGGGCGCGCCGTCGGCGAGCAACGCCTCCTTGGCCCGGCGGCAGGCGTGGACCAGGCCGCGGCGCTGGAGCGGGTCGAGCTGCTTGCCCTGGTCGGTGAGCGTGCGCTCGGCCACCGCGGCCAGCGCCAGATCCATGTTGTCGCCGCCGAGCAGGATGTGATCGCCGACGGCGACGCGCTCCATTGCGAGGTTGCCGCGCTCGTCCTTGACCTCGATCAAGGAGAAGTCGGTGGTGCCGCCGCCGACGTCGCACACCAGGACGACGTCGCCGGGGACCAGGCGCTGGCGCCAGGCGTCGCCGGCGGCGGCGAGCCAGGCGTAGAACGCCGCCTGCGGCTCCTCGAGGAGCGTGACCCGCTCGAAGCCGGCCTGGCGGGCGGCGGCGGCGGTCAGCTCCCGGGCCGAGGCGTCGAATGACGCCGGCACGGTGATCAGCACGTCCTGCTCCGCCAGCGGCGCGCCGGGATGATCGGCGTCCCACGACGCGCGAAGGTGCCCGAGGTAGCGCGCCGAGGCCTCGACGGGTGACACCCGGTCACCGTCGACCTCGCGATCGGCGCCGCGCCACGGCAGGATCGGCGCGTTGCGATCGACGTGGCTCGACGACAGCCACGACTTGGCGCTCGACACCAGCCGGTGCGGCAGCTCGGCGCCGCGGGCCTGCGCGAAGGCGCCGACCACCGATGGTGCTGGTCCGCTCCATGGCAACCCCATGGCCTCGGGCGCGACCTCGTGGGCGGCCGGCAGCAGCAGCATCGACGGCATGGTGGGGCGGGCCGCGACCTCGCCCGGACCGACGACCTGGGTCACGTCGACGTGCTCGGGCCGCGGCGCCCCGGCCTGCGTGTCGACGGCGGCGACCGCGCAGTTGGTGGTGCCGAGATCGATTCCGACGACCCAGCGTGACGTGGTCACCGGCTAGACCTCGACCTCGGCCGGCGCGACGATGCTGCGGTCGACGCCGTCGGCCAGGGCCGGGAGCTGGGTCCTGGTCGCGCGCCAGCCGTGATGACGCAGGGTGCCGGCGAACGGCGGTTCGCCGCGGGCCTCGCCGATGAGGCGGACCTCGCCGGGATCGAAGCCCTTGGGCACCGACACCTTGGCGTCCTCCTCGCCCGGCATCACCGCCTCGAGCGTGAAGCACTGCTCGACCACCTTCTTGCAGCCGCGGTGGACGTCGCGTGCGGCGGCGCCGATGTCGGCGTCGGCGTAGCTATCGAGCGGCTCGCGCAGGAAGTCGATGAGCCTGCCCTCGCGCTGGAGGAGGGCCAGGAGCGCGAGCGCACCGTCGCGCTGTGCCGAGCCATCAGGCTTCTTGGCGACCGGCTCGGGCCTGGGCTCGGGCTTCTTGTCCGGCTCGGGCCTGGGCTCGGGCTTCTTGTCCGGCGCCGGCTTCTTCTCCGCCTTGGCCTCCGGGAGCGCGGCCTTGGGCAGGGCCCCCTCCGGCAGGTAGGCCACCACGTCCGGCGACAGCCGCTTGCCGAAGAGAAGCCGGAAGAACGAGGAGAAGGCCAGGCCGATTCGTGACATGGGTCGGGTCGAGGGTGGGTAAACCGCGATCGCCCGCGAGTCAAGCCTCGGAAATCCGAGGGGCGTTCCGCGCGACACCAGAATCGTCGCGGACTTGGATGTGATCGACGCGTGGCCTACCCCTTGCTGTAGCCTGGGATCATGAGGACTAGCCTGGCCGTGCTCCTGCTCGCGGTACTCCCCGCCTGCAACATCTACTGGGGTGATGATGGCGACGATTGCTACTACGGCGAGGGCGACATCGCCTGGTCCGGCCTGCGCAATCCCGAGAACGGCGCCTGCGAGAGCTTCGGCGGCGGCGGCGGTGGTGGCTGCGGCGACGACTACGCCACCGGTGGTGCCGAGGACGGCGCCCGCGCGCCGCTGCCCGACTGGGGCGAGTGCCCGAGCGCGTGCGAGCAGCTCAGCGAGTCCGACTGCATGGCGGCCGAGCGCTGCCGCGCGGTCTACACCGTGACGGAGTGTCCGCCCGATGCGCTCTGCGACGAGCCTCCGACCGCGTTCTACGGCTGCTGGAGCATCGCGCCGTCGGGCCCGGCCTACGAGCGCGTCGCCTGCGAGAGCCTCGACGCCTACGAGTGCTCGCGCCACAACGACTGCGTCGGGCTCTACAACAACGTGAACTGGGCCTTCGCCGCGCTCGAGGCGCCGCCGCTCCAGTTCCAGTCGTGCGCCGCCGAGCTGGTCCAGGGCTGCTACGGCGACGGCGACTGCCCCGCCGGCTGGAACTGCACCTCCGACACCGACTGTTTGCCGCCGCCCGGCTGCGATCCGCAGAACGGCGGGGCCTGCCCGCCGGTCTGCTACGGCGTGTGCGAGCCCCCCGCCGGCAGCTGCGCGACCATCGACTGCGGGCCCGGCTACCACTGCGAGGAGACCTGCAGCGGCGGCACCATGGGCGGCGCCTGCGATCCCAGCGGCAACTGCGACAGCGCCTGCACCGCCGAGTGCGTGCCCGATCAGAACATGTGCCCCATCCTGTGCCCGCCCAACACCGAGTGCGTCGAGGTCTGCAACGGCGGCGGCGGCAGCATGGGCGGCGGCGAGAGCGACCAGCCGCAGCCGGTCTGCACGTGGGAGTGTCTGCCGCCCGGCCCGACCTGCGCCGGCACCACGTGTCCCGTCGGTTCCGAGTGCGAGATCCAGTGCGACCCCAACGGCACCTGCTCGCCGGTGTGCGTGCCCGGCGGCGGCGGCGCCTGCGCCGCGGTCGACTGCGGCCCCGGCTACCACTGCGAGGAGACCTGCGCCGGCGGTGCCTGCACCGCGACCTGCACGCCCAACCAGGATCCCGGGGCGTGCACCGGCGTCGTGCTCTGCGACTCGCTGCCGCCAAGCTGTCCCGCCGGCACCACCGCTGGCATCCGCGACGGCTGCTGGACGGGCTTCTGCATCCCCGACTGGGCCTGCGGGTTCATGACGCCCAACAACTGAGAACAGCCTCGGGCCTCGGGCCTCGGGCCTCGGGCCTACCCAGAGAGACAAGAGCCTCTCTGGGTTTTTCGCGTCCAGACCCCCAAGCGCCGATGTCCTGGCTCTTCCTCTGCCCGAGGCCCGAGGCCCTCTGCCCGAGGCCCTCTGCCCGAGGCCCGAGGCCCGAGGCCCGAGGCCCAGCCTTGCAGTGATAACATCGGTGCGAGTGGCGGCGCCCGAGACCCCCGAGGCCGAGCTGGTCGGCAAGGACCTGTCGCTCGACGACGGCGACGACGGCGCCGACGGCTCCGATGTCGCCGAGGGCACCGGCGATGTGACGCGCGAGTCGCGCACCCAGGCGGCGGCGCCGGCGGCCCGGCGCAAGAGTGAGGCGGTGAAGGTGCCCGTGCTCGAGCCGGTGCACAGCCAGCCGACCCAGCAGCTGCCGTCGACACGCGGGCTGCCGCCGTCGGCCGAGGGCGACACCCGGCTGTCGACGGCGACCACGCCGCTCGAGGCCATGCGGGCCGAGGAGGTCGAGCGCACGCGCGCCTTCTCCAAGCTGGCCATCGCCATCGGCGTGTTCGCGATGGTGGCGGTGGCGTTGGCCTCGGGCGATCCGCTGGCCAAGAAGATCTTCGCCGGTGGCATCCTGCTGATGGTCGCGGCGGTCGGCTGGCTGGTGCTGCAGCTCCGCGATCCGGCACGCTTCACGCCGTCGCGGGTGATCTTCCCCGGCATCACCGGGTTCGTGGCCGTGCTGGGCGGTGTCCTCTACTGGGGCGTGGCCTCGCCGGCGTCGGCGGTGATGCTGTTCGGGATCTACTTCTTCAGCCTGGGCCAGGATCTGAAAGGCACGCTGGCCATGTTCGCCGTCGGTGCCCTCGGCCACGCCACCCTCGCCGTCCTGGTGATGACCGAGGTCATGCCCGACGTGGGCGTCATCAAGGCCACGCAGATGCCGCTGCGCGAGCAGATCATCAGCCAGATCACCGTGCAGATGCTCTACGTCTCGGCGCTGGTCTTCGGGCGGCGCAGTCGGCGCGCCACCATGGAGGCCATCGAGCGGCTCGATCGCGCCGTGCGCGCCATCTCGATGCGCGAGGCCCTGCTCGCCGAGGTGCGGCAGGAGCTCGATCGTGCGCTCAAGGTCGGCGGGCCCGGCCGCTACACCGAGCAGGAGGTCGGCAGCTACCGGCTCGGCAACCTGATCGGGCGCGGCGGCATGGGCGAGGTCTACGAGGCCAAGAGCGTGCACGACGGCAGCGAGGCCGCGGTGAAGCTCTTGCACCCGAGCACGCTCGCCGATCCGCAGGCGGTGGCGCGCTTCCTGCGCGAGGCCGAGGTCGCGGCCCGCCTCGAGAGCGAGAGCCTGTGCGCGGTGTACGAGGTCGGCATGACCGCCGGCGAGATCCCGTTCATCGCCATGGAGCGGCTGCGCGGCTTCGATCTGGCCCACCACCTGCGGCGGGCGCGTCGGCTGTCGCTGGCGCAGACCGTCAGCCTGCTCAAGCAGGTCGCCGCCGGCCTGGCAGTGGCGCACCGGACCGGCGTGGTCCACCGCGACATCAAGCCTCACAACCTGTTCCTGTCCGAGCTCGAGGGACGCTTCACCTGGAAGCTGCTCGATTTCGGCGTGTCGAAGATGGCGGGCGGCGGCGGCACGCTGACCGCCGGCCACGTCGTGGGCACCCCTGGCTACATGTCACCGGAGCAGGCGCGCGGCGAGGACGTCGACCTGCGCACCGACGTCTACGCGCTGACCACGATCGCGTACCGCTGCCTGACCGGGCACCCGGCCTTCACCGGCAAGGACGTCCCGACCACGCTCTACGACGTGGTCTACAAGATGCCGACCCGGCCGTCGGCGCTGGCCGAGCTCGGCGACGACGTCGACCGCGTGCTGGCGATCGGCATGGCCAAGGACCGCGCCGATCGCTTCGGCACGCCGGCGGAGCTGGCGGCGGCGATGGTGCTCGCCGCCGAGAGCCAGCTCGATTCAGGGACGCGGGCGCGCGCCGATACGCTGGTCGCGCGCCACGCGTGGGGGCAGCGCCTGTAGAGAGGCGCCGCCGGGGATCACATGTGCAGGCGGGCGTTGAGGTTGATGAAGATGAAGTCCGAGGACTCCTTCAGATCGAACCAGCCGACCGAGCCACCGAAGTCCATCGTGTTCGACGGCGAGAAGAACGCGCCGACCGTCAGCGGGATGAAGTCGGCGCCGAACACCGCGGTCTCGCTGTCGGCGATCGAGATGCTGGCCAGGTTGGTGTCGATGTGTGCGAAGATCTGCGGGTTCACCTGGTAGCCGACGCCGACCGGCAGGCCGAGCGTGATCGGCTTGGGATCGCCCTCGAGCGCGACGTTGATCTGATGACCGGGCGAGTACACGGCCAGCTTGTCGTTGACCTTGAACTGAACCTCGGCACCGAGCGTCAGCGGCTCCAGCCCCTCGGCGAGCAGGCTGTAGCCGAACCCGACGTCGGCGGCGACCGACAGGTTGCCGTCGAGGATGCCGTAGGCGGCGGTGACGCCGATGTCGCCCTTGGCCTCGAAGTCCTTGAGCGAGAAGCCGTAGCTCGCGCCCACCTCGAGTTTGTCGTTGACGCCGTAGAGGCCGCCGCCAACGAGGCCCATGGAGGTCCCGATCGGGTCGGGCGCGATGAGGATGCCGAAATCGCCGCCGACGGTGATCTGGCCTCCCGGCGTGGTGCGCGGCCGGTTGATGATCTCCTGCGGCTGATTGACGTCGGCGAGCGCCATGGAGGCGGTGGCACCGACGGCGATGAGCGAGGAGCCGATGATCAAGCTCGTGTTCTTCATAATCTTGTCCTTCTCCGAGTTGGCCGGCCCCACCCCTGGGGACGGCACGTGGTGGGCCCGAGACCAACCCTGGTGGCCCTACATACGCGCAAGCATCGCGGTCGATGCAACCAGCCGGCAACTTTTCGGCAATCAGGCCGACGTGCGCACGACCCTTCGCGCCCCTTCGACTGCGCAGGCGCGCAAGCGGCTACGCACGATCGTGTACAACCGCACAAGATGCGCACGCACCTCGCCGTCACCATCGTCGCCGCTGCCCTCGTGCCGAGCTGTAGCGGGCCTGCGACACCCGCTGTCGCGCCCAAGACGCCCGAGGAGCCCAAGCTCGACCTGCCGACGCCGTGGATCGACACCGCCGGCTTCTATCCGGGCGGCGTGGCCCCGGTGGCCTTGCCGCTGTCGGCGGCGCTGGAGAACCCGCGCGCGGCGACGGTGGCGATCAAGGGCGCGACCATCCTCACCGCGACCGGCAAGCGGTTCGAGCGCGGCACCATCGTCCTCGAGCGCGGCGCGATCACGGCGCTGGGCGGGCCGGAGACCGCGATCCCGTTCGGAGCCCAGGTCGTCGACGGCGCCGGCAGGTTCGTGACGCCAGGGATCATCGACGCCCACTCGCACATCGGCGTCTACGCTGCGCCGGACAGCCGGGCCAACGCCGACGGCAACGAGGCCACGGCGCCAGTCACCGCCCAGGCCCGGGCCGAGTACGGCTACTGGCCCGAGGATCCGCAGATCGTCCGCGCCGCGGCCGGCGGCGTCACCACCGCGCTGATCTTGCCCGGGTCGGCCAACCTGATCGGCGGGCGCGGTTTCACCGTGACCATGCGTTACGGCCGTACCGCCGCCGAGGTCGCGTTCCCGGGCGCGCCGCCGACGGTGAAGATGGCCTGCGGCGAGAACCCCACACGGGTCTACGGTGACAAGGGCGGACCGTCGACGCGCATGGGCGAGTTCGCCTGGTTCCGGACCGCGTTCCACGAGGCCGCGGCCTATGCCGCCAAGCGCGCCGGGTACACCAGCGCGCGCGCGATGTGGGAAGAGCGGCGGGCGCGCGCGGCCGAGCTCGACGCACAGGCCAAGGCCGGCAAGAAGGTGCCCGGCGAGCCCGCGCCCGAGCCGCCGCCGATCGATCTCAAGCTCGAGACTCTGGCCGCCATCCTGCGCGGCGAGGTGCTGGTGCAGATCCACTGTTACCGCGGCGACGAGATGGCCAGGATGATCGACATCTCGCACGAGATGGGCTTCCGCATCCGCTCGTTCCACCACGCCCTCGAGGGCTACAAGGTTCGCGACCTGCTCGCCGCCGAGGACATCGCCATCAACACCTGGGCCGACTGGTGGGGCTTCAAGCTCGAGGCCTACGACGGCATCCCCGAGAACGCCGCGCTGGTCACCGAGCAGGGCGGGCGCGTCACCATCCACTCCGACTCGCCGACCGGAATCCAGCGCCTCAACCAGGAGGCGGCCAAGGCCGCGGCCGCGGGCCGCAGAGCCGGCGTCGCTCTCGACGATGATCAGGTGCTGCGCTGGATCACGGCCAATCCAGCCTGGGTGCTCGGCATCGACTCCGTGACCGGCACGCTCGAGGTCGGCAAGCGCGCCGACGTGGCGATGTGGAGCGGCTCGCCGTTCTCGGTGTACAGCCGGGCCGTGCTGGTCCTGGCCGGCGGCGAGGTGATCTTCGATCGTGCCGCAGGGTTGCGGCCAGCTGACTACGAGCTGGGGCACAGCGGCGCGGCGGACGGAGGTGCCCCGTGAAGGTCGTGATCCTGGCGGCGCTGCTCGCCACGACGAGTACGACGGCGGCCGAGACGCTCGCCGTGGTCGGTGCTCGCGTGCACGTGAGGCCCGGCCAGACTCTCGAGAACGCGACCGTGATCATCGACGGCGGCAAGGTCAAGGCGGTGGGCGTCGGCCTGGCCGTGCCGGCGGGCGCGCGCGTGATCGACGGCAAGAGCAAGGTGGTCACCGCCGGATTCATCGAGACCACGTCAGGCGTGGGCCTCATGGCGATCCAGCAGGAGGCCGCGTCGAACGACGGCGACCTGGGCGCCCGCGACGACGTGCACGACGATCCGGTGCACGCCGCCTACGACGCCCGCGACGGCTTCGATCCCCACGGCGTCACCGTCGCCGTCGCCCGCGGCGGCGGCCTCACCGTGGTGGTGGCTGCCCCCGACGGCGGACTCATCGCCGGCCGCTCGGTGACCTGGACGCTCGACGGTGCCAGCGAGCCGGTAACGGCGCCCAGCGCCATGTACGCCCAGCTCGGCTCGGCCGGCGGCGGTGCGGTCGGAGGCTCGCGCGGCCGCGCCATCGAGCTATTGCGCGAGGTCCTCGACGACGCCCGCGTCTACGGCCGCGATCGCGCCGCCTACGAGCGCAACGCCAGACGTCAGATGGTGGGCGATCGGCTCGATCTCGAGGCCCTCCAGCCGGTGCTGCGCGGCGTGATGCCGCTGGTGGTGAACGCCCACGCCGAGGCCGACATCCGAGCGGCCCTGCGTCTGGCCCGCGACCTCAAGCTGCGGCTGGTCATCACCGGCGGCACCGAGTCGTGGCGAGTGGCGACCGAGCTGGCGCGGGCCAAGGTCCCGGTTGTCCTCGATCCCACCGACAACCTGCCGCGCATGCTCGAGGCCGGCGACGTCCGCGACGATCGCGTGGCGATCCTCGCCAAGGCCGGTGTGGCGGTAGCAGTGTCGACGCTGGGCAACGGGCTCCAGGCTCGCACGCTGCGTCAGCTCGCCGGGGTCGCGGTGACGACCGGCTTGACCTGGGAGCAGGCGCTGGCGGCGGTGACCACGGTGCCTGCCGCGATCCACGGGCTCACCGGCCGCGGCACCGTCGAGAAGGGTGCCATCGCTGACGTGGTGGTGTGGAGCGGCGATCCGCTCGAGCTGTCGACCGCCGCCGAGATCGTGATCATCGGGGGTGTGGTCCAGCCCAACGTCAATCATCAGACGCGACTGCTGGAGCGATACCGGACGTTGCCGCCGAAGTAGGGCGTCGGGCGTCGAGCCGCAGCCGGAGCCGCAGCCGGAGCCGTAGCCGGGCCCGCAGCCGGAGCCGCAGCCTGGGCCGCAGCCGCAGCCGGAGCCGCAGCCGCAGCCGCAGCCGGTGATGGAGCAGTCTGGGTGGAGTTGCTGACCGGGTCGTCCTGAGCGACGGCCGAGTGAAGCGAGGCCGAGTCGAAGGACGCACGGCGCAGAACGAGTGCGAATGAGCTCCCGCCCTCGGGGCGGCGACGCGGGGCGCCCTTCGCGGCGGGCGCGCACGGGCCACGCCTGGCGCGTGAGCGGTGGTGGTGGAGCCACCCGCCGCCGCGCAGGTGCGCGATGAGGAGGCGCGGGAGGGTGGTGGGGCGCCAGGCATGGACCCCGTGCGCGCTCGCCGCGGGCGGGCGAACCCCGCGCCGCCGCCCCGAGGGCTGGGGTGCGAGGGGCCCGAACCCAACCACCTGAGGAGAAAACGATGCTTGCTGCCTACCCCGTGACGCTCCAGTTGATCGCGTGTCTGCGTCCGATCGTGCCCGCGATCGCCAGGTTCGATCGCGATCTCGCCGATCAGATCCGGCGCGCCGCCAACAGCGTCCTGCTCAACATCAATGAAGGTCGCAAGAGCCAGGGCGGAAACCAGATCCGCTTCTTCAGCTACGCCAGCGGCAGCAACAGCGAGGTGCGCGCCGCCCTCGACGCCGCCATCGCCTGGGGCTGGATCGACGACGCCACCGAGGCGCAAGCGCTCCTCGATCGGCTC
>SXJR01000240.1 GCA_005779305.1 Myxococcales bacterium
ACGGCTCAGGGGCAGCTCTGGAAGCAGCCGCGGTAGCCGGTGGCCGGGATGGCGCAGCAGCTCTCGCCGGCGCCGGTGCAGTCGGGGGTGTCGTGACAGGCGGTGGTGCCCGAGCACGTGCCGGTGGCCGTGCAGATGCCCTGCGCGGCGGTGAAGCAGCACTCGCCGCCGGGGCAGTCCTCGGGACCGTCGCAGCGGGTGCTGAGCCCGGTGCAGAACGCGCCCGGGGCCTGGCAGCGGCGGCCGCCCACCACGTCGATGCAGCACGACTGGTCGAGCGTGCACGTCTCGGTGTCACAGGTGATGCCGACGTTGGCGGCGTCGGGGGAGTCGAGCCCGATCGGCGCGTCGACGTTGCCGCCCGGCGCCTGGCACAGGTTGTCGACGCAGACCTGGCCCTGCGGACAGGGGTGGGCGTCGTCGCAGCGGAAGTGGGTGTCGCCGTAGTCGGGCGCCTCGTAGCCGCACGCGCCGATCGTCGCGATGGCCGCCACGGCCAGGGCGATCGAGATCGCGAAGAGGCGGGGCCGCCGTGACATGAGTGGGAGGGTATCCCGATCGCCCCGCGGCCGGGTAGGATGACGTGGTGTCGGCCCCGCGGCTGCGCTGCATGATCCTGGTCACGGACGGGCCCTCGCGCCGGGTCGGTCAGGGCGGCCTGCTCATCGGCCGTCAGAAGGACTGCGACATCGTCGCCGACGACCCCTCGGTGAGCCGCCGTCACGCCCTCATCCGGCTGGCCGGCGATGGCGCGGAGCTGGTGCCGCTCGGCCGCACGCCGGTGACCGTCAACGGCAAGGCCCACGACCGCGCCGCCGCCCTCGCCGATGGCGATCGCATCGAGCTGCCCGGCATGGTGCTCACCGTCGTGCTCGAGATCCCGCGCCCCGACAAGAACCAGTCGACCGGCTTCGCCCTGGGCCGCAAGCGCGGCGGCAGCTTCGGTATCTCGCACTCGCCGTTCGTGGTCGGCGGCGGCGAGCACGACGATCTCATCGTCAAGGGCTGGCCCGAGGGCGCGATGCGCTTTCACGTCGCTCAGGGTGGCCTGTTCGTCGAGCTCACCGACGACGCGGCCAGGGTCAACGATCAGCCTGTCGTCGCCGACAGCATGGTCGAGCTCACCACCAGCGACGAGCTGACGTTTCGCAGGGAGACGTTCGTGATCGCCCAGGTCGCAGGCGGCGATCGCACCACCGTGGTCGGCGACAAGGCCGGCCTGCCCCGCCGCGTGGTGGTGCAGATCCTGCCCCGCGGCGGCCGCATCGTCTTCGACCTGGCCGAGGGCGAACGGGCCGTGTTCCTCGCCGATCGCCGGCTCGATCTGCTGGTCGCGCTCCTGCGCCCGCCGCCGCCCTACAGCCCGGGCGACTTCATCCCCGACGACGTGGTCCGGCCGATCGTCTGGCCCCGTAATCCCGGTGTGTCCCGACCCGAGATCAACATGTTGATCAGCCGTTGCCGCCAGGACCTGGTGGCGGCCGGACTCCACGGGCCGCGCCTGCTCGAGCGCGCGCCCGGCGGCGGCGCCACGCGGGTAGCCCTGGCACCATCGGCGGAGATCACGGTCGATTCGTGAGTTACGATGCGACGCAGTGGCTGCGGCGTCGCTCCCTCGCTCCGCTCCTCGACGGCTCGGCCGTTACGAGCTGATCGCTCCCATCGCGACGGGCGGGATGGCGGAGCTGTACCTGGGCCGCCTGCGCGGCCGCGGCGGCTTCGAGAAGCTGGTCGCGATCAAGCAGATGAAGGCGCACCTGTCGGACGACCCCGGCTTCGTCGCCATGTTTCTCGACGAGGGTCGCATCGCCGCCCGCTTGACCCACCCCAACATCTGCCAGGTCTACGAGCTCGGCGACGAGGACGGCCAGCTCTACATGGCCATGGAGTACGTGCCGGGGATCCCGCTGTCGACGATCCTGTCGGCGCTGCCCCGCACCCGCGACGGCTTCGACATCCGGGTCAGCGCCGGAATCCTGGTCCAGGTCAGCGAGGGCGTGCACTTCGCCCACGAGCACCGCGGCGACGGCGGCGCGCCCGCCCCCATCGTCCACCGCGACGTCTCGCCCCACAACCTGCTGGTCACGGCCGAGGGCGTTTGCAAGCTGGTCGACTTCGGCATCGCCAAGGTGCTGACCGAGGTCAGCCACACCCGCACCGGGGTGCTCAAGGGCAAGCCGGCGTACATGGCGCCCGAGCAGATCCGCGCCGAGCCGGTCGACCGACGCGCCGACGTGTTCGCGCTCGGCGTGGTGTTGTGGGAGTGCCTCGCCGGCAAGCGGCTCTTCCAGGGCGACTCCGACTTCCTGATCTGGCAGCAGGTCACGCAGAACGCGGTGCCGCGGCTGCACGAGCTGCGCCCCGAGGTGCCCGAGGCGCTCGACGAGGTGGTGCAGAAGGCGCTGGCCAAGGATCCGGCCGATCGGTTCGAGAGCGCGCGGGCGTTCGCCGCCGAGCTGCGGCGGAGCGTGGCCAGCGTGGGCGGTGTGCTGGAGACCGGAGCGCTGGCGACGTACCTGTCGGCGCTGTGCGGCGACGCGTTCGCGGCGCGCAAGGCGCTGGTGGCGCAGGCGGTGGGAGCGGTCGAGCACGAGCCGAAGGCGGACACGCCCGACCCGGACGAGGACGTCGACGACGACGGGACGGCGAGCATCCGGCTGCGTGATCACACGGCCCAGGTGGCGGTGTCGTCGAGCTCGCTGGAGCGGGCCAGCTCGGACACGCGGCGGTGGGGGGCGATCGCGGTGCTGGTGATGGCGGCGGTGGCCGGGATGGTGCTCGCGTTCTGGTACGTCGGTGGTGGGAAGACGGCGGGGACGGGGACGGGGGCGGGCGCGGGGACGGAGAGGGGGACGGAGAGGGGCACGGGCACGGGCACGGGGACCGGCACGGAGAGAGCGGGCACGGGCACGAGCACGGGCACGGGCACGAGCACGGGCACGAGGGCGGCCGAGACCGAGATGGAAGGCGAGACGGTCGCCGAGGCCGAGGTCGACGCGGTCAAGCCCAAGCCCCGGGTGGTGAAGCCCAAGGTGGTGCAGCCGCCCGACGTGGAGGAGCCGGCGGCGCCCGGGTTCTACCTGATCGACTCCCAGCCCTACGCGCGCGTCTACATCGACGGCAAGGATCATGGTGAGACGCCGCTCTTCCGCGTCCCGCTCGCGCCAGGTAAACATGCGGTCCGCGCAGTGCTGCCCGACGGACGCAAGAAGCAGTTCACCATCGACATCAAGTCCGGCAAGGATCTGTCGTCGGGACGACTGAAATGGTGAGACGTGCGATCGCGGCGCTGGCCGCGCTCGTGACCGTGGCTCAGCCCGCCTCAACCGTGTTTGCCGATCCGGCGGCGCTCCGAGAGGCCCGACGCGTGATCGAGGAAGAGGTCCGCTACGATCGGGCGCAGGAGATCCTGGTCACCGCGCTCCGACAGGGGGACAACGGCCCCGACGATCTGGCTGCGATCTACGAGCTGGCTGGCGTCGCCTCGGTGGTGCTCGGCCAGCGCGAGGCCGGTGAGCTCTACTTCCGTCGCCTGCTCGCCTTGCGGCCCCAGGCGGCGTTGCCCGCCGACACCGCGCCCAAGATCCTCGAGCCGTTCACGGCGGCGCGGGCGCACATGGCCGCGGTCGGCAACCTGCGCGTCGCCGCACGCACGCCCCGGGCCCGCGAGCTCGTGATCGAGATCGCCGCCGATCCGCTCGGCATGGTCGCCGGCGCCCAGGTCCACTACGCCGGCCGTGACGGTCAGATGGGCCAGGTGCGCGGCGACATGCCGAGCCCGATCACCGTCGAGCTCCCCGACGGCGCGCTGGCCACCGAGGTCGCGATCGTCGACGAGTACGGCAACCGCCTGCAGGAGCTGCCGGCCCCGCCGGTGCCCACCGGCGGCGACGGCGGTGGTGGCGGCCCGGGCCCCGGGCCGGGTGGCGACGGCGAGCGCGGCGTGCTGCTGCGCTGGCCGTCGTGGGCGATCGCCGCTGGGGCCAGCGGCGCGGTCGGGCTCGGCTTCGCGATCGACGGCAAGCGCTCGCACGAACGCCTCGACGACATCCTCGCCAACCCCGAGGACCACTTCTTCGGCGAGGCCGAGGACGCGCGCCGGCGCTGGAAGCGCGACACCACCGTCGCCAATGTCGCCTTCGTCGCCACCGGCGTGTTCGCTGCCGGCGCGATCACCCTGGCGATCATCGGACGCAAGCAGGGCGGCGATCGGACGGCGGTGATGCCCTGGGTCGGCGATCGCGGCGCAGGAATCGTCGTGCGGCTCACGCTCCCTGCGAGGTGATGTCGCGTCGTTGTCGGGGTGATGTCCGCTCGTTGTCGGACCTCGACGGCACCCACGTCATCGTGGATCCAGACCCACCACCTGGAGACCCACCATGCGCAACGCATCGTTCGCCGCCCTCCTCGCCGCCCTCGTGTTCGGCTGCACCAGTGACACCACCGTCACCAGCTCGGACGACAACCAGCTCACGCTGCTCGACACCGACGGCGACGGCGTCCCCGACGCCCTCGACGTCGACGGCGACGGCGTCCCCGACATCGACTTCGGCGCGCCCTGCGCCGATCCGGTGATCGACGCCGACGGCGACGGCGTCCCCGACGGTATCGACTTCGACTGCGACGGCACTGCCGACATCGCCTGGTGCGCCGATCCGGTGATCGACGCCGACGGCGATGGCATCCCCGACGGGCTCGATCTCGACTGTGACGGCCAGCCCGATCTCACGCTGCCCAGCCTGCCGCCGATCCCGCCGCCGGGCATGCCGCCCAACACGCCGCCGTGTCTGCCGGCGCCCATCGACGCCGACGGCAACGGCATCCCCGACGGCATCGACCTCGACTGCGACGGCCAGGCCGATATCGACCTGGGCTTCTAGCGCGACGGTCAGGCGACGCGCGGGCGGCGGACGACCTTGTTCAGTCGCTCCGCCTGCAGCCGCAACGCCCGGCGCAGACCCTTGCGGCCGCCGACCGAGCCCAGGCTCATCCCGTACATCGCGTCGACGCCCCGCACCGCCACGACCCACATGGTCACGAGGATGGCCAGGTCGGCGGCGGCGCGACGCGTCGACGCCGCCGGGATGACCAGGCCGTAGGTGTCCGAGACGAACCGGAAGTTGCGCAGGATCTTCACGATCACGCTGCGATCGATGTCGCCGTGCCAGAAGGCGACGCGTGACACGATCATCTCCTGGTGACGGCGCAGGAACTCGCCCATCGACAGGGCCTGGGTGATGCGACCCGACGGCGGGCGGCAGATCTCGAGCAGGTCCTCGAGATATTCGTTCCAGTACAGCGAGAGGCTGCGGTTCTCGGGACGGCGCAGGAACTTGATGCGGTCGATCGAGAAGTCCGCCTTCACGCCGCTGTTGGAGCGCGGCACGATCGCGTGCAGGTCGTAGAGGACCGGCGGCTCGTCCTTGCAGTAGTCGGTGTCGTGGAACATCCAGCGGGCGCGAAGCTGCGCCCACGTGTAGATGGTGAGGACCGGGTCCTGCCCCGAGTCGATGACCAGGAAGCGGCGCCCTTCCACGCCCACCACCGTGATCCAGTGGGCCCACTCGTCCACGCACAGGAGCACCGGCACTTGCTTCCGCAGGTAGGTGATCAGGCGCTTGCGAGCCGCCTCGGCATCGCTCGAGCGCTCGAGCACCAGATCGCAGTCGAACGAACGCGCCGCGCGGGCCAGGCGGATCTCGTCGGTCCCGCTCCACCAGTGGGTGCGCGCCGTCTGGGCGATGTCACCAGCCTCGACCGCACGACCCAGCGACACCATCGCGTGCTTCAGCGCGAACGGCCCGCACGTCCACTCTTCGGGCTGCGGATAGAAGCCCGGACGATGAGGCGGGGTTGGGGCGAGACGGACCATGGGGACGCCTCGAAATCTATCGTACGGGGGTGTCGGCGCTAGCCGCTTCGACCGGCTTTTGATCGCTATTTTCTTTAGCGATCTCATGTATATAAGTGTGGAGGCGATGCGTCAGATCCCGTTGACGCACCGCGTCGCCACATTACACGTCTAGCGTGTGTGCCACTCCCGCCACCACTCCCGATTTCGGGGCGGAAGTTGCCCCAGAACCCAGTCCCAGGTCGCCTCCCGAACCAGCACCAGACCGTTGGGATGACCGGGGTGAAGGCCGATCGGCGGCGCCAGATCAGGCTGGGCGCGGGCGGCGCGGAGGGCTCGATCGAGCGGCGACCGGTCACCGAACATGCCCAGCGGGATCATCCGCCAGCGGCGCCCCGCCGGCACCGGCTCCGGACGCATGCGCACCGGCACCCGCGCGAACCAGGCAGCCTGGAAGCCGAGGTGCCGCTCGGCGGCGATCACGACGGCATCGGCTGGCAGCAGGCCGGGCATCGCCGCGGTCGCGGTGACCATCGGGATCTCGGTGTCGACCATGCCCTCGGTGGGCGCCGGCGGCCGCACGGCGATCCACGTGACCAGCGCCGGCACCACGACCACCAGCCGCCACGGCAGCTCGAGCGCGACGACCAGCCGACCCACCGCGGCCGCCGCCACGACACAGGCCGGCGCGAACACGGCGATGCGCAGGCGAAAGCCCACCGCGTCGGGATCGGCGACGTCGATCCACGGCCACGACGTGATCACGACCAGCGCCAGCGCGGCCCAGGTCAGCGCGCGCTCGGCGGGCCGCGCGTCCCAGCGCAAGGTCTCGAGCCGCCGGCCGGCGATCGCCACGGCCAGGAACACCGCCGCCGCGGCCGCGGCGATCAGGCCCTGGTGACCGAGCATCAACCGGAAGGTCGGACGTCCGGCGTGCGGCACGGCCATCGCCGGCAGTTGCCAGTCTCCCGGGCCGGTGAAGGCGCCGTCGAGCAGCGCCAGGTCAGCGGGCCCGACGAAGCGCTGGGGCGCCTGCCAGCCGGCGACGACGAACGCCACCACCAGCACCGCGCCGCCCGCCGCCGCGCCGCGCCAGACCCGCGGCGACGGACGCCGCACCCGCAGCTCCACCACCGCCGCCGGCGCCAGCAGGGCGGCCGCGAGCAGCGCCGACATCTTGTGGGTGAGCACGGCCGCCAGGAGCGCCAGCGCCGCCAGCGCCAGGCGTCCGATGGTCGGCCGCTCCAGCGCACGTAGGCCCAGCCACGCGGCGGTGAGCGCGATGGTGAGGCCGAGCCCGTTCTTGACGAACTCGAGCGAGAGGTAGAACGAGCCACCGCCGGTCGTGGCCAGCACGGCGGCGACCAGCCCGCCGGCGATGCCGCCGGCTCGTCGCCCCAGGAGGAATGCCGGCAGCGCGACCAGGCCGCCGCCCAGCGCTGCAATGACCTTGGCGGCGACGATGGGATCGGTCACCGCCGCCAGCGGCGCCATGAGCCAGAAGGTGAGCGGCGCGGCCGGGTACGCCAGGTGCCCGCGCTCGAGCAGCGAGCGGACCTGGATCGGGTAGTACCAGCCATCGACGCCGACCGGGTACGGCGACACGGTGAGGAGCTCCCAGCGTTGCCACACCGACCACGCCGCCAGCGCCAGCACCGCCGACCACGCCGCCGCGCCGAGCACGGCGTCGCGGTGCTTGGGCACGGTCAACCAGACCCGCAGCCGCCCGATCACGTCACGTCACTTCAGGCGGGCCAGGACCTCGTCGCGCGTGGCGAGGCCCTTCTCGATGATGAGGGCGAGCAGCTTCTTGAGCACGTCCTCGTCGCGGCGGACCAGGGCCTCGAGGCTGGCGATACGCTCCTGCAACGACGCCAGGTCGGCGAAGCTGGGGCCGGTGACGCGCGGCTGCGATCCCGGATCGGACGCCGTGCCCATGGGCGGACGCGGCGGCGCCGCCGGCGCGCCGGGCACGCGCAGGATGCCCGAGACGCTGCCGGGGTTGCCAATGCTGCCGGTGGTGGTGCGCGACGGCCGCGGCGACGGCGCGGCCTCGACGTCGTACTGGCCCACCACCTCCATCTGACCCTCGGACGGCTGGGAATCGATGCCGACCGAGTCGCGCTGGCGGCGACCGAGGCTGCGGGTGTTGACGCCGCGGCCGTAGAAGCGCGCCAGCGCCCGCTCGATGGCCTTGGGGCCGGCGAGGTAGGTGCGCACGTTGAGGTGGGTCTTGATGCGCAGCTCGTCGACCAGCGACAGGTTGGTCGGATCGCTCATGGCGACGTCGAGGAACTTCATGGGCTGCGCGAAGGGGATGACGCCGTGACCCTCGGCGGTCTCGACCGGCACCAGATCGAGCACGGCGCTCGGGATCTCGAGCGCATCGAGATCGACCAGCGGCACGGCGAGCTGCTTGGACAGGGCCGCGACCAGCTCCTCCTCGAGCACCAGCTTCATGTCGACGAGCACGCGACCGAGCGGGCCTCCGTAGCGGCGCTGCTCGATGAGCGCCGAGCGCAAGCCGGTCTCGTCGATGAGGCCGGCCTCGATCAAGATCTCGCCCAGTCGCTTGCGCGCCATCCAACGTCTCCGTGCTTCAGGGGGTTGGAACGGTGGCCATCCCGGTCGCCGCGAGCGTACTCAGGAACTGAGTCGATTGTCGCCGCGCGGCCGCCACATCGAACACGACGAAATGGCCATCGGAGCTGGTGGCCCGGTACTGGATGATGACGGCCGTGGTGCCGCCGACGTTGCCGGCCACCGGCGCGGCGACCTCGGAGCGGCCGCGCAGTTCGAGGCCCTCGATGGGCTCGATCACGGGCTCGACGTGGTTGCCGCCGATCGCGACGGCCAGGGCCTCGATCGTGGCCAGCGGCGTGAAGTTATCGACGAAGCC
Source organism: Myxococcales bacterium (assembly GCA_005779305.1). Classification (GTDB taxonomy): domain Bacteria; phylum Myxococcota_A; class Polyangia; order Haliangiales; family Haliangiaceae; genus UBA2376. Next base: position 8,751 of record SXJR01000240.1, read on the forward strand.
CATGGTCTGGAAGATCGGGCGCGCCACCATGCCCGGCGCCGGTTCGCGGACCAGCAGCGGCCCGTAGTTGATGGTGTCGGAGCGCTCGACCCACATCTGCAGGATCGACAGCACCGGGTTGAACTCGTCGAGGGGGCGGTCGATGATCACGCCCATCACCAGCGCGGTGATGTCGATCGGCTCGGTCTTGTTGAGGAGCGCGTGGTAGAGCAAGCCGCCGGCGCCCGACAGCACCGCGCCCTTGATCGCCGGTTCGTAGGCGACAAAGGGCGGGCCGGTGAGGCCGCCCTGCGAGTGGCCGAAGAAGTAGATGCGCTCGGGATCGAAGCGGATGTCGCGATCGTCCTCGCGCATCGAGAAGCTCTCGACCAGCCGCACCACCGAGAAGTCGTCGGCAGAGCCCTGGATGGGGTTGTTGCGGGCCGCGTCCGCGTTCTGGAAGTTGAAGAAGTCGATCTCGGGGCTGCCGCCCGGGTTGCGAGGCGGGTGCAACACCTGGTCGATGGAGATTCCGGCGATGCCCTCGGCGGCCAGCGCGGCCGCGGTCTCGTCGGCGACGAACGAGTGGTAGCTGCCGCCGGTACCGTGGGCGTAGATCGCCACTGGCCAGCCGCTCGCCGGCATCGCCCGATCCTTGGGGATGGTGAACGAGAAGCGCAGCGGCTCCATGCGCTGCACGATGGGCAGGCCGTCGAGCCCGAGGTCGATGTCACCCTCGCCGGCGTTGTGGTACGGGACCAGGCCGGTCTGGAAGTTGGGCGCGTCGAAGAGGCCGTCGTACCAGGTGAACGGCCGCTCGCCGGCGTCGCGCTCCACGACCTCGCGGGCCAGCGGCATGGGCAACGAGCGCACGCGCTGACGGAGGAGGCCCATGATCTCGGTGACCGACTGGGTGGTGAAGACCGCGGCCGAGGCCACGTCGCCGCGCTCGTCGCCACCGGGCTCGTCGAGCCAAGCCATGAGCGGCGCGTAGACCTCACGGGCCCGGATCAGCGCCGGATCGGTGGGGGCGCCCGAGCCGTCGGCGGCCAGGATGGCCTCGAAGTCGGGCGCCGGCGTGACGTTGAGGCGGCGGGTCACCACCAGCGCGTAGGTCGTGGTCTGCCGCAGCGGGAAGCCCGGCGCCGGCAAGGCGGCGAGGAAGTTGGCGCCGATGGTCCAGCCCTCGTAGTCCTGGAAGCGGAACACCAGCGGCGACTTCTGGCCGTAGCTCGGTGAGCCGGGGTCGACGTCGACGATGTACACCGACGCGTACGACTGCACCGACTGCTGCGCGTCGCGGGGCAGGAGGTCGGTGTCGATCGCCGATCCGAAGCGGGTGAAGATGGCGTTGTTGGTGCCGAAGCCGTCGAGGGTCGAGCAGGCGTCGACGTACATGTCGACCAGAGGGACCCGGCGCGGGTAGGCGCTCAGATCGACCAGGCCATCGCCGCTGCGGCGGAGATCGTTGGGGAACGGCAGCTCGTAGAACTCCTGGGTGACGCCGTCACGGGGCACCGTGAACAGCGCGACCTCGGGATCACCCGAGCACGCCACGAGTGAGGTGGTGCCGGCGAGCAGCCCCACGACAATGAACAGCGGGCGGACCTTGGCCATGGTTCCCTTCAGAAGCTGAACGATACGCCCAGACAGGTGACGCCGGCCACCGCGAAGGCGCCCGCCGCGCCGACCCCAGCCGCCCCCAGGCGATCTTCGTCACGCGAGTACAGATAGAGCCCGCCGGCCCCGGCCACCACGGCGGCCCCGAGGAAGGCCAGCGCGGCCCGGCGGGTGCGGCGCCGCGCAACCAGGTTGCCAGGCTGATCGCCGCCGCCGGGTCCGTCCACCAGCGGCGCGGTGATGTCGCCGCTGGGGTTGGTGATGAGCTGCACCACCTCCAGCGCGGCGTCGGAGAACGCCTCGTCGACGGTGCACACGTCGCAGGTGATCGAGGTCTGACGCACGATGGTCCCGGTGGCGGTGTCGAGCAGCGTGATCGTGTAGTGGTAGCTCGGCCCGATGCTGACCAGCGTCGCCTCGATGACGCGCGACACGCCGGCGTGGGTCTTGAGCTCCTTGAGGCACGAGCCGAACAGGCAGGCGGCGTTCCACGCCGTGCCGGCAAGGTACTCACGCAGACGGGCCCGCGACGCCACCTTCAGGCCGGCGATGCCGAGCGACTCTTCGATCTGCTTGGTGAAGACCTCGGCGGCGGTGTCGCTCACGCCCTCGACGCGCACGTCGAGGAGACCGATCAGATCGTCGTGCGCTTCGGACGGCGGCGCCGGCGCCTTGGCCTCGCCGCCCGCGGCCGCGGGCGCGGCAAGCGCGGCGAGCACGACCACGGTAACCAGGGTTCGCATGGTCGGGTCAGGACTCGTCGACGTCGCCGATGAACCGCTTCATCAGCCCGTCGATCATCAGGTTGCGGTCAGGGACGCCGTACTTGCCGTCGCGCCAGCCGCTCTGGGTCTCGGTGTACTTCTTCTCGACGTCGGCGATCAGGACCTTGTACTTCTGGACCTTCTTGAGGATGTCCTTCTGGTTGCGGATGAAGTAGGCGACCATCGATGCCCCGGCGGCAACGGTCAGCACCAGGCTGAGCGGACCGCCCAGCGCGTAGCGGAGGCCGATGCGCAGGGCGAGAACGGCGGCGGCCCCGATCGCTACCTTCTTGGTGCCGGTGCCGTCGACCACCGAGTCCTTGGCCAGGGCGAACGCGGTCTGCCCGCTGGCGATGAGGAGGGCGATGAAGTTGCCGCGCCGGGTGGTCCAGCCGCGGTCGTAGTACTCCTTGATGCCCTGCTTCAGGAACGTGTCGAAGTCGGCGTAGATCCCCCCATCCGCACGCTCCTCGACCGGCGCTTTGCCCTCAGCCATCGGCGCAGCATAGCACCAGGGGCTCCTCCAGCGTCCCGACCGCCCACCTCGCGTTGACTAACGGGGGTGCGTCGCTCAGATTCGATACATGCGATCCACCAGCCTCCGGCTGGCCGTTGCCGTTGTCGCGCTGGTGCTGGGGGCCGCGCCTGCGTTCGCCGACCTTGCCGCCGGACAGGACCGGCTCATCGGCGGCGACTACAAGGGCGCTCTGTCCGAGCTGGCCAAGGTCAACGGCAAGGACCGCGCGAAGGCGCGCCTCTTGATGGTGTCGGCTCAGCTCGCGCTCGGCGACCTCGGTGGCGCCGAGGTCACCGCGGCGGCGCTCGCCAAGGACAAGGACCCCAAGGTCGCGGCCCAGGGCACGGTGGAGCTGGCCGGTGTGCTGCGCTCGGTCGGTCGCTACGCCGACGCGCGCGCCCAGGTCGAGCCGCTCGTGCTCAAGGATCCCGCCAACCGGCCGGCCCGCCGCATGCTCGCCACCGTCCTCGACGACACCGGGCAGGTCGCCGCCGCGAAGGCGCTGTGGAAGATCACCGACGCCGAGTACACCGCCGGGGCCCTCAACCTCGACGACGCGGTCGATCTCTACGAGCTGGCCCAGGCCGCGCGCGCCCTCTCCGAGTACGAGCTGGCCAACGACGCCTATCGCGAGATCGCGAACCTGGCCCCGCAGTTCACCGAGGCCGGCGTCGAGTGGGGCTACCTGTTCCTCCAGAAGTACAGCTCGGAGCAGGCCGAGCAGACCCTCGACGAGGTGTTCAAGGTCAACCCCAACCACCCCGACGCCCACGCGGCGATGGCGGCGGTGCTGCTCGAGAGCCGTTACGATCTCGCGGCCGCCCGCCACCACCTCGACAAGGCGCTGACGCTCAACCCGCGCCACGCGCGCTCCCTGCTGGTGCGGGCCTCGATCGAGATCGATCAGAACCAGTGGGACGCGGCCAGGAAGACCCTGGGCGACGTGCTGGCGGTGAACCCGCAGCACGTCGAGGCCTTCGCGATGCTGGCGACGATCGCGTGGCTACGCGACGACACCAAGGGCTACGAGGCCCAGAAGCAGAAGGCCTTCACCGTCAATCCGGCGTACGCCGAGCTGTTCCGCATCGTGTCGCGCTCGGCGGTGCGCGAGCACCGCTACCACGAGGCCATCGAGCTCGAGATGGAGGCGGTGAAGCTCAAGCCCGACTACTACGAAGCGATGAGCGGCGCCGGCCTCGGCTACCTGCGCCTGGGCGAGGAGCAGCAAGGCATCGACTGGCTCAAGAAGTCGTGGGAAGGCGACAAGTACAACGTCCGCACCTACAACACGCTCAACCTGTTCGAGAAGGTACTCCCCAAGGACTACACGTTCTCGTCGTCCAAGAACTTCAAGATCCGCTACCACAAGGAAGAGCAGAAGGTACTGGCCCGCTACCTCGAGCCGGTGATCGAGCGCGCCTTCGCCGACATGGTCAAGCGTTACGGCTTCACGCCCAAGACGCCGGTGGTGCTCGAGCTCTTCCAGGACTCCGATCACTACAGCGTGCGCACCGTCGGCCTGCCCAACCTGGGCGCGCTGGGCGTGTGTTTCGGCCAGGTGATCACGGCGATGTCGCCGTCCAACGGCGACATCAACTGGGGCATGGTGCTGTGGCACGAGCTGGGCCACGTGTTCGCCATCCAGCTCTCGAACCAGCGGGTGCCGCGCTGGTACACCGAGGGCCTGAGCGAGTACGAGACGCTGATCGCCAATCCGTCGTGGCGGCGCGAGAACGACGCCGACGTCTACGGCGCGCTGCTCGAGAACACGCTGCCGTCGGTGGCGACCATCAACTACGAGTTCGTGCAGCCCGATCCCCAGAAGGTGGTGGTCGCCTACTACCTGTCGTCGGTGATGATCGAGTACATCGCGCAGACCTACGGCTTCCCCAAGATCGTCGAGGGGCTCAAGCTGTTCGGGCAAGGCAAGGAGACGCCGGCGGTGGTCGAGAAGATCACCGGCCGCACGGTGGCCCAGTTCGACGCCGACTTCCGCACGTACCTGGAGCTCCGGCTGGCGCCGTACAAGGGCACGTTCCGGCTGCCGTCGAGCGGGCTGTCCGACGTGCTGGCGCTCGAGATCGCCGCCGACGCCAGGCCGCGCGACGCCGTGGCCAAGGCCCGGCTGGCGCTCGGTCACTACTACGCCGGCGACGCCGACAAGGCGGCGGCGGCCGCGACCGCCGCCCTGTCCATCGACCCCAAGCAGCCGATCGCCATGTACATCATGGCCGAGGTCAACCTGCGCACCGGCGGCGCCGACAAGGCACGCCAGCAGTTCGAGCAGCTCGTGACCACCGGCCACGACAGCTTCGACATCCGGGCCCGGCTGGCGCAGATCGCCCAGGCCGAGGGCCGCGCCGGCGACGTCGAACAGCAACTGTGCGCGGCCAAGCGACTCGATCCCGAGCGCAGCTACCCGTATCAGGAGCTATCCGAGCTGTACAAGGCGGGCGGCCGCACCGAGGCGGCGCTCGCCGAGCTCGAGCACTACGTGATGCTCGAGCAGATGCAGGTGGCGCCGCTCAAGGAGCTGGTCGACGGTTACGCCAAGCTCGGCAAGTGGGCCAAGGTCCGTACCTACGGCGAGATGGCGATGTTCATCTTCCCGCAGGACACCGACCTGTTGCTCCAGCTCGGCAAGGCGTACCTCCAGACCGGCGACGCCAAGCAGGCCCTGTACAGCTACGACAGCGCGCTGCTGGTGAACCCGACGATCCGCCGCCCTGCGATCGCGCACATCGGCCGCACCCGCGCGTTTCTGGCCCTGGGCGACAAGGCCAAGGCCAAGGCCGCGCTGGCGCTGGCCAGCAAGACCGAGCCGGCGCACGCGGAAGTCGTCGAGCTCAAAGCCAAGATCAAATGAGCGGGGCGCGCCCGCCGACTCGGCCGCGGCGCGGCCGGCTCAGGGCGACGGTTCACTGATCGTGCTGCTCCTGCTGGCAGCACCTGCAGCCGCGCAGTCCGACGCTTCGACCTGGTGCGCGACTCGATCGTCGTCCACGCCGGCCGCCGCACGATCCGCGAGCGCTTGCGCCGCGACGGCGAGGGCCTGACCTGGATCTTCGAGAGCGACGGCGCGCTCGTGGTCGCGACCCAGCTCGCCAGGGTCCGTTCGGCCGCCGGCATCGGCCATGGCTGCCGCGGCGCCACCGCCGGCGCCGCCATCGATCTGGGCAAGACCTCGCGCACGTTGCTGGCGATCGACGCCCGCACCGCGTCATCGCCTGGCAGTCCCAGGCAACGTGGGACGCCGCGCCTGCGATCGTCGGCTCCCACGCGTCGACGTGTGGATGGACACCCGGCGCGACCGCTGGGCATCACCGTCCGCCGCCTCGCCGACGGGGCGCTCGCGCGCACGGTCGACATCGGCTCGATCGGAGCCCTCGACATCGTCCGCTTCGGGCTCATCGCCCGCGGCGCCGACCGGCTCACCGTCGACGCGATGTTCGGGTGGGAGTAGCGGCGGCGGTGGTGGCGCCCAGCAGCCGCACCACCGCGTCGATGACAAGCTGCCCCGGGCGGCGGCCGAGCCCGCCGGCGTGACGGGCGGCGAAGATCTCGATCGGCGGCAGCTCGAGGACGGGCAAGCGGCGCAGCTCGCCAGCGGCCTCGTGCGGCGCCGCGGTCACGTCGGGCAAGACGGTGATCAGCGCGCCGGAGAGCGCGACCTGCAGGTTGGAGCGCAGCATGGTGATGCGCATGCCGATCTTGCGCGGGACGTCCGACGGCCAGCCGTCCTGCACACGACCGGTGTCGCCGATGCGCGGCACCGAGAACGGATGAGCCAGCACGTCGGCGAGCGTCGGCTTGCGCGCGGTGAACAGCGGGTGACCGCGGCCGCAGTAGATCGACGCCGCGATCTGGCCCAGGCGCTCGGCGACGATCTCCTCGGCGGTGACCTCCTCGTACCAGAAGGCGACGTCGAGCAGACCCCGGACCAGGAGCGTCTGGGCCTCGGCCGGGCCCAGCACCGCGTGCTCGGGCACCAGCGCGGCGTGGGCCTGCTTGAGCTCGACCAGCGCCGGCACCACGAAGTGATCGGTGAGCACGCCCAGCGACGACACCCGCAGCGGCCCCAGGAACGGATCGCCCAGGGTCTCCGACAGGCCGGCGTCGACGTCGCGGGTGGCGGCGCGTACCGCGTCGCGCAGCGCCTCGCCGGCGGAGTTCAGCACCAACCCGCGACCGACGCGGTTGAACACCGGCGTGCCGAGCGCGTCCTCGAGCAGGCGCAGGGTGCGCGATACCGCCGCCGGCGTCAGCGACAGCCGGCGCGCGGCGGCGACGACCGAGCCGGTCTCGGCGACCTCGGCGAAGGTCGGGAGCCAGTTCCACAGGTTCCGGCGCAGGCTGGTGAGCATTCAGCTTTGCTTGATGGTGCTGCATGAAAGTATCGCTTTTGTGACGGCGGCGGAAGCGGCAGTGTAGTGCTCGTGATGAAACGAACCGCGCCTCTGGACACGCCCACGCTTCGCTCCGGCGCCTCAGGGCGGCCGGGATTCGCCGCGCTCGATCGTCGCGCCATGTTGCGTCTGCTGGGCCGCGCCTCCGCCGGCGCCGCCGGACTGGTGCTCGTCGGGTGCGGTGGTGGCGACGACGGCGCCGGCGACCTCGACGCCGCCGCCGGCGACCTCGACGCGCTGATCCTCCCCGACGGCGCCACCTGCAGCCCGACCACCAGCGACGTGCTCGGTCCCTTCCATCGGCCCGGCGCGCCGTCGCGCACCATGATCGCCGACCTCACCGAGGCCGGCGAGCGCATCGCCCTCGACGGCGTCGTGCTCGGCAGCGACTGCACCACGCCCCTGGCCGGCGCCGTGCTCGATGTCTGGCAGGCCGACGCGACCGGCGCGTATCACGAGCCCACCGCCGCCGGCGGCCCGTTCCGGCTGCGCGGCCAGGTCGCCAGCGCCGCCGACGGCACCTGGGCCATCGACACCATCCGCCCCGGCCACTACAGGAACGGGCCGGGCTGGCGACCGGCGCACATCCACTTCATCGTGTCGGCGCCCGGCCATCGCTCGCTGACCACGCAGCTCTACTTCGCAGGCGACCAGTTCTTGCCGCCCAACGACAGCTGCACCAGCTGCGGCTCCGACGACCCGGCTCGCATCATTCCCCTGTCACCGCGATCTGGAGGCGGACTGGCGGGCGAGTTCCGGATCGTCCTCGGGCGCGCCTGACTCGACGACGCCTCGCGAAATTGGTCGGACCGCAATTGCCGTTCTGTGGTATCCAAGGCGGATGTCCCTTCCGACCTCGGTCGATGTCGCGATCGTCGGCGCCGGCACCAGCGGCGCCGCGGCGGCACGGTATTTCGCCGAGCAGGGCGCGCGGGTCGTGTGTGTCGATCGCCGCCCGCTCGCCGAGGCCGGCGCGCGCTGGGTCAACGGCATCACCCGCACCGCGATGGCCGAGGCCGGCATCGAGCTTCCGGCCAGCGCCGGTTTCGGTGAACCGCACCCCTTCCATCTGGTGAGCGACGCCGGACGCGTGGTCGTGCGCGATCACGACGTGATCGATGTCGACATGCGCGCTCTGGTCGCGTTGCTCCAGCGTCAGGCCCAGGAAGCGGGCGCGGTGATGCAGGGCGAGACCTCGGTGCTCGGCCGCGACCGCGATGTCCTGATCACCGATCAGGGCCGCGTGCGCGCGCGCTGGATCATCGACGCCTCGGGCCTGGCCGGCGCGCGCCTGCTCGATCAGTCGGCGGTGGGCACCGCGCACCTGTGCGCCGCGGCCCAGGCCGTGTTCGAGGTCAAGGACAACGAGGCGGCGCGGGCGTGGTTCGCCGCCGCCGACATCCCGCCCGGCGAGGTCTACGCGCGGCTGGGCGTGGCCGGCGGCTTCTCGGTGCTCAACGTGCGTCTCCACGACGGCGGTCACACCGTCGGCGTGCTCACTGGCTCGATCCCGTCGCTCGGCTTCCCGTCGGGCAAGGCCATCCTCGATCGCTTCGTGCGCGAGCACGCCTGGGTCGGCGCCCGGGTCTTCGGCGGTCAGGGCGCCATCCCGCTGCGCCGCCCCTACGATCGCCTGGCCCGCGACAACGTCGCGCTCCTCGGCGACGCGGCCTGCCAGGTGTTCCCGGCCCACGGCTCGGGCATCGGCGCCGGCATCGTCGCCGCGCGAATGCTCGCCAGCACGCTCGGCGCCGGCGGCACCCTGCGCGACTACGAGGTGGCGTGGCACCGTCGCTGGGGCGGCCTGTTCGCCGCCTACGACGCCTTCCGCCGCTGGAACCAGACCATGGATCCGGTCCAGCTCGGCGAGCTCATGGCAGGCGGGGTGCTCGATCCGTCGTTCGCACGGGCCGGGATGGATCAGACCATGCCCAGGCTCTCGCTCGGCGCGCTGCCGCCCAAGGCGCGCGCGCTGAGCAAGCAACCCGGCCTGGTGCCGGGCCTGGCCCGGGTGATGGCGCAGGTCGGCGCGGCCCACCTGCTCAGCGCGGTCTATCCGCGCAGCGAGAACCGCCGGTTCTCGGCGTGGCAGCTCGGCATGGCCCGCGTGCTCGCGGTCTGAGCCGCGGCGCGGAATCGGTTCAGTCGGAGCGGCCCCAGCTGGTCGGCGCGTCGCTCATCTCGAAGTCGATGCGCGCGGCGGTGAGGAGCTGGGCGTGCACCAGCTCGGGCACGGTGAGCGGCGTACCGTCGATGGTCACGCCGCGCACGTAGCGCCGCCGCGACGATGCGCCGGGCGCGGCGATGATCAGCTCGTGACCGCCGACGACGACGCGGGCCTGCTCGAACATCGGCGAGGCGACGATGTAGCGGTTGCTGCCCGGCACGGGATAGAGCCCGAGCGACGCGAACACGTACCAGGAGCCGAGCGTGCCGCCGTCGTCGTTGCCAGCCACGCCCTCGGGCAGATCGCTGTAGAGGGTCTCGGCGATCCAGCGCGACCACTCCTGGGTCAGATCCGGGCGGCCGGCTTGCGCGAACAGGAACGCGGCGTTGAGGTCGGGCTCGTTGCCGTGCCAGTAGTAGGGGCGCGGAAAGTTGGCGGCCGACGGATCCGCGGTCTCCCAGTCGCGGCGGGCCTCGGTAAAGAACTCCTCGAGCTTGGCCACCAGCGCGGCGCGGCCGCCCAGCAGCTCGGCCATGCCGATCGCGTCGTGGGCGCCGGCCATCCACAGCGAGTGCCAGGCGTTGGCCTCGGCGTAGTCGTCGGTGAGGTCGAGCGGATCGAACGCGCCCGGGAAGGTCCCGTCCTCGGCGCGGGCGCGCAGGAAGCCGACCGACGGGTCGTAGAGCGAGCGCCAGCCGTGGCTTCGCGTCCGCAGCGCGTCGGCGTCGGCGCCGTGGCCGAGCGCGTCGCCGAGGTTGGCGAGCGCGAAGTCGTCGTGCGCGTACTCGGTGGTGTGGCTGACCGAGCGGCCGACGCTGGCCGGCACGTAGCGGAGCTGCATGTAGATCTCGACGTGGTTGCGGCCGCCGCGACCGAGCGGCGGCACCGTCGGAGACATCGCGGCCTCGCGCAGGAGCGTCCACGCCCGGCCCTCGAACGTGGCGTCGCCGCGGGCGATGCCCTTGACCATGGCGTCGGCGACCGCGATGTCGCAGCTCGCGCCCAGCATCGTGCCGCTCTCACCGATGGCGATGGGCCAGCGCGGACAGCCGCCGAGCGCCTCCCCCAGCCGGACCAGCGAGTAGGTCGAGTCGTGCGCGCTCTCGGGCGCCAGCCAGGCGTAGAGCGGGTGCACGGTGCGGTACGTGTCCCACAACGAGAAGTCCGACAGCTGGGCGTAGCCGGTGGCGGTCTCGGGCGCGGTCATGGTCTTGAGCTGGAACGCGCCGCTGGCGTCGCCTATGAACGTGGGCATGAGGAACGCGTGATAGAGGCTGGTGTAGAAGGTGCGCCGCTCGGCGACGGTGCCGCCGGTGATCTTCACGACCTCGAGCTTCTCGCGCCACGCCGCCTCGGCCGCGGCGCGGGTGGCGCCGACGTCCCACGCCGGCAGCTCGGCGGCGAGGTTGGCCTCGGCACCCGCCGCCGACACCAGCGAGACCGCGACCTGGAGCTCGACCGGCTGCCCGCCGGCGATCGTGATCGCGGCGCCGACGCCGGTGCCGGTCGCGTCGGTGCCCGACACCGCCGGCGTGCCGCCCGACCACACCACCCGATCCATCCAGTCTTGCCGGGTCCGCATGACGAACCAGAGCTCGTGGCCGCCGTAGCTGCCGGTCATGCCGCCGCGATGGGTGAGGCGGCCCCGCACCGTGTGCGCGATCGGATCGAGGTGGATCTCGGCGTCGAGGATCTCGCCGCCGCCCAGCGCCTTGGCGAGATCGATCACCAGCGTGCCGGTCGCGCCACCGAAGTCGTAGACGTGGTGGGCGCCGCGGGCGGTGGCGACCAGCTCGACCGCGGTGCCGTCGGCGAGCCGGGTGGCGTAGCTGCCGGCGCGGGCCCGCTCGTCGGCCTTGGCGAAGCGGGCCTCGTAGTCGACCGCACGGGTCTTGGTCGGATCGAAGACCCGCGTGGGCATGACGGCGAGGATGCCGAAGTCGGCGACGCCGGCGCCGTGCAGGTGCAGGTGCGTGAAGGCCTGGACGATGTCGTCGCCCGCCCAGTAGCCCGAGTAGTGCTGGAAGGCGACGGTGCCGAACGGCCCCTTGGTGTCGGGCCCGAGCTTGACCAGCCCGTGCGGCACCGCGGCGCCGACGAAGCTGGCGCCGTAGGCGAAGCCGAGTCCGCCGGTACCGATCGTGGGATCGACGTGCTCGAGCGGATCGGTCACCTCGGGCAGCGGCGGTCCACCATCGCCGTCGTCACCGCCACACGCGGTGACAACGATGGCCGCGACGGCCAGGCCGTGGACGAAGTGCCGGCACCCCATGGGCCGAACCTACCTCAATCGATCTGGTACGGCGGGGGAATCTGCTCGGGACGCTCGACGCAGAGGCCGAGATCACGCAAGAGGCCGTCGGAGAGGGCGTAGATCCAGCCGTGCACGGTGAGCTCCTGCCCGCGCCGCCACGCGTCCTGGACGATCGTCGTGTGGCAAACGTTGGCGACCTGGGCCTTCACGTTGAGCTCGGACAGGCGGTTGACGCGCTCGACCGGATCGTCGATCCCTTCCAGCTCGTCGTCGTGGGCCATGCGCACGTCGCGCACGTGGCGGAGCCAGTTGTCGATGAGGCCGTGGGGCTTGCGGTCGAGCGCGGTCTCGATGCCGCCGCACCCGTAGTGGCCGCAGACGATCACGTGCCGGACGCCGAGCACGTCGACGGCGAACTGCAACACCGACAGGCAGTTCAGATCCGAGTGCACCATCAGGTTGGCGACGTTCCTGTGCACGAACAGCTCGCCCGAGCGGCGGCCGATGATCTCGTTGGGCGGCAGGCGCGCGTCCGAGCACCCGATCCACAGCATCTCGGGCTTGTGGAGCGACTGCAGCCGTCTGAAGTACTCGGGATCGTCGCGCAGCTCCGAGGCCGCCCACTTCCGATTCGCGACGAAGCATTCCTGGAGGAGGCGCACGCTCCGGTTCTACCACCGCCGGGACGATCGACGGTAGGCTCGCCGTGATGGCGAAGCGCGCGACCCGTGCCTCCGATGCGGTCCTGAAAGAGCTTCGGGCCTTCGGGCTGGCCTATCCCGGCACGCACACCAAGAGCCCGTGGCCCGGACATCTCGATCTGGCCGTGAAGGACAAGACCTTCGCCTACCTCAGCCTCGAGGGTGAACCATTCTCGATCGGCTGCAAGCTGCCGCAGTCGGCCGCGGTCGCGCTCATGCTGCCGTTCTGCCAGCCCACGCCCTACGGCCTCGGCAAGAGCGGCTGGGTCACCGCCAGGTTCCCCGACGACCAGCCTCTGCCGATCGACATGCTCAAGGCCTGGCTCGACGAGAGCTACCGCGCCCAGGCACCCAGGAAGCTGGTCGCGCAGATCGGCGCGCCGGCGGCGGCGAAGCCGGCGCGGAAACCGGCGGCGAAGCGGAAGCCGCCCGCCGCCCGCAAGAAGCGCTGATCAGGGGATCTCGACGATGCCGGCGGCGGCGAACGTCACGTGCTCCCACTGAGCGACGGTCGCCGAGCCAGCGCCCAGCGGAAACGCCTGGGCGGCGAGCGTGGTGCCGTTCCAGTAGATGCGGAACAGGCCGGTGGTGCCGGCGGTCACCGCCTCCTGGGTCAACACGACGTCGCCGTGGATCGATCGCCACGCCTCCCTGGGGACGCCGAGCAGGCGGCCGGTGCCGTAGTTGACGCCGAAGAAGTTCTCCTCGGGCTCGACCAGATCGATGTCCTCGACCGCCACGCCGAGGGTGTAGGTGGTGACCGCGCCGGCGGCGTTGATGGCGTAAAGCAATCCCTGCCCTTCGGCGCCGGCGATGATCTGGCCGGCCAGCGGACCGAACCGGGCCGGGAACGGCGGTACCACGATCATGCCTTCGAGGTGGACGCCGACCGCGGCCAGGCGCGTGGGCACGCCCGCCGAGGTGATGCGCCACACCTCGCCGGTGGTGGTGACGACGATCAGGTCGCCGCCGAACACGCCGGTGCGATCGAGGTAGAGCGACCCGCGCATGAGCCCGTTGTTGACTCCCGGCAGATCCACCCACGGGTTGATCAGCGTGGCGCCGTTGTCGGTGACGCGATTGATCTGGCCGTCGATGCCGTTGCCGATGAAGAGGTCGCCGGCGATGAACCCGCCCATGTTGCCGGGCCGCACCGTGGCGATCTTGACCTCGTCGGTCATGCCCATGAAGGTCGAGAACGGCACGTGGGTGCCGTCGAGCTGGACGCGCTCGATGTTGGAGGGCACGCCGGTCGGGTAGTTCACCGACATCACCACCGAGTTGGTCGGCTGGTGATAGTCGATCCCGATCGGGTTGTTGAAGGTCGTCGAGATCGCGGTGAAGGTCAGGGTCGGCGGCGGGCCGTCGTTGCGCGGATCGACCCAGTCCTCGATGCCGTCGCCATCGGCGTCGCCGATGCCCTCGCCGATATCGGGCAGGCCATCGTTGTCGGAGTCGGTGTCCTGGTGGTCGGGCGTGCCGTCTCCGTCGCTGTCGTTCGGGTTGGCGGCATCTCCGATCTCGGTGGCGTCGCTGAGGCCGTCGTTGTCGTCGTCGGTGTCCTGGAAGTCAGGCCGACCGTCGCCGTCGGCGTCGCCGGTGCCGTCGTCGCCGTCGCGGATGCCGTTGTTGTCGGAGTCGGTGTCGCGGAAGTCGGGCGTGCCGTCGCCGTCGCTGTCCACCGGCGGCGTCGCCGGAGATGTGTCGCCGGCCTCGCGGTAGTCGTCGATGCCGTCGCCGTCGGTATCGGTGTCCTGGCTGTCGGGCGTGCCGTCCCCGTCGGTGTCGACGGCACCTGCGCCCTCGTCGCCGTCGGTGATGGTGTCGCCATCGCTGTCGGTGTTGGGGTCGACGCCGTCGTCGTCACCCGAGCTCCCGCACGCGACGCAGAGGACCGTCATCAGCGAGGCGCAGATCAATGGACGAGCGGACATCGGTTCTCCCGGCGAGGCCTGGGGCCAGAATAGCCGATGTGCCCGGGCTAACTACAGGCAATTCGCGGCTTTGGCGCACGTGAGGTCAGGGTAGGTCGAGGCCAGAACCGGCGTACAACGTACAGATGAAGGCCCACGGCGGAACAGGAACGGGCGACCTCGACAACGACGCGCAACGTGGCGGGATCGCACCCGGCAAGCGCGCCCGCACCGAGGCGATCCAGCGCCGCGCGTCCGGCGACGAGGTCGCGCCCGGGGCGACGCCGGGAGGCGGCAACGGCGCGCTCTTGCCGGCGCCGGTCCAGGCCAAGATGGCCGACGCCTTCGACTTCGACTTCAGCAACGTGCGCGTGCACCAGGGCGCCGAGGCGCCGGCGATGGGCGCGCTCGCGTACACGCAGGGCAGCGACGTGCACTTCGCGCCGGGCCAGTACGATCCGGGCAGCGCGCGCGGCCAGGAGCTGATCGGTCACGAGCTCGCCCACGTGGTCCAGCAGAGCGAGGGCCGCGTCGCCGCGACCACCCAGCTCAAGGGCGTGGGCCTCAACGACGATTCCGCGCTCGAGGTCGAGGCCGACACCTGGGGCGCGCGCGCCGCGCGTGGCGAATCGGTCGGACGCTCGAGCGGCGTCACGGAGGTCAGCGGCGGCAGCGGCGCCGCCGTCCAGCGCTTCAAGGACTTCAGCGTCTCGGGCGAGGAGGACTCGAAGCAGAACACCCACTGGGCGGCGAACGGCAACGAGCTGCGCGTCGCCGACGACGGCACCTCGGCGGTGGCGCAGGACAGCATCGCCGGCTCGCAGGAGCTGTACGTCCTGGCCGGCCGGCTGCCGACGATCAACGCCGACCTCAAGGCGGCGAACGCACCGATCAAGTTCGTCAAGGCCGGCGGCAGCGTCTCGGGCGCGCCGCCCGGCGACCTCGACCAGCCAGCGAAGGTCCTCGATCGAGTCAAACCCGTCGAGCCCGCTGACATCTCGCGGACCAAGGAGATTCCCAACGACTGCGGCAACGCCGCTCGCACCGTCAGCGGCGCGTTCGCCGAGGGCAAGGGCCTGCGCGCCGAGTACGTCGGCAAGGACGGCAAGCCGGCCAACGCGACGTACAGCGATCCCGAGATGATGAAGTACGAGATCATGGTCAACCACTTCGGCGACAAGATCCCGAACGCCAAGACCGTGCTCAAGGACGTCGAGGCGGCGATCGCCAAGGCCGGCACGGCCTACGACGGAGCCAAGGACTACTTCGACGATCTCAACGCGCTGCACGCGACGCTGGAGTCGGCCAAGACCGAGACCGAGCATGTCGTCGCCGACTTCGACGCCCTCAAGGCCTCGCACAAGCAGAAGGTCGACGCGGTCGAGGCCGCCGGCGCCGCCGACAAGGCCGATCAGCTGGCCGCGCTCGAGAAGGACTTCGCCAAGAAGAAGGAGGCCTTCAAGGCCCGGCTGACCAAGGCCAAGGCGGCCTACGACGCGGCCAACAAGGGCTACCAGGCCTTCCTCGACAAGAAGGTCGGAGCCAAGACCGTGCGCGCGCTCCTGATCGAGTACTTCGACGCCGCCAAGGTCCAGAACCAGCTCATCGCCGACATCATGGGCCCGTACCTCGGCATGGCCGGCGGCGATCAGGAGGCCTTCGACGAGAAGGTCGGGATCAACCGTCACGCCAACCCGGGCGTCGGCGACGCCTACACGATCTCGTCGGGCGGCGACTCGGCGAACCCCAACAAGAGCACGTGGAACTTCCACTGGGCCGGCGTGATCTTCAAGAGCACGACCGGTTCGGACAACATCACGATGGAGAACTACGCCGGCAGCCTGGACAGCGACTGGGTCCTGCAGATGTACGGCCTGCCCACCGCGGGCAACCGGCGCATGGGCCAGACCTTCCAGGAACAGCATCGCGACGTACACGAGCAGCACGGCAAGACGCCGACCACGATGTCGACCGAGAAGAAGTGATACCAATCCCGGCGATGAATCCGCCGTGCCTGTCCGCCGGAAGGATCCGGATCGCGCTCACGCTCGCGCTCGCCGCCGCCGGATGCGGCAACACCACGTCGAACGGAACCAAACCCATGGACCAGCCTCCCTCGCGTGACGCCGCGCCGGACTCCGGAGACTCCGGCGACCTCGGCGACTCCGCCGTGCGCACCGCCGCCGACCGCGATCGCAAGAACGGCGAGATGGTCGAGGTCTTCGGGACCTACCAGCACGTCGCCGGCGGCAAGGCGCCCGACGCCAAGCCCGACGGCCACGCCGCCGTCCGCCTCGACGACGGCACCCAGGTCTGGCTCCAGCCCCCGTGGCACGCCGACGCCATCCGCCCCGCCGACGAGCTCACCCGCTACGACGGCAAGCCCGTGGTCGCCAAGGGCCTCCTGTTCGCCGAGTGCCCGCCGCCGCCCGACGGCCGCGCCTACGCCAAGGTGCCGTGCCTGACCGCCGCGATCCTGGTCATGGACCGCCGCACCTACGACGCCCTGCAGAGCGGCGAACTGGATTAGCCAGCGCAGCGAGGTGACGGTGTGACCCGAGACGTTCGCCGATGGTGGGGTGACGACGAGGCCGACGTCGCCCCCGACGTTTCGCGCCTCCCGGCAGCCGGCAAGGTCTCGCTCACGCAGCACCTGCCAGCCGTGCAGGGTCGCGCCGATTCGCCGCACGCGGCGCTCGACGGCCTCGAGTACTTGACCCGGCCAGCAGCCGCCGTTCAGCGGAAGGCTGAGATCTCCGCGGGTGAGGATCCGTTCGCCACCCACGTGGTTCACGCTGCCGCCGGTCGAGGACTCGCGGCGCCCTCCGCCCCGCTTCCGCACCTCGATCAGATCCAGAAGTCCTTCGGCCACCACGACGTCACCGGCGTCCAGGCCCACGTCGGCGGCGCAGCCGACGAGGCCAGCAAGGCGATGGGCGCGAGCGCCTACGCCGTCGGTGACCACGTGGCGTTCGCGAGCACGCCCGATCTGCACACGGCGGCGCACGAGGCGGCGCACGTCGTCCAGCAGCAGGGCGGCGTGCAGCTCAAGGGCGGTGTCGGTGAGGAGGGCGACGCATACGAGCGACACGCCGATGCGGTGGCCGACAAGGTCGTCGCCGGCGAATCCGCGCAAGCGCTGCTGGACCAGATGGCAGCGCCGGCCTCAGGTCGGGCGGTCACCTCGGCAGTCCAGCGCCGCGTCTCGCCGCACTACGCCGACATTCGCACCCGGCTCACGGTCGGCGGTGGTCACGCGGCGATCGTGGAGAGCGAGGTCACCCAGGTCCTCGGCTGGCTACGCGCGCTGGGCGAGCAAGATCTGGCCGACACGATCGTGCAGCTCGATGCCGACGGGCTGGTCACCACGTTGCTCGACCACGTCGAGCGGGCCGAGCGGACGGGCCGGTTCCAGGGGTTACTGGGCCGGATCCAGCGGGCCCGTACGCGCGGCGATCATGTCGCCCGGGCCGGCACGCTCGCGACCCGCGGCGGGACGATCGATGCCGACGAAGCGCACGAGATCCTGACCACCCTTGGCGCGGTCAGCGGCGATCGGCGGCGGATGCTGGTGCAGGATCTCCAGCGCGCCGGGCGGCTCGCGCCGTTCCTCGCCGCGCTCACACCCGCCGACCGTTCGACCCACGCCAGAGTCGTCGCCGACGTCGAGCGTATGCGCGAGCAGTTCGACGACCCGATGGCTGGCACCCACGTGGCCACCGCCGCCGAGGCGGCGGCCGTGGACCGCATCCTCACCCCCGGCGTGGCGCGCGGCGCGAGCGGAGCGCCGGCAGCATTCCGCGACACTGTCGCCGGTCGCACGTATCGCCAGGATCTCGAGACGGCGCTCGAGGGTGTGCGGACCTGGATGGCGACGCAGAGCCGCGCCCTGCTGGCGCAGCCGATGCTCCCCGGCGGCATCGCTGCGTTACACCCCATGGCCGACGAAGCCAAGCTCCATACCGACTCGCTCTTCGGACATCTGGCGACAGGG
>SXJR01000241.1 GCA_005779305.1 Myxococcales bacterium
CCGGCTCAGGACGAGCGGGGGCTCGGAGGGAAGCGGTGACGCACGGGATCGTTGAGCCGGCCCCGGCGCGGTGCTACGACTGGAAGATGCGATCGTTCGTCGCCGCCACGCTGCTCGCGCTCGCCGCGTGTGGCGGTCAAGTCTCGTCGGGCCCGGCCTGGCCCAAGAGTGCCGGCCGGGTCGAGGTCGAGCCCGAGAAGGACGGCGGCGAGAGCCTCGAGCCCCAGCAGGCGGTGAACATCGCCGCGGTCGAGCGTTCCGAGGACAGGACGCCGGTGGTCGAGACGATCGTCGTGGAGGCGCCGGCCCCCAAGCCAGCCGCCACTCCCGGCGACAAGACCGACGGCGCAAAGTCTGCGCCACCCCCCTCGGGCGAGGTCCAGATCGAGGTGATCGAGACCAAACCCGAGGACATCATCATCGAACGGTGAGTCGACATACGAATCCGTCGCAGGCGGTGGAAATCGCAGGGTAGATCTTCACATCGCTACCCGTAACAACTCATGTGGTGGCGATGGATCTCGAGGGGCGCTACGAGCCTCCGACCGAGGACGCCGATGCCGAGCTGAAGCTCGACATCGAGGAGCCACATCTCGCGCGCAAGCGGCGCAAGCAGGCGCCGGGCAAGATGTCGCGCACGCTGGCGATGGATGCGCTGTTGCCGCAGGTGCGCGAGCGCGGCAGCGAGCGCGCGCGCCGGGCTGAGCCGGCGCCGAGCCGCGACGCCGGAAGCGCCGGCGCGATCCAGGCCGACGGAGGCCGCATCCGAGCGATGGATCCGTTCGCGGTCCACCTGGTCGCCCGCGACGGCGTGGCGGGCAGCGGCGGCTCGCTGCCGCACCTGACCGCGATCCAGAAGGCCTTCGGTCATCACGATGTCACCGGCGTGCACGCACACGTCGGCGGCGCGGCCGCCGATGCGGCCGCCGTGATCGGCGCGCGCGCGTACGCCACCGGCGACGACGTCGCCTTCGCCGGCGCGCCCGATCTTCGCCAGGCCGCGCACGAGGCGGCGCACGTGGTCCAGCAGCGCGGCGGGGTCCGGCTCGACGGCGGCGTCGGCAAGAGCGGCGACACCTACGAGTTGCACGCCGACGCTGTCGCCGAAAAGGTCGTGCGCGGCGAGAGCGCCGAGCAGCTCCTCGACACCATGGCCCACCGCGGTCCGAGTGGCGGCCCGGCGGTGCAACGCGAGGATCTCGACGGCGATGGGATCGACGACGGGCCGGCCGCGGGCCCGGCGGCCGAGACCGCCGCGCCGGACCTCGGGGCATGGACGTCGTTTGCCGAGGCGTTCAACACCTTCTTCGCCGACGTCCTCCACGTCTTCGGCGGCCGGCTCGAGGCGGCGGCGGCGCGCGAGTACTTCACCGACCGCCAGCGCGACGCGCTGAGCACGTTCATCTCCGCGGAACCGCACCTCATCCCGGATCGCCTGTTCAACGACAGCACCCCGCGCGCCGGCGCCACGCGCCAGCTCACGGCGGGCCAGCGCATCATGATCTCGGCCCACATCCTCGCCAACGGCATGTATCGCCGCGGCTCGACCGAGGAGACCCAGCGCATGGCCGCGCGCATGTGCGGCCACTGGGTCAACATGGTCAACGCCTACGCGGGCGTGGCCGGCTCGTCGAGCGCGTCGGGAGTCTCGGGCAACTTCGACAACTCCGGCAACGTCGTCCTGGGGGCCGGCGCGGGACCGACGATGCCGTTCGCGAACCACCTGGCCGAGGAGGGCGAGGCCGGTACCGGCAACTCCGTCGCCAACCTCGCGACCTTCCCGTTCAGCCGTTTCGACGAGCTCCAGCCCGGTGACTGGCTGTGGATCTACAACGGCCGCAGCGGCGGCGCCGGCAACCACTCGGTGGTGTTCTCGAACTGGGTGACCGGCCGCGACGAGGGCCGCGAGCCGCTGCAGTTCCGGCAGGCGGTCACGTACGATCAGCTCAACAACGAGTCAGGCGACGGCGGACGCCAGCACACCATCCGACTGGGTGGGCGCTTCGACCGTGCCCAGCGCATCAAGTCGATCACCCGCGTCGAACGCGCCCGCGAGGACGCACGCCCGGCCACCACCGTCGAGGAGCTGATCCCCGATGTGCGCGAGCCCGGCGACGACACCGGACCGGCGCCGGATCGGGCCACGCCGCGTGGCCGGAATGAGCGCTGGCTGAACAACCACGGCATCGCCCTCGCCGACGCCAAGATCTACGTGCGCCGCGAGAACGTGCGCCTGATGGGCCTGATCGACGCCCGGCTCTCCGCCGATCAGCGCCGGCTCCTGGGCGACGCCAACGCCCGCGACAACCTCGAGACCCTGTGCCGGCTCAACGAGCGGCTGGTCGAGCTCAGCACCGGATCGGCCGCGCTCGATCGCAGCGACGCCCGCAGCGCGGCCCGCGTCGCCGCCGGCGGCTTCGAGGTTGCGCAGGGCAGCGTCACCCAGGCCGAGCTCAATGGTGGCCGCGCCGATCGCCGCACCACCGGCCTGGTCACGAGCGTGCAGAACCCGATGCGCGCCGCCGGCGTCGAGGCCGCACGCACCGAAGCTGCCGCCGCCCCCGTCGATGGTGCCGCGTCCGATGGTTCGCGCCCTGCCGAGCCCGGTGGCACGACCGGCACGGCCGGCACGACGGCGCCGGTGCAGCCCAAGGGCGAGCTCACCGGCCCCGACGTGATGAGCACGGTCAGCGTCGGCATCGAGGGCGACGGCGGCTCGTTGCCGTTCCTCGACACCATCCAGGCGTCGTTCGGCGCCCACGACGTCGGCGGGGTCCGCGCCCACGTGGGTGGCGCGGCGGCCACCGCGACCGCCTCGCTCGGCGCCGAGGCCTACGCCACCGGCGACGACGTCGCCTTCCACCGCGCGCCCGATCTGCACACCGCCGCCCACGAGGCCGCCCACGTCGTGCAGCAGCGCGCTGGCGTGGAGCTCGACGGTGGCATCGGCCACGCCGGCGACATCTACGAGCGGCAGGCCGACGCCGTCGCCGACGCCGTGGTGCGCGGCGACGACGTCGAGTCGGTGCTCGACGGCGACGCGGCCACGCCGGCGCCCGCGCCGGTGCGCTCGCCGGCGCTGCTCAGCTCCGGTCCGGCGGTCCCGTACCGCGAGATGATGGCGCAGGCGCTCGGGTTCGACTTCCTCGACGTCGAGGTCCGCCTCGGCGACGCCCGCGGCTCGGGCGAGGGCGCCTACGCCACCGTCGAGGGCGGCCGCGACGTGATCGCCTTCGATCGCACCTCGCCCTCGGCCGAGCAGGTCGCCCA
>SXJR01000029.1 GCA_005779305.1 Myxococcales bacterium
GCGGCACCTTCTTCCTCGACGAGGTCGGCGAGCTCCGCCCCGAGCTGCAGGCCAAGCTGCTGCGCGCCCTCCAGCAGCGGCAGGTCGAGCGAGTCGGCTCGAACCGGACCATCGACGTCGACGTGCGCTGGATCGCGGCCACCAACCGCAACCTCACCGCGATGATGAGCACCGGCGCCTTCCGCGAGGACCTCTACCATCGCCTGGCGGTGTTCCCGATCGAGCTGCCGCCGCTGCGCGCGCGCCGCGGCGACATCGCACCGCTGGCCGACGCGCTCCTGGCCCGCATCTGCAGCGAGCTCAAACGGCCACTCGTGCCCAGCGACGCGACGGCGCGGGCCGCGCTGGTCGCGGCCGACTGGCCCGGCCACGTGCGCGAGCTGGCCAACGTGCTCGAGCGCGCCGTGATCCTGTGCGAGGGCACGACCCTGGGCGTGGGGGATCTCTGGCTCGAGACCAGCGTCACGACCAGCACCGCGGCGCCAGGCGATCCGCCCTCCTCGGGCGGCGGCACGCTCGAGGCGCTCGAGCGCCAGGCGATCGAACAGGCGCTCGCCGCCCATGGCGGCAACCGGCGCCGAGCCGCCGCCCAGCTCGGCATCGGGCTGCGCACGCTCTACGACAAGCTCAAGCGTTACGGTTTGAGCAGCTGAGCAGCGCGACGGTTGCCTGCCCCCCCGTGATCCGGGTCGCTGCGAGAACGGCACCGCCGCGCCCGGTGCGCTGATGCGGATCCCGCACGACGCGGCGCCAGCTCGTCGTCGGTCCGCGCGCTTGGGCGTGGCGCACGGCTTGCTGTGGCCAGGTCCCAACCAGGAGCCGTCATGCCGACCACATCCCCGCTCGATCGCATCGCCCTCTCGCTCGTCCTGCCATTCGCCCTCGCCGCCTGCACCACCGACGCGGGCGGCGATCCCGACGGCGGCGGCGACGACACGCCGCTGCCACCGGAGGTCACCAGCGTGCTCGATCTGCCCGAGCCGCCCTTCCCCTACGCCGGCGTGGTCCTGCCTGCCCACTACCAGACGCCGGCGGTGCGCGCGCTCGACAACACCCCGGCCGACAACCCGATGACCGACGACGGCGCGACCCTCGGCCGCGTCCTCTTCTACGACGTCGCGCTGTCCGCCAACCGGACCGTCTCGTGCTCGTCGTGCCACGACCAGAGCCACGCCTTCGCCGACCCCGCACGCTTCTCCGAGGGCTTCGCCGGCGGCCACACCACGCGCAACGCCATGGCCGTGACCGACGCCCGCTTCTACGGCAACGGCCGCTTCTTCTGGGACGAGCGGGCCGCCACCCTCGAGGACCAGGTCCTCCTGCCCATCCAGAACGCGACCGAGATGGGGCTCACGCTCGACGAGCTGGTGGCCCGGGTCTCGGCCGCCGGGTATTACCCGCCGCTGTTCGAGCGCGCCTTCGGCGATGGCACGGTCACGTCGGAGCGGATCGCCCGCGCCCTCGCCCAGTTCTCGCGCTCGCTGGTCTCGTACCGCTCCCGCTACGACGTCGCTCTCGCTGCCACCGGCGATCTGCGGATCCCGCAGCCCGGCTTCACCGCCGAGGAGGAACAGGGCAAGCAGCTCTTCTTCGGTCGCGCCGCGTGCGGAGGCTGCCACCTCTTCAATGGACCGCCGCGCCCGGGCGTACCCGGCAACCAGGCCGTGTTCTTCATCGACATCGCCACCAGCAACGGCCTCGATGCCACCACCACCGTCGATGACGTCGGCGTGGGCGGACAGACCGCCCGGGTGCGCGACCTCGGGCTGTTCAAGTCGCCGTCGCTTCGCAACGCCGCGTTGACCGCGCCGTACATGCACGACGGCCGGCTGGCCACGCTCGCCGACGTCGTCGACCACTATCGCCGCGGCGTGTCAGCTCACCCGAACCTCGATCCGCGCCTGCGCGTGCCCGGCAGTGGCGCACCGCGCAACGTCGACCTCAGCGACGCCGAGGCCCGCGCCCTGGTGGCGTTCCTGGGCACGCTCACCGACGACGAGCTGACCAGCGACCCGTGGTTTGCGGATCCGTTTCGCTGATCGATCACACCCGCCGCGCACCACCTGGGGTGGCTACTGAAGTCGCCACTTGCCGCACCGAACGCGGTTCGCTTAGGGTCGCTGCTCCTATGCGCAGACTCTCCTGCATCCTGATCACATCCCTGATGGCGTTGGCGGCGTGTGGCGGCGACGACGGCGGCGATGGCAACAACCCCGACGCCGCCACCGATGGGCCCGGAGGGGGCGTCTGCGGCGTGGAGACCACCACGCTCTCGACCTACCCGGCGACGTACACCGGCACGGTGCTCCAGGGCGGCGACGATCTCGATGTCGCCGAGGGCGCCTGCGCCGACGAGCGCGGCTACTACGGCCCCTACGGCGCCGATCAGGTGATCGTCCTGAACGGCCTCACCGCCGGCACCACCTACGTGCTCGAGCTCGAGACCGAGGAGGACCTCGGCATGTACGTCACCTCGACGTGCGCCGCCGGCGCGCCCGGCACCGGCGCCTGCCTCCTGCTCGTCGACGTGAGTCTCGCCAACGAGGTCGGCGAGTTCGTCGCCCCGGCCGGCGGTTCGGTGTTCGTGGTCATCGACACCGCCGACGGCTTCAGCCTGACCAATGGAAACTATACCCTCGGCGTCCGCGTCGCCGAGTGCACCACCAACGCGCAGTGCACCAACCCGGCCACGCCGGTGTGCAGCAGCTTCGAGTGCGTGCAGTGCACCAACTCGTTCCAGTGCACGACCAGCGGCGCCCCGGTCTGCGACGGCGCCACCAACACCTGCGTCGCCGGCGGCACCATGTGCACCGGCGACGACGGGTCGGAGCCCGACGACGGCCCCTCGGTCGCCACCACGGTGACGTTCCCCACCCTCAACACGCCGACGGTGGTCAACGGCCACGCGGTGTGCAGCCTGCCCGCGATCGAGGGCGACTTCTACAAGGTGACCGCGACCGCCGCCGGCCAGTTGCGTATCAGCGCGGCGTGGACCGCGACCGGCGCCGATCTCGACTTCCTCGTCTACAACAGCACCGGCCAGGTCGTCGGTCAGGGCGGCGCCGGCGGCGCCGGTCCCGAGGTCGCGCTGGCCACGCTGGCCGCCGCCGGCGACTATTTCATCGAGGTGTACCAGTACGAGCCGGCCAACGCGGCCGCCGCCACCCCGTACACGCTGACCCTGTCGCTGCCCGAGTGCCAGGATTCGTTCGACTGCACCACCGCGGGCGAGCCCCAGTGCGCGGTCGGCGACTGCGTGGCCGGCCCGGCCCAGTGCACCGGCGACGACGCTGCCGACGGCGGCACCGGCGACGACGGCCCCGCCGCGTCCCGCAACCTGACCGGCGCTATCGGCGTGGCCACCGCGCTGACCGGCCGCATCTGCAACACGCCGGGCACCGAGGGTGACTGGTACCGCGTGACCACCGCCGCCGCCGGCGAGGGCATCGTCGCCAACCTGTCGTGGGCTGGCGCCACGCCGCCCGACATCGATGTCTACATCTGGGACGATCAGGGCCGCCTGCTCGGCACCAGCTTCTGGCTCAACCCCGAGATCGTGACGGTGACCAACCTGCCCGCTGGCACGTACTACCTGAGCGTCAACCAGGCCGGCCCCGCGGTCGCGGCCGCTCACGACTACACCCTCAGCGCGACCCGCACGTCGGTCACGACCTGCACCACCTCGGCGGACTGCGCGACCAGCCACAAGACGCAGATCTTCCGCGGCACGTGCACCGGTGGCGCGTGCGAGTTCATCGCCCCCGGCACCCGCGCCGACGGCTCGGCCTGCGACTCGCCCGACGACTGCATGTCGGGCGACTGCTCGTACATCCTGTTCGAGGCCGACGCCCACAAGAGCGTCTGCACCCGCGAGTGCACCAGCAACGCCAACTGCACCGGGCTCGGCACTGGCACCTTCGCTTGCAGCACCGGATTCAGCACCAACGTCTGCCTGCCGACCTGCGCCAGCGACCTCGAGTGCGGCGCCAACATCAACAGCATGGCGATCGACCTCAACCAGCCGTGGAACTACTTCACGTGCACGACCGCCAGCGGCGCCTGCAGCCCCTGACCGAGCCGCGCTCTCCTCAGCGCATGGCCCGCGCCACGAACTGGGGGGACGCTCTGAACTCGGCCGCGAGCTCCTCGATCGAGTCCCAGCTCATCGACCAGCACGAGCCGGTGCGCAGGTTGGTCAGGCGGGCATCGCCATAGCGATCGCGGTCGCGGTAGTAACCGAGGGTGTGGCCGTCGTCGCCGAAGAAGCCGTCGACGACCAGGGGCAGGACCGCCGCGTCGACGGTTCCGTGGAGCGCGTCGTCGAAGCTGAAGTCGGCGACGACCCGGGTATGGATCGTGCCGACCCACAGGCGCGCGAGCGTCGTGTCGGCGGCGTCGGACAGGACCGCGTGCGTCCACGGCTCGCCCGACGGATCCAGGGGCTCCGTCGGGTGAGGCTCGCCGGCGCCGACGTCGTAGGCGCCCCAGACCAGCTCACTCATCGGACCAACCCGCTGGTCAGGGCAGCTTCGGCTCGGCGAGCGTGCCGGCGCAGTCGAGGCTATTGAGGAACGAGACCAGCTCGCTGGTCTCGCTGGCGGTCAGGTTCTTGTTGCCGAGCAACGCCGACAGGTTCTTGTTGGGGGCGGCGCCGTTCGACATGTACGTGACCGCGTCGGTCAAGGTCGCCGCCGAGCCGTCGTGGAAGTACGGCGCGGTGCGGGCGACGTTGCGCAAGGACGGCACCTTGAAGGCGGCCCAGTCCGACGCGTTCGTGGTCACCTTCATGCGGCCGACGTCGACGGCGGCCTCGTCCTTGCCCGCGGTGCCGACCCCGGCGTTGAAGTAGACCCCGCCCTCGACCTGCATGGCGATCGAGAAGTGCGGCGGCGTGTGGCAGGCGCTGCACTGACCCTTGCCCAGGAAGACGTCGAGGCCGCGCTGCTGCTCCTCGGTGAGCGCGGCCTTGTCGCCCCTGGCGAACTTGTCGTAGGCGGTGTCGGCGCAGACCATGGTGCGCTCGTACTCGGCGAGGGCCTGGACGATGCGATCGACCGACGCGGCGTCGTCGCCGAACGCCGCCTTGAACAGCGGCTTGTAGCCGGCGATCGCGCCCATTTCCTTGGCCTTGGCCTCGAGGTTGTCGGCGCCGACGCCGAGGTTGCCGCCGCCCCACGCGGCCTTGGCCTGCTCCTCGAGCGTCGCCGAGCGGCCGTCCCAGTACAGGCCGCCCTTCATGTAGCCGACGTTCCACAGGACCGGCGAATGACGGGTGAGCGGCTTGTCGCCAGCGCCGATGGCGATGGGGTCGGCGCCGCCGAGGCCGTTCTCGTTCATGTGGCACGAGTAGCAGGACCGCGATCCGTCGCCCGAAAGCCGCTTGTCGAAGAACAGGGCGTGGCCGAGCGCGATCTTGGCGTCGCGCGCCGGATCGTCGGGCAAGGCCAGCGCCGGCATGGCCTGCAGCTGGCCTTGCGAGGGGCGCTGGGCGGGCGGCGGCGCGCCCGTGCCGGGACCGCTGGTGCCGGCACCGGTGCCGGTCGCCGATCCGGCGCCCTCGGTCGACTTCTTCTTGCATCCGGCGACGCACGCGGCGAGCGCCAGCGACAGCAGGGTCATCCTCGTCATGGCGCCGAGGCTACCGCGAACTCCACGGCCCGTCAGTCGGTGCCGGGCGCCTTCGGGCTCGCGTTCTCCAGGCACGCCGTGAGGGCCCCGCACTCGGTCTCCTCGCGCAGGCACACCTCGTAGACTCGCACCTGGCGCGACGACAGCGTCTGGCCCTTGCAGGACTTCACGAACTCTCGCGTGTGGACCGGCGCGGTGTTCTCGATGTCGAGCTTGGCCAGCTCCTCGGGCGTCATGGTCGCGCGCGCGTCGGCGACCGCGCACTCGGTGAGACGCGGGCCGAGCTCTTCACAGGCCGCGCCCTTCCGGCGTTCGAGCTCGGAGGCGCCGTCGGCGGAGCCGCTGCCGGCGCCGCTGCCGGTGCGCAGGTCGTCGGGTAACGTGTCGCCGCCTCCGGATCCGCTCTTGTTGCCGCAGGCCGCGAGCGTGAGGACGCCCAGGAACAGGAACGTGACAGATCGCATGCCGGCCGAGCCTACCATCCCCACGGGGACACGCCCCGGCCGCTGCGGTTGCGGTTACTTGCCCTGGAAGGTCAGACCCTCGCTGCCCTCGTCGTCGAGCGGGGCCAGGCACAGGGTCTCGAGCTGGAGCACGCTGTTGACCTTGGCGAGACATGCGAGCACGCGATCGGGCGCGGTCCGGCACTCGGCCAGGACCATCGCGACGTTGTCCTTCACCTCGGTCGTCGGCTCGGCGCGCTCGACGCCGGCCGCGGCCTGGTAGAGACCCTCGATCCTGCCGGCCGCGCCGTCGCAGGCCGCAGGATCGCCCGTGCCTGATCCGAAGCCGCTGCCGCTACCGGTGCCGCCGCCGTCGCCGCCGGGCCCGGTGCCGCCCGTGCCGGGCGACTTCTGCTTGCACGCGCAGGCCGCGACCAGAGTCGCGACGACGATCAGTCCCAGCCCGAGGCCTCGCATCGCCGGCGAGCGTAACACCGTCTCCGGCGAGCGATCAGCGGGCCGGGTCGTAACCGGCCACCGCGAACGGCGGCGCGGCCACGTGCGCGTGGTGGTCGAGCTCGAGCTGCATCGGCGTGACGCTGATCAGGCCGTCGGCGATCGCGTTGCAGTCGCTGCCGGGCACGTCGTCGTGACCGGTGGAGCCGCCGCCGATCCAGTAGTACGGCCGGCCCCACGGATCGGCGCGCTCGGTGACGTCGTCGGCGTAGCGGCGGCGGCCCAGCGTGGTCCACGCGTAGCGGCGCTCGCCCTTGCCGGGGATGTTCACGTTCACCATCTCGCCGGCGCCGAGGGCACCGACGGCGCTGCGCACGAACGCCGCGGCGAACGCGACCGCCTCGGCGATGTGGGTAGCGCGTGGCGCGATCGACAGGGCCACGCCGGCGAGCCCGCGCAGCGCGCCCTCGCGCGCGCCGGCCACCGTGCCCGAGTAGAAGACGTCGGTGCCCAGGTTGAAGCCGTCGTTGGGGCCCGAGACGACCAGCGCCGGGCGCCGGGCGGCCAGGCGGAGGACGCCGACATAGACGCAGTCGACCGGAGTCCCCGACAGCGACCAGCGGCCGAGCGAGACCTCGCGGGCGCGCAGCGGCTTGTGCAGCGTGATCGCGTGCGAGGCCGCCGACCGCTGCCGCTCGGGAGCCACCACCAGGACCTCGTGGTCGGCGGTCAGGGCGTCGGCGAGGGCGGACAGCAGCGGCGCCGTGACCCCGTCGTCGTTGGTGATGAGCACGAGGGGGCGCTCATTGGAAGTCATTGACAGCGGAAGCTCCTACCCGCGCGCTCCACCGGCGGTGCACGAACGGTGATCGCAGGCTGAACCATGCCCCGAAGAGCGCGAAAAGAAAACCGGGACGGCCACCTGGGTGACCGTCCCGTCCCGGTCGGGGCGACAGGATGTGAACCTGCGACTCCCAGACCCCCAGTCTGGTGCGCTACCAGGCTGCGCTACGCCCCGGGAGGGACCGACGAGATACTGCATCGCGCCCCGGTCCGCAAGCCTGTCCTGAGCATTGTCGAAGGGCCGAACCGCGGTCAGCACCGCGATCCGTCCGGCGACCGCTGATCACGCGGCAGGCTGTCCGTTCAGGATGTTCTTCAATACCTGGCTCGGCTTGAACGTCAGCACGCGGCGCGCGGAGATGGTGATCTCCTCGCCGGTCTGCGGGTTACGGCCGATGCGGGCCTTCTTCTCGCGGACGATGAAGTTCCCGAAACCCGAGATCTTGATCTTCTCCCCGCGCTCCAGCGTCTCTTTGATCTGGTTGAAGACGCTCTCTACGATCTCGGCGGCCTCCTTCTTGGAGAACCCGCCTACCTTCTCGTAGACCGCCTCGATGATGTCGGCTTTGGTCATGCGCGCCATCCTCCGCTTGCTCCTTGCAAGCCCGCCTACCGGCTGGGCGTGATTCCGAGGGGTGGAACGTGCTGACATTATCACAACTTGCAACGGCGGTGGCGACAAGGCCGCGAGATCGCAGGATCTTCGGCAGATCCCTCCACAACCCGTCTGATCACGGGATGTTACGAAGCAGGCGATCGCGACTCGTGTCTTCCCTCGACCCGCCCGCGGCGGCCAGCGTCAGCGCCGTTCGGCCGGCGTCTCGGCGACCAGGCGGGCGACGATGGCCTCGTGGGCGGCGTCGACCTCGGCGTCGGTGAGCGTGCGGTCGGCGGCGCGATAACTGATCGACCACAACATGCTCTTCTTGCCGGCGCCGAGCCTGGCGGCGTCGCGGTACTCCTCGGCCAGGCGCACGGTCTCGACCAGGTCCTGCGAGGCCGCGGAGATCACGTCGCGCACCCTCGCCGCCGGGATGGGATCGTCGAGCAGGAGCGACACGTCGCGCGCGCTGGCCGGGAAGCGCGGGATGGACCGCATCCGGGCTGGCGCCGCCGCCGGCAAGGCGCCGAGCGCGACGTCGAACATGAACACCGGCCCCTCGACGCCGAGGCGCTCGCGCACGGCGGGATGGACCTCGCCCAGCTCGCCGATGACACGGCCATCAGCGTCGTGCACGCGGGCGGCGACGCCGGGGTGCAGGTACGGGATGTCGGACGCGGCGACGGTGCGTAGCTCGCCGGCGCCGAGCGCACGGGTGAGCGCCTCGAGCACGCCCTTCACGTCGAAGACGTCCCACGGCTGCGGCGCGCCCAGCCAGCGCGGTCGCGCGCCGGCCAGCACCGCGGCGGCGTGGAGCGGCTCGTCGCACAGCGCGGTCGGCTCGCCGTCGAGGGCCTGGCCGGCGGCGCGCAGAAACACCGCGCCGACCTCGAACAGCGCCACGTCGGCGATGCCGTAACTGGCGTTGCGGGCCACGGCGGCGAGCAGGTTGGGCAGGAGCGAGGTGCGCATCACCGCCTGCTCGGCGCTCATGGGGTTGCGCAGGGCGACTGGATGGGCTCGTCGATCGCTGCCGTCGGTGGCCAGGCCCAGCGCGGCGGCGCGATCCCGGCTCTGGAAGCCGAAGGTGATCGCCTCGGCCAGGCCGGCGCCGGCCAGCGCCCGGCGGGCGCGATCGGCAACATCATCGACGAGCTGGGCCGGTCCGACGCGCAGCGCCGGCAAGGTGGCGGGCACGTTGCCGTAGCCGTGCACGCGCAGGATGTCCTCGATCAGATCGACCTCGCGGCCGAGGTCGGCGCGCGCCGACGGCGGCGTTACCTTCCAGTGGCCCTCGCCGTCCGGCACCACCTCGCAGCCCAGGCGCAGGAGCGCCGCCTCGCATTCGCCCGGGTGGAGGTCGGCGCCGATGAGCGAGCGGATGCGGGACAGGCGGAGTGGCACGATCGGGCGGATCGGCGAGCGCGGATACACGTCGACCTGGCCGCGGGCGATGCGGCCGCCGCCGAGCCGGGCGAGCAGGACGGCGGCGCGGGCGGCGGCGAGCGGCGCCAGCTCGGGATCGACGCCGCGCTCGAAGCGCTGCGACGCCTCCGACGGCAGCCCGAGGCGGCGGGCGGTGCGGCGGATGGAGCGCGGCTGGAAGCTGGCGCTCTCGAGCAACACGCGGCTGGTCGTCGCCGAAACCTCGCTGTCGGAGCCGCCCATCACTCCGGCCAGGGCCACCGGGCGCTCGCCGTCGCAGATCAGCAGATCGTCGGGGACCAGGGTGCGCTCCTGGCCATCGAGCGTGGTCATGCGTTCGCCGGCACGGGCGCGACGCACGTCGATCACGCAGGGGACGTTCCCGTCCCCTCTGCCGGGGTACAGGCCCCCGGCATTCACCCCACCGCGCGTCGCGTCGCGCGAGCCGCGAGCGCCCCGGACGTGGTGCCAGTCGAAGGCGTGGAGCGGCTGGCCCAGCTCGAAGAGCACGTAGTTGGTGACGTCGACCAGGTTGGAGATGGGGCGCACGCCGACGGCGCGCAGGCGCTGCGCGAAGCGGCGCGGCGACCGCCGCACGGTCAGGCCGTCGATGACGCGGGCCACGTAGCGCGGGCAGCCCTCGGGGTCGCCGATGGTGACGTCGGCGAGCGCGGCGGCGTCGAGATCGGCGGCGAGCGCCTCGAGATCCGGCTCGGGTGCGGGTGGCACCAGGCGCCCGCCGAGGAGCGCACACAGCTCGCGGGCCAGGCCGAGGTGGCCCAGGCAGTCGCCGCGATTGGCCGGCGCGTTGACGTCGAGGACCCAGTCGGCGACGCCGAGGGCCTGCTGGGCGCGGGCGCCGAGCGGCGTGCCGTCGTCGGCGTCGAGCACGATGATGCCGCTCGGATCGTCGCCGATCTCGAGCTCGGTCTCCGAGCACAACATGCCCGGCGACTCGACGCCCTTCACCGCCTTCACCGCCAGGGTCATCCCTCCGGGCAGGGTGGCGCCGGGCGGCGCCCACAGCACCTTGCGGCCAGGCTCGGGCACGTTGGGCGCACCGCACACGACCTGGGTGGCGGCGCCGCCGCGGGCGGTGATCACGTCGACCAGCGTGAGCTTGTTGCTCTCCGGGTGCGGGCGCTTGCCGACCACCTCGGCGACCACGACGCCGCCGAAGCCGGCACCGAGATCGACCAGGCTCTCGACCTCGAGGCCGCCGGCGGTGAGCGCGCGCGCGCCCTCCTCCACCGTCGGGACGTTGGACAGATCACACAGCTCGAGCAACCAGGACCAGACCGCCTTCATCGCGGGCTCCTCGGAACAGGGATGACTAGAACTGATCGAGGAAGCGCAAATCTCCCTCGTAGTAGTACTTGATGTCGTTGACGCCATGGCGAAGCATCGCCATGCGCTCGATGCCCATGCCGAACGCGAAGCCGGTGTAACGCTCGCTGTCGATGCCGACCTGAGCGAAGACATCGGGGTCGACCATGCCGGCGCCGCCGATCTCGATCCAGCCCGAGCCCTTGCACAGCCGGCAGCCGGCGCCGCGGCAGAAGCCACACGACATGTCGATCTCGACCCCGGGCTCGACGAAGGGGAAGTAGCTGGGACGGAGGCGGACGTCGAGGCCGGCGCCGCCGGTGAGGCGGGCGTAGAACCGGTTGACGAAGTGGAGGAGCACACCCTTGAGGTCGCTCACGCGCACGCCCTCGTCGACGACCAGGCCTTCGATCTGCGTGAACATCGGCGAGTGAGTGGCGTCGTCGTCGCGGCGGTAGACCACACCCGGGGCGACGATGCGGCGGGGTGGCGTGTGGGTCTGCCTGGTGCGGAGCTGCACCGGGCTGGTGTGCGTGCGCAGCACGATCTCGTCGGCGACGTAGAACGTGTCCTGCATGTCGCGCGCGGGGTGATCCTTGGGGATGGCGAGGGCCTCGAACGTGTGCCAGTCGGTCTCGACCTGCGGGCCCTCGGCGACGGCGAAGCCGATCTCGGCGAAGATCTCGACCAGCTCGAGCCGGACCTGGGTGAGCAGGTGCAGGTGACCGCCGCCGACCGGGCGGCCGGGTAGCGTGAGGTCGACGGCGCGGGCGAGGTCGGCGGCGCGGCGGCCGGCGGCCAGCGCGCCGAGGCGCTCCTCGACGGCCAGGGCGATCGTGTCCTTGACCTTGTTGGCGGCCTGACCGACCAGCGGGCGTTCGGCCGGCGGCAGCCGCCCGAGCTCCTTCATGACGTCGGAGACCTGGCCCTTCTTGCCCAGGTACTGAGCCTGGGCCGCACGGATCGATTGCTCGTCGGCGAGCGGCGCGATCGCCGCGGCGAACTCGCCGCC
The DNA here is from genome assembly GCA_005779305.1 of Myxococcales bacterium. GTDB lineage: Bacteria > Myxococcota_A > Polyangia > Haliangiales > Haliangiaceae > UBA2376. The sequence continues at coordinate 11,735 of SXJR01000029.1, forward strand.
GAGGCGTTCGAGCTGCGCGATCAGGTCGGTAGACGTGGTTGGCATGGGCTGAGTCCCGATGGCGTTCCGTGGTGACGTAACCGAAAACGAACGAGGCCGCTCGGTGGCGGCCTCGGATTCGCTCCGGGCCGCGGCCCGGTGATCGTTCAGTTCACGATCAGCGAGCAGCGCTCACGATCGCCTGAAACGCCTGCGGATCGCTGACGGCGATCTCGGCGAGCATCTTGCGATTGATCGCGACGCCGGCCTTGTTGAGGCCGCCCATCAGCTTCGAGTAGCTCTTGCCGACGACGCGCGAAGCGGCGTTGATGCGCTGGATCCACAGCGCGCGGAAGTCCCGCTTGCGGACGCGGCGCGAGCGGTACATGTGCATCCAGGCGTGCTGCACGGCCTCGTTGGCGGCCGAGTGGCAGCTGGAGCGCTTGCCACGGAAGCCCTTGGCGGCCTTCAGCACGCGGTTGCGACGGCGGCGGGCCTTGAATCCTCGTTTAGCGCGGGGCATACGTCCTCGTCTCGTTCTCTCTGGCGATCAGGTGCCGTACGGCAGCATCGCGGCGATCTGGTGGTGCTGGGCCGGGCCGACGTACGCACCCTTGCGGAGCTGGCGCTTCCGCTTCTTGGTGCGCCCCGTCAGCAAGTGCCGGCGAAACACGCTCTGGTACTTGTACTTGCCCGTCGCGGTCTTCTTGAACCGCTTCTTGGCACCTGAATGTGTCTTGACCTTGGGCATGGCGCGGAAGGCGGTTTATGCACGAGCCCGCGCCCCTTGGCAAGAGCCGCGGTGGCGAGAACAGGTGGGTCGCCGGGCGGACCCGGCCGGGCTCAGCTTGTTCCAGCGATTTCGGTTGGTTGAGCGGTGGGACGCCGGGGTTCGACCCTCGCGCTCAGAACGAGATCCGCTCGTAGAGCGGGCCACCGATCGCGTCTCCCAGGTGCCAGAGCTGGTGCGAACCGGTGTACGTCTGGTCGGCGCAGACGACCAGGTTCTCGACGACGCCGTGCCACGTCCCGACCCGACCGCTGACTGGACCGACGGCAAACGCCGCGGCCTCGAGCCAGTGAGACGTGGTCGCGACATAGTCGAACGCCAGGCGATCCGCGCCCTGCGGATCGGGGAATTCCTCGAGGGTGAGCCGGCGTCCTTCGACGAAGAACGTACCGGCGCCGGTGAGCTCGCCGCTCTTCTCGAAGGTGAGATCGTCGCGGAACACCCACGGCTGGCCGATCCCGGTTCCAACGTCGACCTGTCTCCACGCCCCGAACAGCTCCTCGCCCGGGGTCTGCGGTTCGGCGCAGGCACCGCCCACGGCGGCGAGGGTCGCGAGGGTCGCGAGGGACCTGACGCTCCCTATTCCGACTTGGCAGCCTCGGCGGCCTCGTCGTCGTCCTCGTCCTCGACGTCGGCGTTGATCTCGTCCTCGTCCGGCTCGTCCGGCGTGGTCTCCTCGACGGGAGGCGGCTTGCCGGCGGCCTTGGCCTGGTCCTTCTTGGCCTGGAGCGCGGCCAGGACCTGCTTGCGGATCTCCTGGGCCTTGCGCACGACGTTGGGCTTGGGCGCGATGATCATGATCATGCGCCGGCCTTCCATGTTGGGGGTGACCTCGACGGACGACAGGTCCGCCGTCGCCTCGACCACACGGTTGAGGACGTTCATGCCGGTCTGCGGGTGCGTGATCTCGCGGCCGCGGAAGACGACGGCGAGCCGGACCTTGTTGCCCTCCTCGAGGAAGCGACGGACATGCTTCACCTTGAAGTCCATGTCGTGGCCCTCGGTCTTGGGGCGGAACTTGATCTCCTTGATCTCGACCGTCGACGCGTGTTTCTTCGCCTTGCGCGTCTGCTTGGCCTGCTCGTACTTGTACTTGCCGTAGTCCATGATCGTGCACACCGGCGGGAACGCGCGGGGTGAGATCTCGACCAGGTCCAGGCCCTTCTCCTCGGCGAGGCGAATGGCGTCGTGCGTCTGCATGACGCCGAGCTGATCGCCCTCGTCCATGATGACGCGTACCTCGGGGACCCGGATACGGTGGTTGATTCGCATGCCGCCCTGGGGACGGCGGCGGTCATCTCGGCCCATCGGACGGCCATTCATGGCAGGACGTCGGTCTTTCGCATCATGGGGATCGTCTGTTTCCTCGTCTTCGGTTGGAGCGCCGGTTCTACCTCAGGTCGAGCCGGCTTGGGGCGTCAAATGTCCAGTGTCGCGTCTCAGGCGGTCACGCCGCCCCGCGGAATGGCCGCCGCCGTGCGCAGATGCTCGACGAAGGTCTCGATCGGCATCGGTGGCAACTGGCTGCCGTCGCGCGACCGCGCCGCCACCGCCCGTGCCTCGACCTCCTTGTCGCCGCACACCAGCATGAACGGGATCTTCTCGAGCTGGGCCTGGCGGATCTTGGCGCCCAGCTTGTCGCCGCCGGTGTGGGTGTCGACGCGGAAGCCGGCCTTGCGCAGCGTGTCCGCCACCTCGTTGACGTAGGCCTCCTGGCGGTCGCCGATGGCGATGACCCGGGCCTGCACCGGCGCCATCCACACCGGGAACGCCCCGGCGTAGTGCTCGGTGAGCAAGGCGAAGAACCGCTCGACCGAGCCCATCAGCGCGCGGTGGACCCTGA
>SXJR01000030.1 GCA_005779305.1 Myxococcales bacterium
ACTACGTCACCGACGAGCTCGACGAGGGCCCGATCATCGAGCAGGCGGTGGTGCGCTGCTCGCACCGCGACGCGGTCGACGATCTGATCCGCAAGGGCCGCGATCTTGAGAAGGTGGTGCTGGCCGCCGCTGTGCGCTGGCATCTCGAAGATCGTGTCCTCGTGTACGCGGGCAAGACCGTCGTCCTGGAGTAGGATGCCGCTCGATGAAGGGGAAGCTCGTCGCGTTCGCGATCCTGGCATCGTTGTGCTCGCTGTCGTGCGCGTCGTGCGTCGGCAAGATCGGCCCCGGCGGTGACGACACTGCCGGCGACGACGATGACGGTCCGCCGCTCGATCCCAACCTCACCGTGCAGCTGGTCCCGGCTGCTGGGCAGAGCGGCACCCAGGTGGTGAACTTCGCGGTGCCGCTGCCGCGCGGCATGACCTCGGCTCCCGCCGTGCGCGTCGCCCACGGCGGAAACGACCTCGACAGCTACCGCCGCGGCCTCGGCGCGTATGACGACGGCTCCCTGCGCGCCATCCAGATCCAGGTCCAGCTCGAGATTTCGGGCCCGACCTCGCTCGAGCTCGCGATCGGCGCCACCGGCGGCGGTGATCGCGCTGCCGTCGACGTCGCCACCACCCTGGTCGCCGCCGATGGCACCCAGGGGCCCAAGGTGTGGGTGCTGCTACCGCCGGCGTGGATGGCGGGCTCGGGCGCGTTCGGCCGCATCGTCCCCCAGGCCGAGATCGCCGGCACGCCGCTCGACGCCTGGGGCGGTGTCTGCGACTACGACCGCTGGGACACCGACGCGTTCATCGCGCAGCAGGCCAGCCGCGACGTCTGGCTCTTCGATCGTGCCACCGCCATGTACCGCGGCTACGCGATCACCGGCGACGCCGCGCCCCTGGCCTCGGCGTACCGCGAGGCCGCGATCTACCGGGCCGGCGTCACCGGCCGCGGCTCGGCCACGCGCATCAGCATCCCCACCGCCGCCGACGACCTCAAGTACCACTACACCCAGGGCATGGCGTTGCACTGGCTGCTCACCGGCGACGATCGCTTCCGCGACGCCGCCGAGGACGTCGCCGTGCGCACCCACGATCTGTGGACCGATCCCGGCTACGCCGGCGGCGCCGACTTCTGGACCGAGCGCCACGCCGGCTTCGCCCTCCACGCCTACGAGTGGGCGGCCATGGTCTCCGACGATCAGGCGGCGACCTTCCGGGGCTGGGCCGACGCCGCCGTCGCCACGTACCTCGACATGCAGGCGACGTGGCCGTCGAGCTGGACCGATCGCGACGCCCGCTGCTTCGCCCACTCGGCCGACGCCCACGGCGAGGGCTACGGCTACAACGGCTGCTCGCCGTGGATGAGCGCGATCCTCGCTGACGCACTCGAGGTCCACGCCACCCGCGTGGGCGGCACCCGCGCCGGCGAGATCCGCGCCGCCCTGGTCCGCCTCGGCCGCATCGTCGCCCGCGACGGCCGCGACGGCGACGGCAAGCCGTATTACTGGCTTGGCCTCGGCCGGGCCGGCGAGGTCGACGAGTACGAGGAGCACTGGGGCGAGTCGGCCTACCTGGTCGCCATGGCCTGGCATCACGGCGGACGCTCCGACGCCGCGCTGCGCACCGCCGCCGACGAGCTGGTCACCGGCCTGCGCACCCGCGGCGAGGCCGGCCAGCTGCGCAGCTTCAACTGGCAGTGCCGCTCGGCCGTGCAGGCGCCGGCGTATTTGAAGTAGCTATCAACATCATTGCCGCGTGGTAGGACGAGCCCATGGTGGGCGAGTCCGACGAACGAAGCGGCGCGCAGCGCCCGCTGTTCGCGGGTACGGCCGCCGTGGCGCCCGAGGTCGCGGTCCTCAAGGGCACGCTGGCGCGCGTGGTCTATCGCGACAGCGAGCGCGGCTTCACCGTCGCCCGCTTCGACAGCGAGGACGCCGGTGAGGTCACCGTCATCGGCGAGCTCCTCGATCTGGGCGAGGGCACGCCGCTCAACCTGCGCGGCAAGTGGGTCGACGACCGCCGCTTCGGCCGTCAGTTCCGCATCACCTGGTTCGAGCCGCGCGAGCCCGAGACCCGGGTCGGCATCGAGCGCTACCTGAGCAGCAGCAACATCCCCGGCATCGGCCCCGAGCTGGCGCGGCGGCTCGTCGATCACTTCGGGATGGAGACGCTCGACGTCATCGAGCGCGCGCCGGTGCGGCTGACCGAGGTGAGCGGGATCGGCCCGGTGCGCGCCGACAAGATCTCGGCGGCGTTCGCGCAGCTCAGCCAGATGCGGACGGTCATGGTCTTCCTCCTCGGGCATGGCGTGTCGGCGGCGTTCGCTGGTCGCATCGTGCGCCGGTATGGCAAGGACGCGGTGCGCGTGGTGCGCGAGAACCCGTATCGCCTGGCCGCCGAGGTCTGGGGCATCGGCTTCCGGACCGCCGACAGCATCGCCGAGAAGCTGGGCCTGGCCCGCGACGCGCCCGAGCGCCTGCGCGCCGGCCTGGTCCACGTGCTCGGCGAGCAGGTCGAGGATGGCCACACCCACGTGCCCGAGGAGGTGCTGCTCGATCGCGGCGCCGAGATTCTCGCGGTCGAGCGCGAAAAGCTGCGACCGGCACTCGAGGCCCTCGAGCGCGGCGGCACCGTGGTGCGCGAGGTGCTCGGCGATCGCGGGCGCACCGCGGCCCTGGCCACCATCGCGCAGCTCGAGATCGAGGCCGCGGCCGCGTTCGCCGAGCTGTGCCGCACGCCGGCGCGGGCCGTGGCGCTCGACGTCGAACGCGCGGTCGCCGAGATCGAGGTCGCGGCCAACATGCAGCTCGCGCCCCAGCAGCGACAGGCCGTGATCGCCGCCGCCGTCGACAAGTGCGTGGTCGTCACCGGCGGCCCCGGGGTCGGCAAGACCACGATCGTGCGCGCCATCGTGGGACTCGCCAGCCGCACCCGCCGCCGCTTCGCCCTGGCCGCGCCCACCGGCCGCGCCGCCAAGCGCCTGGCCGAGTCCACGGGCCAGGAGGCGGTCACGCTCCACCGCCTGCTCGAGTACAACCCGCAGACCGGCGCGTTCCAGCGTGATCACGCCACCCCGCTCGAGGCCGATCTGGTCGTCGTCGACGAGTGCTCGATGGTCGACCTGGCGCTGTTCCGCGCGCTGGTGGTAGCGCTGCCGGCGAGCACCCAGCTGGTGCTGGTCGGCGACGTCGATCAGCTGCCATCGGTCGGCGCCGGCGCGGTGCTCGCCGACGTGATCGCGTCGGGCGCCGCGACGGTGGTGCGCCTGACCGAGATCTTCCGCCAGGCCGCGCAGAGCCGCATCGTCACCAGCGCTCACCAGATCAACCAAGGCCAGGTGCCGGATCTCGACGCCGGTCCTGCCGGCGGTGACTTCTTCTTCGTCAGCCGCGACGAGGCGGTGGCGGCGCGCGACACCGTGGTCGAGCTGGTGTGCGAGCGCATCCCCGCTCGCTTCGGGTTCGATCGCGTCACCGGCGTGCAGGTGCTCGCGCCCATGCACCGCGGTGAGCTGGGCACGACCGCGCTCAACGCCGCGCTGCAGGCCCGCCTCAATCCCCCCGGTGAGGATCGCCCGGAGCTGGCCCGCGGCGAGCGCTCCTTCCGCCTCGGCGACAAGGTGATGCAGCTCAAGAACGACTACGACCGCAACGTCTACAACGGCGACATCGGCATCGTCGAGCGCGTCGACGCCGAGGCAGGCAAGCTCTGGGTCGCGCTGGGCGACGGCCGCGCCGCCGAGTACGAACGCGCCGACCTCGACCAGCTCGTGCTGGCCTACGCGGTCAGCATCCACAAGAGCCAGGGCAGCGAGTACCCGGCGGTCGTCATTCCGCTCGCCACCCAGCACTTCATGATGCTCGGCCGCAGCCTGCTCTACACCGCTGTCACCCGCGGCAAGCAGCTGGTCGTGGTGGTCGGCTCGCGCCGCGCCGTGGGACTGGCCGTGCGCAACGCGACCGCCCGAGCCCGGTTCACGTGGCTGGCCGAGCGCATCCGGGAGTCCGGGTCCGACCCCGAGTCCGACCCCGGGTCCGACCCCGGGTCCGACCCCGAGTCCGTCTGACCGAGGGTCCGAGGTCCGTGGCCCGTGGCCGTCGAGAAAGCGCCAGGGATCACGCCGACTGGCACCCTGTTCAGGGGACCCCGCCCCTCGGATCCGTAGACGGCGGGCCCCATACCCCAGCCCGAGCCGTTCCTCAACCCCTTTGGCTCTACTCTGCCGACCCCGGTGCAGGCAGTCACGGGGAGGTTGCTTCTATGTGTCGTTTGCTTGTGCTCCCGGGCCAACCGTAATAGTTTGCAACCATTGCGTTTGACGCGACCCGACCAGGGTCGCCCGTTACTGCTCTCCTAGTCTCGTTTTCGAGTCGTCCCTTGGCAACGTCCGATCGCAGGGCCCGCATCGCTGTGGTCGTCGCGCTCGTCGCGGCAGGCGCAGTCGTGTTGTTCGTCGGAGTGAAGCACTTCCGGCGCGGCGGAGACCAAGCAGGTTCGTCAGCGCATGCCAGCGATCCGAACGCGAGCGGCGCCGCGGCTGGCACGCCCGATCCGTGGGGCGACGGCCCGGCTGGACTGGCGGCACGTCGGGCGGCCAACGCCAAGGTCGTCCGCAACCAGGGTGGGGGGCCCGAGGTCCAGGTTACCGGCACGGTCCGGCTGGCCGGGGCGGGCACGCCTGTTGCTGGTGCCGAAGTCGCCTTCATGAACACATCAGGCGAGATCACCGCGATCGCGGACGGTTCCGGCCGCTACGCCGTCGGGGTCCCCTCGGGAATCTGGTGGAAAGTTCACGCTCGGTCTGACAAGGCTGTCGGACTTCCGGAGCCGTTCCTGGCCAGTGAGGTCACCTCGCGCGATCTCGAGCTGCAGCCGGTGAGCACGATTCGCGGGCGGGTCGTCGATGCTCGCGGCCGTGCGGTCTCGGGCGCTGTCGTGAATCTGGAGATCGAGGCCGGCGCCCGCGCGCTGCTCGAGTCATCGATGTCGCTGTCGGCGGAGGCCGACGGTTCCGGTCGTTTCGAGCTGCCGGCGCTACCTGGCGCTGTGACCCTGCGCGCGTCGCGCGGCATGGCCCAGGGCCTCGCCCAGGCCACCGTCGCCGACCAGCCGATCGACGTCGAGGTTCGTCTCGACGACGCCGTCACGGTGCGAGGCACCGTGCTCGACGTCAACCGCAACCCGGTCGAGGGCGCGACCGTCACGGCGCTGTCGACGCTGGCCGCCGGCGGCATCAACGAGAAGATCCGCGTCGACACCAACGCCGCCGGTCAGTACGAGGTGGTGGCGCCCGCCGGCCACATCCGGCTCGAGGCCAAGACCTTCAGCCGTCGTGCGCCGACCTGGGTTCAACACATGACGTCGGGTCAGGTGCTCGAAGGTCAGGACCTCATCGTCCTCGACCAGCAAGTCTTGCGCGGCAAGGTGGCGACGCCTGACGGCCTCGCCGTCGTCGGCGCCACCGTGAAGGTGATCGGCGCCTCGTCGTATCGCGCGCTCACCGCCGGCGATGGCACCTTCGAGGTCGCGGTGCCCGAAGTGATCTCGTACTACGTCAAGATCGAGCACTCGGCCGGCTCGGTCCACCGTATCGTCGACGCCTGGAGCGGCGACGAACAATTCCTTCTGTTGCCGTTCGGCAGCCTCGAGGTCAGGGCGCAGAATGCCGGTGGTGACGTCACCCTCCATGTCGACGCGTTCGTGGCCGCCGATGGCTCGGGCAAGCGCGATCCGATCGAGGCCGGCTACCACGGCCCCCCGTCAGGTGTCGTCGTTCCCGTGATCGAACCCGGCACGTACGATCTGACCATCTCGTCGCCGGGCATGAAGCCGGTGGCGGTGCGCGGCGTCGTGGTCAGCCACGACAAGCCGGCGGTGGTGCCGGTGATCTTCGAGAAGCTGGGCGCGTCGGCGCTGCTGCCGGATCGTCGCTGGCTGCGGAGGTCGCGCGCATGCTGAACGCCGCCCTCCTGGTGCTGCTCCAGTTCCTGGGGCTCATCCTGTTCTTCAACCGCTACATTGCCCACGCCGCGGTCAAGCTGCTCAAGAACAGCGCCTTCACCGAGACCAACCCGAGCTTCGAGCCGACGGTCACGGTGGTGGTCCCCATGTTCAACGAGGGCGCCGGCATCCGCGCCACCCTCGAGAGCCTGCTCGCGCTCGAGTACCCGCGCGAGAAGCTCGAGATCGTCGTCATCGACGATTGCTCGACCGACGACAGCTACCAGCACGCCCAGGCCGTGGCCCGCCGCTCGGGCGGCCGCCTGCGCGTCCTGCGCAACCCCAGGAACATGGGCAAGCGGCGCTCGATCAACCGCGCCGTCCTCCAGTCGCGCGCCGAGATCATCGTCTCGGTCGACTCCGACGTCATCGTCGACAAGGCAGCTGTCCGCCACCTGGTGGTGCGCTTCACCAAGCCGGAGATCGCCGCCGTCGGTGGCAAGGTCGACATCGGCAACAAGCACGACAACTGGCTGACCCGGATGCAGGCGGTCAAATACTGGTACTCCTACCACTCGATCAAGAGCCTCGAGTGGGCGTTCCAGCGCGTCGCCTGCCTGTCGGGCTGCCTGACCGCGTACCGCCGCAGCGTGCTGGTCGAGCTCCACCCTGTGCTCGAGCACCGCCAGTTCTGCGGCGTGCAGATCAAGTACGGCGAGGATCGCTTCCTGACCCGCCAGATCATCAAGGCCGGTCACCTCACCACCATGACCCTCGACGCCGTGTGCTGGACCCAGGCGCCGGACAAGTTCACCGACTACCTGTCGCAGCAGCTGCGCTGGCGGCGGTCGTACATCATCGATTGCTTCGGCGGCCTCACCCACATGTGGCGGCTGAACCCGATCATCGGCATCCACTACTTCTCGCTGTGCGGCTTCGTCGTGGCCTACCCGGCGCTACTGATGAGCTCGATCATCCACGGCACGCTGTTCACGCTGCTCACCCGTCAGGTCGTGATCGCAGCCGTGCTCGGTGCCATCTACTACTGGAAGGCCAGGAAGCTGAAGATCGACGTCGTGCACCCGCTGGCCCTGGTGCCGGCCGCGCTGGTGGTGCCGGTGCTGTACGCGCTGATGACGCCGCTCGCGTTCTTCACGCTCGACTCGGGGAGCTGGGAGACGCGTGCTCACGGCGAGGTCGATCCGGAGGGCAATCTCGCCGAGGGCGGCGTGGTCGAGCCCGTGGCTGGGGTGAACTCGGCGCCGGTGTCGGTGGCCGCCACCGCGGCGGTGACCGTGGCCGCCGCGACCGCCCAGGTCGCGCAGGTCGCCAGCGCGACCGGTCGTTTCGAGTTGCCGGCGGCCTGATGAGTTTTGCCGCCAACCACGTCGTCGGGGTGTGGTAGGAAGCCACACGCTCGCGGAGCCTTGAACCGATGGACTCGCCCATGCCGACCACCGCCGCACCTCGTACCCCTCGCGTGCGGCTGACCATCCAGCCGCTCATCGTGAAGGCCTACAAGGTGATGGGCATCGTCGCTCTGGGCGCCATCCTGCTCGGGCTCATCCTCTACCTGGTCAACAACGTCTATTACTTCTTCGACAACTCGTGGGTGCGGCCGGTGATCCTGTCCCCCAGCCACGACAAGGTCCTGGCCGCGACGGCTGACGAGTCGGCGGCCCAGCAGCGCCTGGATCAGCTCGAGGTCGAGAAGGCGCGGGCGCTGGTCGAGAAGTCGAAGCTCCAGCGTTCGCACACCGCCAGCGCCGCGTTCATCGAGGAGATGACGCCGGTGGTCGCCGACGCCGGCAAGACCCTGGCTGCGGTCAGCGCGCGCCGCGAGCTGTCCGAGGCCCAGCTCGAGAATCAGTCGGCGGCCGACGACCTGGCGGTCATCGAGCGCGAGCTCGGCATCCTCGAGACCAGCATCACCCATCAGAAGGCGGCGCTGTCGCGGCTGTCGTCCTCGTACTACCTCAAGGCGCGCGGCGAGCAGGTCGTGGTCGGTTTCGTGCCGTACGACAACCTGGCGACGGCCCGCCCTGGCACCCCGCTCTACCGCTGCTCGTGGGGGCTGGTGAATTGCTCGCGGGTAGGCAAGGTGCTCTCGATCCTCGACGGCGAGGTCAGCGAGCGCCACCCCGAGAAGGATCGCGTGATGCGCGGGGTGATGATCGAGATGTCGCTGTCGGACACACGTGCGGGACAGGACAGCGTCCTGTTCGCCGGCTCGAAGCCGTTCTGGATCTTCTGAATCACCCGCGTGGTTGGATCGAGTCACGTTTTGTGGTCGGGCTGACGCTCGGCGACGCCAGTTAACCCACGCCGCCAACAGAACGTTGGCGTGAATCGACTTTCACGCGTAGCGTGGCGGTCCATGACGATGCGCATGGGGCTTGCTGGTTCGTTCATGGCAGTCGTGGCGGGTGCGGGTGGGTGTGTCGACGAGAGCGCGGGTCCCGTCGAGTGCGGGCCCGGCACCAAGCTCGACCTGACCGGCGAGCGCTGCATTCCCGACGACGAGCTTCCGCCGCGCCTGGTCTGTGGCACCGGCACGCGCGAGCTTGACGGCGCCTGCGTCGTCGACGATCGCCGCCGCTTCGAGCTGCGCACGCGCTCGAAGGACATCAGCGCCGATCGTCTCAGCCAGGTGCCCATCCTTGCCCTCGGCACCAACGCCGACGGCACGCTGGTCAACGAGCCGGCGATCCTGTCGATCGATCGCCCCGGCGCCGGCGCCTTCCCGCTCCCGCGCATCGAGCTGGGCGCGATGGGCGCGCTCGCTCACTACCGGCCGTGCAGCAGCACCCAGGCCGGCTGTCTGGGACCGGTGCGGTTCTCGCTGGCGCTGCTCTCGGATCCGGGGACGGCCGTGGCGACCCTCGATGCTAACCTGGTCGCCGAGGCCAGCGGCAGCGCGGCGGCGGCGTGTATGAGCGCCGACGAGAACGTCATGTTCTTCGACGGCGACGACGAGATCTACGCCGGCACGCTGGCGGTGGTCGACGCTGGCTGGGGGGTGAACGCGCGCCGCGATCGCCTCAACCTGCGGGTCGAACCCAACGTCCCCACCCAGGGCCGCTTCTGGCGCTTCGAGTTCTCGACCGTGGCGCTTGGCACCGATCTGGTGCCAGGCGTCTACGAGGGCGCGCGTCGGCCGCAGGGCGGCGGCAACGGTCCGATGCGGCCGGGCCTCGACATCAACGGGCCCCAGGGCCAGTGCGTCGAGGTCAACGGCAGCTTCGAGGTCCACACCTTCGAGATGGTAGACGACGAGCTGTCGCGCGCGCTCATCAGCTTCGAGCAGCGCTGCGCCGGTGCGCCGCGCGCGCTGCGCGGCTGCATCCGGCTCGGGCAGTAACCCCAGGGGTAGCGATCACATCGCCAGGCCGCCATCGACGTCGATGGTGCGGCCGTTGAAGTACTCGCACTCGAGCACGAAGCGGACGGCGACCCAGATGTCCTCGGGCAGGCCGATGCGGCCGACCGGGATGTTGGCGACGAGGGCGTCGCGCGCCTTCTGGTTCATGCCCTGGGTCATGGGCGTCTCGATCATGCCGGGCGCGACCGCGCCGACGCGGATCCCGTACTGACCGAACTCGCGCATCCAGGTCGTGGTGTTGGCGGCGAGGGCGGCCTTGGCCGCCGAATAGTTCGACTGGCCGCGGTTGCCGTGGCGCGCCACGGACGACATGTTGACGATCACGCCGGGGCGCTGCTCGGTGGCCACCATCTTGGCGACCACGTCGCGGACCATGAACGTCGCGCCGGTGAGGTTGACGGCGATCACCGCGTCCCACTGGTCCTTGGTCATCTTGGTGATGGCGCCGGTGGTGCGGTCCTTCTTGACCAGGAGGCCGTCGCGCAGGATGCCAGCGTTGTTGACCAGGCCGTTGAGCCCGTCCATCGCGCCGTGGGCCCACTCGACGAACGCGCCCACGTCGGCCTCGTCGGCGACGTCGAGGCGGCGGGTGTGGACCTTGCCGGGCAGGCCCTTGGTGGCCTCGGCGAGGGCGGCCAGGCCGTCCTCCTTGACGTCGCCGGCGGCGACCTGGGCGCCCGCCTCGGCGAGACGAGTGGCGAAGTGCGCGCCCATGCCCTGGGCCGCGCCGGTGATGATGATCTTGAAGTCGGAGAGCTTCATGGGTTCCCTCTGCGTGCCGTCTGGAGTGACTTGTGAGCGGTGCGCGACCTTAATGGTGAGTGGCGCCGGCCGCAAGCCGGGTCGTGAACCAGGCGGCGACCGCCGGGTAGAGCTCGCGCGCGGCGCGCCCTCCGACCACGGCGCCGACGTGGCCGCCGGGCACGCGCAGCGTGGTGGTGTCCTTGGTGCCGACGTGCTCGAGCAGCGCGGTGGCGGCGGCTGGTGGGCAGATCTGATCGCGATCGGCGACGATGGCCAGCGCCGGGCAGCGAATGTTGCCGAGCTCGACCGCACGGCCCAGCGCACGGTGGGTACCGGCGACCAGGCGATTGTCTTGGTAGAGATCCTTGATGTACGTGCGGTAGGCGTCGGCGGGAAAGGCGATGTTGTCGGAGGCCCACGCCTCGAGGGCGCGGTAGCTGGTCTGCGCCGCCGGATCCGACACCAGATCCGGCATCGACACCAGCTTGGCCAGCTCGAGGGTCGGCCGCAGCGCGCTGAACCCGGCCTGCATCTGATGGGGCGCGACGTTGCCAGCGTCCGCGATCGCGTCGGCGTCGAACCACCTGTGATCGACCATGTGGGTCAGCGCGCCGCCCTTGGAAAAATCGATCGGCCCGGCCAGGTTGGCCAGCGCCGCCACCTGCGACGGATTGAGCGCCGCATGGATCGCCGACAGCGTCCCGCCCATGCAGTACCCGAGGATGCCGACCCGATCGCTGCCCGCCTCTCGCATGGTGCGCCGCACCATCCGCCCCAACCTCGCCAGCACGTCATCCCAGCCCAGGTACCGGTCCTCGTCCTCGGGCGCACCCCAGTCGAGGCAGAACACATCCAGCCCCGCGCCCACCAGCGCCGCGACCAGCGACGCACCCGGCCGCAGGTCCATCACGTACCACCGATTGATCATCGACGGCACCAGCAGGAGCGGCGCGCCGCGGCGGGGGGCATCCGCGGCGCGCGTTCCCACGAACCGATACAGCCGTGCCGTGCCCTCACGCGCGATCGTATCTCGCGGCGTGGGCGCCAGCGCCGGCGGCGGCCTCGCCGCCGCCATTCCACTCAATTCACCAACAAGGTCGAGCCAGATGGGGGACAGGTTCATGGGGCGCTTGTCCTCGCGATCGCGAAGGGAGCTGGCGGTGCTGCCAGGCGCGTCGGTCGACGCGGTTCAGTTCTTGGGACCGAAGGCGTCGGCAGCGCGGCGGCCGGCGTCGAGCGCCATCTTGCGCCACTCGGCGGTGAGCTGCGCCATGTAGCCGATCGAGTCGGTGGTCAGCTTGGCCAGGTCGCCGACCGCGGTGCGGGCGCGCTGCACGGCCACGCCCTCGTACACCGACAGCTCCTCCATCAGACCCTGGGTGCGGGCGATCTGATCGCGCACCAGCTGGGTGAAGGCCTCGGGGGTCGGCAGCGCGAAGGGCAGGGGCAGGTCCCACGGGGCGCGGGCGCTGGCCTTGGGCTCGCCAGCGGGGATCTCGGTCTTGGGGGTCTCGGTCTTGGGGGTCTCGGTCTTGTTCATGTGCGTCTCTCCTTGCGCGTCACCCTAGGCATCGCGGTCCCTCGCGTCAAGCCGGAATTGTTGCGACGCACAATCACGCCGCCGACTCCGAGTCGGCATCTGCCTGAAATTACGCGATGAATAGTCAAGAATATTGCAATGCACAAATTTATGCTTGCGCCGCCGCACGGTCTTCCGGTAGAGGAAGCGCCATGCACGTGCTCGATCTGATCGCTGCTCGACCGTTCATCTGGGGCCTGTTCATCGTCTACCTGGCCTTTCTGGCCTATCTCGCTGTGCTCGGCCGCCGCCGCGCCCGCGGTGACGCCGCCAGCTTCGCCGTCGGGCGCAAGATGAGCCCGATCGTCGCGGGCATGACCATCGCCGCGTCGCTGGCCTCGACCGCGACGTTCGTGATCAACCCCGGCTTCATCTACGTCCACGGCGTCTCGGCCTTCATCCACCTCGGCGTGGCCGCCTTCCTCGGCATGGCCACCGGCCTCCTCGTCGTGTGCGGGCCGTTCCGCCGCCGCGGCGCCGCCGAGGGCGCGCTCACCGTTCCGCAGTGGATCGGCCAGCGCTACGGCTCGACGGCGTTGCGGGCCTACTTCGCCGCCATCAACCTGCTCTCGCTCGCCTTCGTCGTCCTCATCATCGGCGGCCTGGCGACGATCATGTACGCGACGCTCGGCCTGTCCTACCGCGCCAGCATCGTCGTCGTCACCGCCGTCGTCGTCAGCTACGTGCTCGCCGGCGGCGCCTACGCCAACGCCTACGCCAGCACCTTCCAGACCGCGATCAAGGCGGTGGTCGCCGTCATGATCGTCGCCAGCGGCGCCGCCCACCTGCTCCATCCGAGCGAGTCGCTCGCCCGCCTCGCCGCGATCGATCCCAACTTGACCAGCGCCATCAACCCGGCCAGCGCGCTGTTCGGCACCTGGTTCTCGGTCTACGCCGCCGGCTTCGTGATCGGGTTTGCCCTCATGTGCCAGCCCCACATCATGACCACCGCCCTCTACGTCGACGACGATCGCGGCGTGCGCCGCGCCCTCACCGTCGCCGTCGGCCTCGGCGCCGTGTTCGCGTGCGTGCTCCTCGCCGGCCTGTACGCTCACCTCGACGGCATGGAGCGCGCCGCCATGACCGACGCCGCCACCGGCACCTTTCGTCAGGACCGGGTGATGGCCGTGTATCTGGCCCGCACGTTCTCACCGGCCGAGCTGGCGCTCGTCACCATCGCCATCATCGGCTCGGGCATGAGCGCGATGGCCTCGATCCTGGTCGCGCTCTCCGGCATCGCGGGCAACGATCTGTACGGCCTCATCCGCCGCCGCCGCGGCCTGACGCCTGACACCGCCGCCAGCCGCCGGGTCGGCCGCGTCGCCGTGGTCGGGTTCGCCGCGCTGGCCGCTGCGATCGCCTTCGACCCGCCGGCGTTGCTCGGCATCTTCGGGCAGCTCGGCACCTACGGCGTGGTCTCGGGCGTCGCCGCCCCGCTCGTCCTCGGCGCGCTCATCCCGTCCTTGTCGCGGCGCGCCGCGACCGTCGCCGCGTTGCTCGGCCCGGCCCTGCACTTCACGCTCTACGCGCTCGGCCGCGACGCCGGCTTCCGCGCCGACGCCCACGGCTGGGGGCTCGACCTCGGCAACCCCGGCGTCACCGCTGCCATCGCCATCCTCGCCAGCGCCACGACGGCGCTGACCATTCACGCCGTGACCAGATCGGTCACGGCGTCGATCGATCGATCGGCCACGCCGCAGACGGCGCTTCCGATCTCGTACGGATGAAGAGCCGCCTGGCAAACCAGGCGGTGGGGGTCAGCTCTTGGTCTTTCGCCGAGCGCCTGGTTTTCCCAGGCCGCTCTCGCCGCGCATCGCTTTCTTGAGCTCGTCGAGCTCGCGCCGCATGGCGGCGAGATCCTCGCTGCGCTGCTCGTCGGCAGCCGATGGCTCCGGCTCGGGCTCGGCGTACGACGGGTACGCCGGCGGCGGCGGCGCATACTGCGGCGCACCAAAGCCCATCATCTGCCCCATCGGCGTCTGCATCCACATGCGGGCCAGCGCGTCGGTGGCGCCGAGCGGCACCCGCGCCAGCGGCGACACCGAGGCCAGGTTCTGCACGCCGCGCTTGGCGGCCAGGTACATCTCGAGCGCGGCGGTGACGTAGCGGCTGAAGAACTCGCCCAGCGAATCGTCGCCGAGGCGGATCATCTGGGCCAGGAGCGGGATCGGCAGCGTGCGGTGGGCGCTCCCACTCTCGAGGATGATCTGGGTGAGGGTGGCCTGGGTCAGATCCTCGTTGGACTTGGCGTCGACCACGCGCACGTCAGTACCGCCGCGGATCTTCTCGGCCAGCTCCTCGAGCGTGACGTAGCGGCTGTCACCGGTGTCGTAGAGCCGGCGGTTGCCGTACTTCTTGATGAGCGTCGCAGCCACGGCGTGACCCTACCGGTCTGACCGCTGCACTGCAAGAGGGTTCCATGTTGCAGTGCAAAAACGTGGTTGACACGGTCGGGGCTCCTTGCGTAGAACCGGGCTCGGGACATGGCCGCCACGCGCCTTCATGTTGCACTGCGGAACGGGTTCGCCGCCGTCGCGCTCGCGCTGGCCGGTGTCGCCGCGTGTTCCAGCTCGGACATGGCGACCTGCGACGACCACGCCGACTGCCCGTCCGGCTTCTGCCGCGCCGATCACACCTGCGCACCCGACGACGACCCCGACGCCTCCTCGGATCCTGATGGCGGTGGCGGCGTCGATGCGCCGCTCGGCTGCGTGCCCGATCACGACGGCACCCTCACCCGCGACGAGCTGCTGATGGCAGCCGGGCAGACCGCCCGCTTTCGCGTCGCCACCGACGTGACCGTCGACACCGCCGGCGTCCAGGGCTCGGGCGGCGCCCGGGCCTGGACGTACACCGCCGGCGCCACCGGCGACCGCGATCTCGACGTGACCCTGCTCGCGCCGGCCGGCCAGTGGTGGGCGTCGGTGTTCCCCACCGCCAGCTACGCCACGCGCCTCTCGGCCGACAGCACCCTCCTGGGCGTGATGCGCCTCGACAGCGCCGGCGTCGCACTCATCGGTGTGGTCAGCCCCGAGGCGGGCGTCACCCGCACCGAGCTCAGCTACGAGCCGGCCGTGCCCATCATTCCCACCCCGCTCGCGCCCAGCGCCAGCTGGAACGTGACCGCGACGGTGACAGGTGTGGCCAGCGGCGTCGGCGCCTTCTACACCGAGCGCTACCAGAGCCGCGTCGACGCGGTCGGCGACGTGGCTACACCGTTCGGCACGTTCCCGGTGCGCCGCATCGCCGTCGATCTCACTCGTACCGTCGGCGCCATCGTCACCACCCGCCGCAGCTTCGCGTTCGTCGCCGAGTGTTACGGCACCGTCGCCACCATCGCCTCGCAGGACCACGAGAGCGGCAGCGAGTTCACCGACGCCGCCGAGCTGTGGAGGCTCCAGCCGTGACCTCGGCGTGGGTGCGGCTGTGGATGTCGGCGACGATGATGTTCGTCGCCGGCTGTCCCGCGTTCCACGCCGGTCCGCTCGCGGGCGCGCCCGCCGACGCCACGTTCGTCGACGTCGGCGGCGTGCACGTCCACTACCGCGATGTCGGCGAGGGTCCGGCGGTGGTGCTGATCCACGGCTACAGCGCGTCGATCGAGCTATGGCGGCCGGTGCAGGAGGCCCTGGCCGAGCACCACCGTGTCATCGCCATCGACCTCAAGGGCTTCGGCTGGACCAGCCGCCCCGACGGCGACTACTCGCCCAGGGCGCAGGCCGCCCTGGTCTGGGCCGTGCTCGATCAGCTCGGCGTCGCCGACGTCGCCGTGGTCGGGCACTCGTGGGGCTCGTCGGTGGCGCTGGCCATGACCCTCGACGATCCGACGCGGGTGCGCCGCATCGCGCTGTACTCGGCCTACGTCTTCGAGGCCCAGGTGCCGAGCTTCCTGCGCTGGGCCCGGCTCGACGGCTTCGGCGAGGCGCTGTTCGCGCTCTACTACCGCGAGCGCGTCGAGGATCGCGTGGGCCTCGCCTACCACGATCCGCGTTTCGTGACCCAGGCCCGCGTCGAGCACGTCGAGGCCGAGCTGAGCCGCCCGGGCGCGGTTGCCGCCGCGCTCGCCGCGGCCCGCGGGCAGCGCTTCCGCGGCGTGGAGACGCGCTACCCCGAGATCCGCCAGCCCACGCTCCTGCTCTGGGGCGACGACGATCTGGTCACGCCCCTGCGCTTCGGCCACGACCTCGCCCGCGTCCTGCCCGACGCCGAGCTCCGCATCTTCCCGGCCTGCGGTCATATCCCGATGGTCGAGGCCTTTCATCCGACGACCAAGGCGCTCTCGGTCTTCCTCGACGCCGATCTCCGTCCCTCGCAACCGGTGCCCGTGCCCGCGCCCGTGCCCCTGCCCGATCCGGAGCCGTCGTCGTGACCGCTGCCGCTGCCGCTGCCGCTGCCGTTGCCGTTGCGGTCCCCGTCTCCGCTTCCGCCGATCCCATCCCCGATCTGGCCGCCATCGGCGCCGATCTCGCCGCCCGTGCCTTCGTCGCCCCGCGCACGCGGACCGAGGTCGCTGTCCACGGCTCCTTCCGCATCCGGCAGGAATCGCTGGTCAACCTCGATCTGGATCGCGGCCTCGACGCCAGCGGCCAGCCGCTGTTCACCGTTCCGCTCGGCGGCGGCCAGACCCTGGACGGCGGCGATCTGCGCCTGCGCACCGATCTCTCCATCCGCGCCCCCGGCGCCGGCGTCGCCGTGCATGCCCGCCTCGACGCCCTCGACAACCTGGCCTGGGGCGGCTCGCCCGAGGCCGGGACCGGCCGCGCGCCGACGCCCGCCGCATCGACCGGCCAGACCGCGGGCGCCATCGCCGTCAAGCGCGCCTGGGCCGAGACCCTCACGCCAGTCGGCGTGCTCGCCGCCGGCCGCATGGGCGCGCACTGGGGCCTCGGCATCGCCGCCAACGGCGGCGACTGCGACGAGTGCGACGGAGGTGACGCCGCCGATCGCCTCGCCTTCGCCTCGCCGATCGCCGGGCACGTGATCGCCGTCGCCTGGGACATGGCCTCGAGCGGCCCGTTCACGCCGCGCAAGGACGAGCGGCGCGCGCTCGACCTCGAGCCGAGCGACGACGCCGCGACGTGGACCGTCGCGTTGCTGCGCACTCGCTCCGACTCGGCGCGCGTCCGCCGCGCGGCCGCCGGTGTCGCCACCGTCGAGTACGGCCTGTTCGCCAGCCACCGCGCCCAGCACAACGACGTGCCGGCGCACTACCTGCCGGTCGCCTCGCCGCGGCCGACGGGTCAGCTCCCAGTTGACTCTACGGGAGGGGCTCCAGCGAATGCGACAGCACTCGTTGGAGAGCTCGACGCCTCCGACCTGATGGCGCGCGGCTTCTCGGCCACCACCGGCGGGGCCTGGTTCCGCCTGACCACGTCGCGCGCTCGCGTCGAGGTCGAGGCGGTGTACGCCCGCGCCCGCGTCGATCAGCCGTCGCTGGTCCCCGGGGTGCTGCTCGATCAGGCGGCGACCTCGGATCAGTTCGGCCTCGCCCTCGAGACCGACGTCGGGTTCGGCGCCCACCGGGTCGGCCTTGACGCCGGCGTGGCCTCGGGCGACGACGCGCCCGGCTTCGGCGCCTTCCCCGCGCCCGGAGCCGCCGCGCCCCAGGCCGGCGATCTCGATGGACCGCAGGCCGATCCGCCCGGCGACACCACCGTCGACAACTTCCGCTTCCACCCCGACTACAAGGTCGATCGCATCCTGTTCGCCGAGATCATCGGCACCGTCACCGACGCCATCTACGTGCGCCCGCACGTGCGCCTGACCATGAGCGACGCCGGTCCGGGCCAGCTCGTCTTCACCACCGCGCTGGTCATGTCGTGGGCGGTGCAGGCGTCGTCGACGCCGTCGGGCGCGCGCTCTCTCGGCCTCGAGCTCGATCCGTCGCTGGCCTACGCCGCCGACAGCTTTCGCGTCGCCCTCGACTACGGCGTGCTCCTGCCCGGCGCCGCCTTCGACAACCCGATGGCCGGCCTCGACGCCGCCGCCGCGCAGCTCGTCCGCCTGCGCCTGGGGTACGTGTTCTGATGCGTCGCCCACCCCACATCAGCACCCCTGCCCTTGCCCTTGCCCTTGCCCTTCTACCGGCCTGCTCCGAGAACCAGACGCCACAACCTTCCCCACTCCCCACGCCACCCACCCCCTGCCTCCCCGATCTCGACAACGCCATCACCGCCGCCGAAGTCCCCACCGTCCTCGATCTCGCCGCGCCCTACCTCGTCACCGCCTCCGCCCCGGTCGACGTCGCCGGCCAGGGGGCCGACGACACCCGTCGCTGGGACTGGAGCGCCGAGCGCCTCGAGGACACCCCCACCGACATCACCGCCACCGCCCTCGACGATCAGTGGTACGCGCCGATGTTCCCGGGCGGCCAGTTCGTCACCGGCAGCACCGGCGGCCTCGACGGCGTCTACGCCCGCGACGCCACCGCGGTGTACCTGCTCGGCCTGGCCTCGCCGGAGATGAACCCGCCGGGCGGTCGCACCCTGCTGATCTACGACCGTCCGGTGGGCGTGCTCCGCTTCCCGCTGACCGAGGGCGACGCCTGGACCGAGACCGCCACCATCACCGGCGGCACCGTGGCCGGCCTGCCCTACAACGGCACCGACACCTACGCCTTCGCCGCCGACGCCAGCGGCGAGCTGCACCTGCCCTACGTGCGTTTCACCCAGGCGCTGCGCGTGCGCACCCTGGTCACGTCGACGCCGGCCATCGGCGGAGGCACCACCACCCGCCGCCAGGTGTCGTTCTGGAACGAGTGTTTCGGCGAGATCGGGCGCGCCACCAGCCGCGCCAACGAACCCGCCGCTGATTTCACCACCGCCGAGGAGCTGCGCCGCTTCGCGCTCTAGCCGTCTCGCGCTCTGGAAGGAGAACCGTCATGAACCTCTGGGATCAATGGAAGAAGGGCTTCGGCGCGTGGGAGACCGCGACCGCCGCCTACCTCGAGCAGGTGCTCGCCAACCCGTCGGTGCTCGGCCCGGCCGGTGCCATGCTCACCGCGGCCATGAAGACCAAGGCCGCCACCGACAAGGCCACCCACAGCTGGTGGGCCGCGATCGGCTTGCCCACCCGCCGCGATCAGGAGCGCGGGCTGCACAAGCTCAACCAGCTCGAGAGCCGCATCGCCGATCTCGAAGAGCAGCTCGCCGCCGCGCGCCGGCCGCAGTAGCCCTCGCTCAGCAAAGGACCGAGCCATGGACGTGACGCCCCTTCTCACCGTCAAGCCGGCGCCCTGCGCCGTCCTCGATTCACTGCCCGCCCGCGCCGAGCAGGTCCGCTTCCGTGTCCGGAAAGCGGACGGTTCGTGGGCCGCGGTCACCTGGGGCGAGTTCGCCGCCCAGATCCGCGCCCTGGCCGCCGTGTTGATCGACGCCGGTGTCCAGGCCGGCGACCGGGTCGCCGTCTACGGCGCCAACTCGGTCGGCTGGGCCGCCGCCGCGCTCGGCGTGCAGGCCGCCGGCGCCGTGATGGTGCCCATCTATCCGGCGTCGACGGCACCTCAGGCCGCGTACGTGCTCGGCCACGCCGCCTGCAAGGCGGTGTTCGTGAACGAGGCCCTGCGTGGCCGCGCCGCCGAGGCCATCGCCGCCGTGCCCCAGCCGGTGCACGTCATCGCCCTCGACGACGACACCGTGCTCGCCGCCGGCCGCGCCCTCGACCGCGCCCACCCGGCCCGCGTCCAGATGCGCCTCGACGCGATCGATCTCGATCGGCCCGGGCTCATGCTCTACACCAGCGGCACCTCGGGCAACCCCAAGGGCGTGCCGCTCACCCACAAGAACGTCGGCGTCAACGGCGCCGACTGGATGCGCAACAACGCCGCGCTCCTCGAGGGCGACTACCGCGACCTCTTGTGGCTGCCGATGAGCCACATCTTCGGCTTCGGCCAGCTCTGCACCGGCAACGCGCTGGGCTGGGAGACGTGGATGACGTCGCCGCACGACGCCCTCGCGCTCTTGCCCGAGGTCGCGCCCCACGTGTTCTTCAGCGTGCCCGCGTACTGGGAGAAGCTGGCCCGCACCATGATCGCCGAGGCCAACGGCGACCCGCGCGGCGCGCTCGCCCGCCTCACCGGCGGACGCCTGCGCTTCTGTCTGTCGGGTGGCGCCGGTCTCAAGATGGAGATCAAGGAGGCGCTGCTCGCCGCCGGCGTGCTGGTGATCGAGGGCTACGGCCTCACCGAGACCTCGCCCACGCTGACCCTCAACCGCCCCGACGACTATCGCTTCGACTCGGTAGGCAAGCCGGTCAGGTCGGTCGAGCTCCGCCTCGCCGACGACGGCGAGATCGAGGCCCGCGGCCCGAGCGTCTTCGCCGGCTACCACGACGATCCCGCCGCCACCGCCGCCGCCTTCACCGACGACGGCTGGTTCAAGACCGGCGACGTCGGGCGCTGGACCGAGGACGGCTTCCTGCAGATCATCGATCGCAAGAAGGACATCCTGGTCACCGCCGGCGGCAAGAACGTGCCGCCCGCCAACATCGAGGCCCGCTTCGCCGACGATCCGGCGATCGAGCGGGTCGTGGTCTACGGCGACGCGCGTTCGTACCTGGTCGCCGGCGTGTGGCTGGCCCCGACGGTGCCGGTCGGGCAGCGCGAGGCCGAGGCGGCGCGCGCCGTGGCCGCGGTCAACGCCCAGCTCGCCAGCTTCGAGACCATCAAGAAGCACTGGATCGGCGAGGACCCGCTCACCGTCGAGGCCGGTCTCCTGACCACGTCGCTCAAGCTGCGCCGCAAGGCGGTGTACGCGCACTACCGCGATCGCTTCGAGGCCCTGTACGGATGAGCGTCGAGAAGAAGGGGCTGCTGGCCACGCTGACGCGGCTCGGCTCGCGCCTCGGCAAGGGGCTGCCCGACGTCGGCCAGACCCTGCACGACGTGGTCTGGCACGAGAACAAGTGGCGCCTCTTGCGGTTCCGCGCCACCCGGCCGGCCGGCGAACGCTGGCGCACGCCGATCCTGCTCGTGCCGTCGCTGATCAACCGCTGGTACATCCTCGATCTGCGGCCGGGCAAGAGCTTCATCGAGTACCTGGTCAACGCCGGCCACGACGTCTACTGCATCGACTGGGGCACGCCCACCGCCGAGGATCGCTACGTCACCTTCGACGACGTGTGCCAGGGCTACATCGGGCGCGCGGTGCGCAAGGTCGCCGCCGCCAGCCCCGACGGCGCCACCCACGTGCTCGGCTACTGCCTGGGCGGCACGCTGGCGACGATCCACACCGCCGCCAATCCCACCCACGTCGCGTCGCTGGTGGCGCTGGCCGCGCCCATCGACTTCGCCCACGGCGGCACGCTCGCCCAGTGGACGCGTTCGCCTGGCTTCGACGTCGGCGCCCTGGTCGACGGCTTCGGCAACGTGCCGTGGCCGCTGATGCAGGCCAGCTTCCAGATGCTCAAGCCGACCCTCAACCTGGTCAAGCTGGTGGCGCTGGTCGATCGGGCCTGGGACGACGAGTTCCTCGACGGCTTCCTCGCCACCGAGCGCTGGGGCAACGACAACGTCTCGTTCCCCGGCGAGTGTTACCGCCGCTACATCGACGAGCTCTACCGCGACAACCGGCTGGCCAACGGCACCATGCGCCTGGCCGGACGCGAGGCTCGCCTCGACGCCATCGACTGCCCGGTGCTGGCCGTGACCTTCACCCACGATCACATCGTGCCTCTCGCCAGCGCCGCGGCGCTGCTCGACGGTGTGTCCTCGCCCGACAAGGCCCAGCTCGAGCTCGGCGGCGGCCACGTCGGCGCCGTGGTCTCGCGCAAGGCGGCCCAGGGACTGTGGCCGCAGCTCTCGCGCTGGTGGGTCGCCCGCGACACCGACGCCGCCCGTGGCCTCCCCGGCGACGATGACGAAGCGGCACCGGATCCGGCCGCGCCCGAGCCACGTTGACAGCGCCGCCGGCGGCCCGTCCGTCGCCACGCGTGTGAGTCGGCGATCTTGGCCGGCGACCGGCGCGGCATGGTCGCTGCAATGGCGGCCAGGCCATGGAGCTCACCGGCGTCCGTCGCACGATCCAGGGCTTGATGTTCCTCTCGGTGGCCTGGGCCGGGTATCTGGTCCTGCTCACCGCCACCTGGGCCGGACACGGCGTGAGCTACTCGGATCCAGGCTCGGCTCGGTGGCCCGAGGGCTACTACACCGCGGGCAACCTGGTGTCGGTGTTCGCTGCGGTCGTGGCGATCGTCCTTACCGGGCGTGCGCTCACGCGTGCGACACCCGGGCGGATCCGGCGCGTGTGCTGGTCGCTGGTCGCCTTGCTACCGATCGGCCTCTTCGAGCTCGCGGTCCAGGACTTCCTCGTGTGGGGCGACGGTCCGGACTCCGTCGACAACACGCCGGTGGCCATGCTGACGCGCGGCGCGATGGCCGGCATCACGCTCAGCGGCGTCGTGCTCATCCTCGGACACGCGATGCTGTTCGCCTGGGAGCGGCACGCCACGAGTCGCGCGCGACTGCCCGTGACGCAGCTGCGCCGCGAG
This sequence comes from Myxococcales bacterium, assembly GCA_005779305.1. Classification (GTDB taxonomy): domain Bacteria; phylum Myxococcota_A; class Polyangia; order Haliangiales; family Haliangiaceae; genus UBA2376. Next base: position 22,124 of record SXJR01000030.1, read on the forward strand.
TGCGGCGGGCGTCGATGATGGCGTGCGGCGACGTGCCGCGACCCGGATCGCCCGCTACGATCATCATCCCGTCATGGAGCTGACCGGCTTTCGCTCCTCGGTCTGGCGAGCCGCCTGGCTCGTCATCTACGTCGCGGCCATGGCGCTGGTGACCGGCTGGGACACCGACGCCCACGCCGTCTGGCACGGCTGCGACGACTCCCTCCGCCTGGAGACCGCCGGCAACACCTGGATCCTGATCGCCGCGATTCCGGCCGCGCTGGCCGCGGGGATCGTGTTCGTCACGTCGCATCCGATCGGCGGACAGCTCGCGCTGGCGACCAGCTACTGGGCCGGGTTCTGGTCGTTCGTCGCGATCGTGGCCAAGAGCATGGACCTCGACGGCCGTTGCAACGATCTCGTGAGCTCGACCTGGCTCGGTGAGATCTCGCAGGACGCGATGGTCCTGCTCGTTGCCAGCGGCCCGGCGCTGTCCGTGCTCGTCGTCGTGCTCCGCCGGCTCGAGCACCGTCGCGAGCGCCTGGCCCCGCTCCCCGAGGCGCGCATCGTGACATCCACCGACGAGGACCGCGTGGCGCCTACACCCAGCGAGCCAGGCGCCGCGAGCACTTGCGACCGATGAAACCGGCGGCGGGAGTCGCTGTCTGTTGTGCCATGCCCGCACCGCTTGCTCCTGCCTTCCTCGCTCCGCCGCCTTCGTATCTCCCCGCCGCGCCGCTCTCGCCCGCCGTCGCGCGCCCGTTCCAGCTCACCGCCGATCGCCTCGTCATCTACAACGTGATGCTGGTGGTGCTGTTCGCGATCACGCTGCTCGGCGCCATCGCCAGCTTCGCCGACGGCTACCTGCTCGTCACCAACAGCGGCCACGAGCTGGTCTCGGCGCGGCCGGCCGGCAGCGGTGGCAGCGCCTTCTGGATGGGGTCGGTCGCCTGCCTCGCCGTGCTGGGCCTGGTGCGGCCGTCGCGCCGGGTCGCGCGGATCGTCGGCTGGAGCCTGGTCGCGATGCTCTTCATCGGTGGCTTCGTCGCGCTCGCCAGCGCCGACCTCTTCAACCTCGACGGCCTGAGCTGGTCGAAACACATCGAGGAGACCGGCGCCGTCGCCATGCTCGAGCTCGCCGTCGGCACCGCCGTCCTCTCAGGTCCCGTGATGCTGATCGCGCAGTGGCTCCTCTTCCGCGCCGAGCGCCGCGCCGTCCGCTGATCGCGCCGCGCCGTCCTCCCGCTCGCGGACCCGGCCGGTCCAGACCGCCAGGCCGACCTTGATCGCGACCGTGAGCACCAGCAGGCCCAGCGCCCAGATGCCCGCCGTCACCTTCCATTCGGTCACCGTGGGTGTGTACTCGATGGTCTCGTGCAGGGTCGATGGCACGAACCCCGGGACGATGAGCCCCATGCCCTTCTCGAGGTACACGCCCAGGAAGGCGCAGCCGCAGGCGGCCAGCAACCAGCGCTTGCTGGTGCGGGAGCGGGGCAGGTACAGCAACACCGCCGACGTGACGTTGAGGGCGACCGCGGTCCAGATGTAGGGGACCAGCGCGTGTTTGCCGTGGCTGCCGAAGAACAGGTAGCGGACCGCCGAGCCGTGGGCGCCGCCGGTGTAGAGCGCGGTGAACAGCTCCGAGCCCAGCATGAACAGGTTGAGCAGCACGGTGACGCGCATGATCCGCGACAGCGTGTTGATCGGACCATCGCCGAAGGTGAGCTTGCCGCTCCATCGCACCACCTCGAGCAGCACGATCACGAACGCCGGACCGCTGATGAACGCAGTGGCCAGGAAGCGCGGCGCCAAGAGCGCCGAGTTCCAGAACGGCCGGCCGCCCAGCCCCTGGTAGAGGAAGGCGGTCACGGTGTGGATCGAGATGGCCCAGAAGATCGACAGAAACACGAACGGCAGGTACCAGCGCTTGCGCGGCGGCCGTCCGAGGTAGCGCTGGTACATGAGGTAGCCCGCGATGTGCAGGTTGATCAGCAAGTAGCCGTTCAGCACCAGCACGTCCCAGGTCAGCATCGACACCGGCCAGTGAAAGCGGCCGATGCCGGGGATGATGTGCCACATCCGATCGGGGCGACCCATGTCGACCACGATGAAACCCAGGCACACCACGATCGCCGAGATCGCGAGCAGCTCGCCGATGATCACGACGTCGTGCATGTCGTGGTCGTCGTAGAGATACGCGGGGATCACCATCATCACCGCGCCGGCGGCCAGGCCGACGCCGAAGGTGAAGTTGGCGATGTACAACCCCCACGACACGTGATCGGACAGGTCGGTCACGCGCATGCCGTTGAGCAGCTGATGGCCCCAGGCGTTGAGCCCGACCAGGGCGATGGCGGTGAGCACGGTCATCCAGGCGTAGAACCGCCACGTGCCCGAGAAGGCCAGCACGACCACGCGCCCGAGAAAGCGCAGGTACGAGATCGACGGTGAGCTGGAGGTGGTGGTGGTCATCCGATCTTCATTCGTCGAAGAAGTAGAAGAAGCGGGGACGGGTGCCGAGCTCTTCCTTGAGCACGTAGACCCGCTTGTTCTCGAGCACCCAGCGGATGTCGCTGCTGGGGTCGAGCAGGTTGCCGAACACGCGGGCGCCGGTCGGGCAGGCCTCGAGGCATGCCGGCAAGAGGCCGCGGCGGGTGCGGTGCAGGCAGAAGGTGCACTTCTCGACCACGCCTTGGGGGCGGATGCGGTTGGACAGGTACGCCTGATCGGGGTTGATCTCGTCGGCGGGGATCTCGGGCTCGCGCCAGTTGAAGCGGCGAGCGTGGTACGGGCATGCCGCCTCGCAATACCTGCAGCCGATGCACCAGTCGTAGTCGACCACGACGATGCCGTCCTTCTCCTTCCAGGTCGCCTCGACCGGGCACACCTTGACGCACGGCGCGTCGTCGCACTGGTGACACTGAACCGGCATGTAGAACTTGCCGGGCGCCGGCACCGCGTGGTCGTAGTCGACGGTGCCACGCTCGAGCTCGAACGAACCCTGCTCCATCTCGATCACGCGGATGTAGGAGTTGTTGGTGCGCCGGTCGTGGTTGTTCTCCTGGTGGCACGCCTCGGCGCACTTGCGGCAGCCGATGCAGATGCTCAGGTTCAGCGCGTAGCCAAACGAGACTCCCTCCTGGGCCGGGATGTCGTCGATGCGCACGTCGACGCCGTACTTTTCTTTCGTTTCGGCCTCGAGACGGCGCAAAATCTGCGCGAGTTCGTCTGGAGTCAACTCCTTGTAATGACGCCGGAGGGTCTCCTCAAGCGAAAGTCCTGCACCCCACTGGGCGACCGGCTGGGCAGCGTAGGCGAAGGCCCCGGCGCCCAGCGTGGCACCGACGACCTTGAGGGCGACGCGACGGTTCGGTCCCGACATCAGTGATCTCCGCGGGATGGTTGTCGTGTGATGCCGTGGTCGCGCGGCGGCAGGACCGGCAGCGAGGGCTGGAACGCGGGTGTGTGCGGGTCGTGGCAGTCGACGCAATGATTGCGGACCCGGCCGCCAACCGAGAGATCCCAGTGCCCGGTCATCCCGCCGTGTGAGCCGTGGTCGTAGTCGCGGGTCTGCGGGCCGTGACACTGGCGGCACAGATCCATCGCATCGCGCATGTCGATCATCGTCCCGTCGGCGCGCCGCAGGGATCGTTGATCGCCGGCCACGTGGCACGAGCCGCAGCTCAGGGCTCCGTGCTCGAAGCGCAGGCCCTGATGAAACTCGTCGAGCTCGGTCACCGTCGACGGCAACGTCGTCGGGACGCGCTGGCTGTGGCAGGTCACGCAGGCCACGCGCAGCGGGCGCCCGAGCGCGTCCCGCTGATCGGAGGCGATGCTGGTCAGACGCTCGGGCTGGTGAATCTCGATCCGACCGGTCGGTGGGCCCGGCGGCGGACGCAAGGCCCGCGGCGGATCGCTGCCACAGCAAGCCAGCGCGATGGCCGCCGGGGCGAGAAGAGCCGTGATTCGCACCGCTGGCGGCCATTGCACCCGCCGCGCCAGCGCCACGTCGGTGCTGGCGTGCTCCTTGCTCAGGATCACCGCGATGGTGATCAGCTCCCTGGTGCTCACGCTCAGCCCGGTGCCCGAGCAACGCTCACTCGCCTTGGCGTCGCTGGCGTCCGATCCCCGGATCGAGATCGGTCAGGCCGTTCGCGATCGACTGCCGGTGGTCGCTGAAGCGGCGACCGCCGCCGAGGGCGTGGCGCTGTGCGATGCCATGGCCGAACACGCCGGCGTGGTCCGGGTCGACGTCGTCGCCATCGACTTCGGCGAGGACGCGTGATGGACCGGCGCGACTTCATCAAGGCCACGGCGATGGCGACGGCAGTGGCGGCGGCGGCGCGGCTGGCCCTCCACGATGAATCCGAGGCGCAGGCCCGCCCGGCTGACGGCGTGACCTGGGACCAGACGCCGGGCCGCTTCTGCGGCACCGGCTGTCACGTCCAGGTCGGGGTCAAGGGCGGTCGCGTCGTCGCGATCGCCGGCGACCAGAAGGCCGACGTCAACAAGGGCCTCCTGTGCGTGAAGGGCTACCACGTCGGCCTCGCGCTCTACGGCAAGGACCGGTTGACCCGGCCGCTCCTGCGCAAGAACGGCAAGCTCGAGCCCATCACGTGGGATCAGGCGCTCGACGTGATCGCCGATCGCGTGATGGCCAACCCGGCCGGCTTCGCCATGTACGGCAGCGGGCAGTGGACCATCCCCGAGGGCTACGCTGCGCAGAAGCTGATCAAGGCTGGCATCGCCAACAACCAGATCGATCCCAACGCCCGCCTGTGCATGGCCTCGGCGGTGACCGGCTTCCTGTCGACCTACGGCGTCGACGAGCCGGCCGGTTGCTACGACGACCTCGATCGCTGCGACGTGCTCCTGATGTGGGGCAACAACCCGGCCGAGATGCACCCGGTGCTGTTCTCGCGGGTGATCGATCGGCGTAGCCGCGGCGAGAAGGTGATCCTGGTCGACCTCACCACCCGTCGCACGCGGACCAGCGGCTTCTGCGATCGCACCATGTTCTTCAAGCCCCAGGGGGACCTGGCCATCGCCAACGGCATCGCCCACCTCCTGCTCGAGCGCGGCACCTGGGACCGCGGCTTCGTCGAGGCGTACTGCAACTTCCGCAAGCGCACCGATCCGCCGACGCTCGACGGGCAGGCCATGACCTTCGACGAGTACCGGAAGGAGATGGCCGCGTACACCCCGGCCCGCGTCGAGGAGCTGTCCGGCATCACGCCGGCGGACCTTTCGTACCTGGCCGATCTGTTCGGCGATCGCACGCTCCGCATCACCAGCCTGTGGTGCATGGGCATGAACCAGCACACGCGCGGCACGGCGATCAATGATCTCGTCCATGGCGTGCACCTGCTGTCCGGGCACTTCGGGAAGCCGGGCGACGCGCCCACCAGCTTGACCGGGCAGCCGTCGGCGTGCGGCACGGTGCGTGAGGTGGGCACGCTGGCCCACGGGCTCCCCGGCGGGCTGGTGGTCGGCAAGGAGGAACACCGCAAGGAGGCCGAGGCAATCTGGAACCTCCCGGCCGGACGAATCAACGCCAAGCCCGGCTACCACACGGTCGAGATGTGGCGTCGATTCTCGACGGCGAAGGACCAGGGCGGCGACATCGACACCATCTGGGTCCAGGTCACCAACCCGGCCCGCAGCCTGCCCAACATCGGTGCGCTGTTCGAGCCCAGCCGGAAGCTGCCCGGCAAGTTCCTGATCGTCTCCGATGTCTATCCGACCGCGACGGCGATGGCGGCCGATCTGGTCCTGCCCAGCGCCATGTGGGTCGAGAAGAACGGCATGGTCGGCAACTCCGAGCGCCGCACCCAGCAGTGGTTTCGCATGGTGCCTCCACCCGGTGAAGCGCGCGACGACTGCTGGCAGACCATCGCCGTCGCGCGTCGACTTCACGACCGTGGCCACACCGGCATGAAGGACAAGGACGGTCGCTTCCTCTTCCACGTCGTCGACAAGGCCGGCGCCGCGGTGCCGGTGTGGGACTGGCGTCGCTACTACGACGTCAACGTCGACGAGCAGCTGTTCGAGGAGTACCGGCGCTTCTCGCGCTTCAAGCACAAGGACCTGGCGCCATACGGTGAGTACGTGAAGGCGCGCGGTCTGCGCTGGCCGGTGGTCGAGCAGCCCGATGGGACGTGGCGCGAGACCCGCTTCCGCTTCAGCAAGGCCGACGATCCGTACGCCACCAAGGCCGACGTCCAGTTCTACCACTCGGTGACCAAGGACGACCGCGCGCTCATCTGGTTCCATCCCTGGGAGGCGCCGCCCGAGTCGCCCGACCGTGACTTCCCGCTGTGGCTGTGCACCGGACGCGTGCTCGAGCACGGGCACACCGGCACGATCACCATGCGCATCCCCCAGCTGCATCGGGCGATGCCGCAGGCCTACTGTGAGATGAACCGGGCCGACGCGCGGGCGCTGGGCATCGCCGATGGCGAGGTGGTGATCCTCGAGAGCCGCCGAGGGAAGCTCGAGCTGCCGGTGTGGCTCGGCGGTCGCGGCGAGCCGATGGCGGGCACCGTGTTCGTGCCGTTCTTCGACGAAAGCATCGAGATCAACCTGGCCACTCTCGAGGCCCACGATCCGCTGTCGAAGCAGCCCGACTACAAGAAGTGCGCGGTGCGGGTGCGCCGGCGAGGCAAGGCGTGAGTCGAGCGACAGGCCTCGAGATCGGTGTGGTGGTCGCGGTCGCCGTGGCGGCGGTCGGCCTGGTGTCCGGCGTCGAGAGCTCGGGTCGCGAGGTCTCGTCGTACGTCGATCACCGGCCGAGGCCGTCGACGACCGTGACCGGTGCCCGCTCGTACCGGGACATGCGCGCGGGTGTGTACGGGCCCAACGCCCAGCTGCCTTCGGAGTGGTGGAAGACGTTGCGCGGCGGCGAGCCCGATCTGTTCGCGCCGGTGGTCCAGGGCCCGGCCGAACGCTCCGACGCCCTGGCCCAGCGTGGCGCGCGTCGCGCCTACGAGGGTGCGCCCCCGACGGTGCCGCACGCGGTGGATCAGATGGGCGTGCCGTCGTGTCTGAGCTGTCACGAGCGCGGCCTCACCGTTTCCCAGCGGCGCGCGCCGGTGATGAGCCACGAGCGCCACGACAGCTGCGTGCAATGCCACGTCGTGTCCGTCGATCCGCGTCCCGGCGTGGTCACGCCGCCGCCACCCGACAACACCTTCGTCGGCATGGGGCCGCCCGGGCCCGGCGAACGTGTGTGGCCGGAGGCGCCGCCGACGATCCCGCACCCGACCTGGATGCGCGAGCGGTGCGCGAGCTGTCACGGCGTCCGCGGCTGGCCCGGCGTTCGATCCACGCACCCGTGGCGGGACTCGTGTACGCAATGCCACGCGCCGTCGGCGGCGCTCGATCAGCGAGGCCCGGTCTCGCTCGGAGCCGAACCATGAGCGTCTCGCGTCGAGAGCTGTTCGGGCTGTTGGCAATGCAATCGATAGTATCGGTCCCGATGGTGCTAAACCTCTTTACGAAGCGCTAAAGGTGTGCAGAATTTGACTGGCCTTGTGTGTTATTGTTACCGCCTCGATAACCGTGTCATCTCATGATCATCCCACGCAGATTCCTTACGCAGTGATTAACGTCATC
>SXJR01000242.1 GCA_005779305.1 Myxococcales bacterium
CCGCCGAAGACGGTGCAGTCCTGAGCGAAGACACACACCGTGCGGCCCTCGATGGTGCCGTAGCCGGTGACCACGCCGTCGCCGAGGATCTTCTGCTCCTGCATGCCGAAGTCGGCGCAGCGGTGGGTGACGAACCGATCCAGCTCCACGAAGCTGCCCTCGTCGAGCAGCGCGGCGATGCGCTCGCGCGCCGTCAGCTTGCCGGCTTCGTGTTGCTTGTCGATGCGAGCCTGGCCGCCGCCGAGGACGGCCTGGCGCTCGAGCTCTTCGAGGCGGGCCAGAGGATCGGTTGGTGCATCCGCGGTCACGGGACTTCCTTTGGTCAGGTCGAGGCGCTCGGGTGGAGCGGCGCGTATAGTAGAGGCGTGGCGAACGTGAAGGGAAGCGCGCTGGCAACCCGCGTGAACTGGGTGCGGCTCAATCACGGACCCGACGGGGTCGACCGCCTCTGTGAAGCGGTGTCACCGGGGCTGGGCAAGGTGGTGCGCGACGGCATCAAGGTCGCCGGCTGGTACGAGTTCGAGGACTTCATCGAGCTCAACACCGAGATCGATCGGCTGTTCGGCGCCGGTGACGGCGCGCTCATCCGCGAGCTCGGCCGCTGGGGGGCCGAGGCCAACCTGACCACGATCTATCGCCTCTTCTACAAGGTCGGCACGGTGCGCTGGGTGATGGCGCGGGCGGCGCGGCTGTGGCACCTGCATTACGACGACGGTCGCCTGACCCTCCGCGAGCTGGCCGGAAACGAGATCGAGCTGGCCATCGAGGACTTTCCCACGCCGCACTGCGCCCACTGCCAGTCGGTGATGGGTTGGGCCGAGAAGTCGATCGAGCTGTCGGGTGGCGAGGACGTGCGCACCAGCATCGCGGCGTGCCGGCACCAAGGCGCCACCGTTTGCCGGATCAGAGGGCGCTGGACCTGATCGACGCCGGGTCGCGGCGGGCGCGGCCCGGTGAGGTCCCGAACCGCTGGCGGAACGCGTTGCCGAGATGGCCCTGGTTGGCGAAGCCGCTCAGCGCCGCCACGTCGACGAGCGGCCGGGTGGTGTCGACGACCAGCGCCAGGGCGTGGCGCAGGCGGGACTCGTGGGCGCGGGCGTGGATCGTCGAGTCGGTGGCGCGCCGGTAGGCCCGGCAGGCGTGGGCGACGCTCACGCTGGCCTCGGCGGCGAGGTCGGCGAGGGTGGCGACGCCGCCGCAGACGTCGATGGCGTGATCGATCGCCGCGGCCACGTCGTGATCGGCGCGGCTCGGTGATCGCGGCGCCAGGCCCGCGGGAGCCGCGAGCGCGTCGAGCGCGGTGAGCGCGGTCTCCTCGGCGGCGAGCTCGTCGGCGGCCGGCGCAGCGGCGATGCGGGCGAGCTGGAGGTAGGCGGCGACCGAGACCGGCCGCGCGTTGCGACCGGCGCGGATGAAGTCGGTGGGCAACGCGCCGGCGATGGCCAGGGTCTCGTCGCCGCAGCCGGCGTCGGGATGGCGGATCTCGTACTCGTGCCCGGCGTCGACGGCGATGGCGGTGGTCGGGCTGGCCACAGCGCGGCCGCTGCGATCGCGGAAGGCGAAGCGACCCGACATCACGATCATCAGCACCGGCTCGGCGGCGAGCTCGGCGACCGGCCGCGGCGTGTCGTGACCGTCGCACAGCCAGCGCGTGACTCGCAGGGTGCGGCCGAGGTGGAGATGTCGCGAGGTGAAACGCGGCACCCGATCACCGTACATCACGATCCTGTAAGACGCCGCCGGCCGTCGAGCGGTACCCCCGGTCCATGCACAAGAGCAGACTGTGTGCCATCGGCATCGACTGTCAGGACGCGGACCTCGAGCTGGCCGCCGAGTTCTGGGCCAAGGCCCTCGGCCGACCCTCCAAGGGGGTCGACGGCAGCTACGCCGGCCTCGAGGACCGCGCCAACCAGCCCATCGTCTTCGTCCAGAAGGTGACGCACCCCAGCCGGGTCCACCTCGACATCGAGAGCGACGATGTCGACGCCGAGGTAGAGCGGCTCGTGGCCCTGGGCGCGAAGCGGGTCCAGCAGGTCGCGACCTGGTGGGTGCTCGAGGCCCCCACCGGCCACCGCTTCTGCGTCGTGAAGCCGCAGCGCGGCCCGCTCGGTGACGACGCCTCGAAGTGGTGACATCCGCGCCGACGCGATAGCATCACGGGCTGTGCGGCAGATCGGGCTGGTGACGTGCGTGCTGGCGCTGGCGGCTCTCCCGGCGCGCGCCGAGAAGGTCGAGCACCGCCGTCCGCCGGCGCTGCCGCTCGATCACGCCCAGCTCGAGGATCCGTGCGTGAAGGGTAGCGGGGCGAGCTGCACGCGCGCGCTCGATGGCTTCTACGCCGCGCTCACCGCCAACGAGGACGGGACGGCGAAGCACCCGGCCCGCATCACGTACCTCGGTGACTCGCTCACCGCCGATGACACCATCGCGCAGCGCCTGCGCAGCACCCTCGGCGGTCGCTTCGGCGACGGCGGGCCCGGCTTCGTGCACGTGGTGCCGCCGCATCCCTACTGCCGGCACCGCGCGGTGCGCCGCACCGCCAGCGCGTCGTGGACCGTGCACGGCGTGGCCACGCCGTTTCCGCCCGATCGCCTGCTCGGCTACGGCGGCGGCAGCGCCGAAAGCCACGGCGGCGCGTCGGCCCGCTTCACGCCCACGCAGCAGGTCGTCACCCGCGCCGAGGTCTACTACCTGGCCCAGCCCGGCGGCGGTGAGCTCGGCATCGCGGTCGACGGCAAGGACGCGTCGGCGATCGCGACCTCGGCGCCGACCAAGAAGGCCTCCTACGCGGCGGTGCCGCTGGGCGGGGCGCTGAGCAAGCTCGATCTCAAGGCCAGCGGACGCGTGCGCGTCTTCGGCGTCGTGCTCGAGGCCGATCGCGGCCTGGTCGTCGACAACCTCGGCGTGGTCAACGCCACCGCCAAGTCGTGGGGGAAGAACCGCCGCGATCACTGGACCGGGCAGCTTGCCCATCGCGCGCCCGATCTGTTCGTGGTCATGATCGGCACCAACGAGGCCGGATGGCTCGAGGGCAAGGCGCTGGTCGAGCACACCCGGGTGATGCAGGAGCTGCTCGCGCCAGTGCGCGCCGCCAACCCGACCGCGTCGTGCCTGGTGGTCTCGCCGTTCGATCAGCTCGACTACGAGAAGGCGGGGCTACCGCCGCGGGCGTCGATCGCGCCGATGGTCGCCGCGCAGCGGACCGCCGCCACCGCCGCCGGCTGCGCCTTCTGGGACGGTCAGGCCTGGATGGGTGGTCCCGGCTCGTCGCGGGCCTGGCGCCGCGCCGGCTGGCTCACCAACGACTTCGCGCACCCGACCACGGCCGGCGCCCACCGCATCGCCGACGCGCTCTCGGCTGGACTCCTCGACGGTTACGCGGCGTACCGCACGCGCTGAGGCGGCTGAGCCGCCTCGCGCTACCGTGGCTCAGTCGATGAAGCCGCCGCGGTAGTAGCCGTAGCCGTCGCCGCCCTCGCCGCCGATCAGGCCGTCGATCTTGGCCTGGGTGGTGGCGTCGAGCGCGGTGCCGCGGCTGCGCAGCTGCTGGGCCGCTGCCGAGCGCCGCATCGCGCTGGCGTTGTCGTCGCCGATCAGCGCGATCAGCGTGCGATCGATCGCCGCGCCGCCGTAGTACGAGGAGCTGATAGCCGACTGCGCGATCGAGTCGTCGGGATCGGTCATGAGCGCGGTGAGCGCGGCTTCGGCCCGCGGATCCTCGAGCTGGCTGAGCGGCCACATCGCGGCCTGGCGATCCTCGGGCGTGCCGTTCCGAGCCGCCTCGACCACGGTAGCCACCGCCTGCTCGGAACCGATCTGGCCCAGGGCCTGGAGCGCGGTGCTGCGGATCTGCGAGTCGGGATCACGGGTGAGCCCGACCAGGACCTGGGCCGACGCAGCGTCGCCGCTGTTGCCCAGCGCCTGCGCGGCGGCGACCCGGATCTGGGTGTTGCCGCTGGTCGCGGCGCGGGCAAGGAGCTTGGCGCCATCGGCGCCGCGGTTGGCGAGGCCCCAGACCACGTTGCGGGCCAGATCGGCGTCGGTGCCGGCGAGCGCCGCCTCGGCGAGGGCGAGGCCCTCGGGCGCGCCCGATTGGAGGAGCTGCTGGACCGCCTGACCGCGCACCCGCGGCGCGCCGTCCTTGGCCGCGGCCACCAGCGCGGCGCGGACCTCGGAGGTGTTGCCGATCTGGCCGAGCGCGCTGATCGCCGCCTGAGCGAGGTTGGCGTCCTTGCTGGTGGCCGCAGCCACCAGCGCCTTGCGCGCCTGCTCGGTGCCGATGCGGCTGAGCGTCCAGACCGCCGTCGACGCCTCGTCGCGACGGCCGGTGGTCATCGAGTCGATCAGGAGCTGGGTCAGCGCCGGATCGCCGGGCCGCGCCTGCAGCGCCAGGTCGAGGGCCTGGGCGCGGGTCTGGCCGCTGGCGGTGCGCGCGATCTCGAGCAGCGCGTCGGTCGCGTGCGGCGAGCCGGCGTCGGCGAGGGCGCGGAGCGCGCCGTAGCGATCGTTGCGTGCGCCGTGGGTGGCGAGCTCGATGGTGAGCGCGAGCGCGTCGGCGTCGCCGGCGCGCACGAGGTGGGGCAGCGCGGCGTCGCGGCTGCGCTGGCTGCCGTGACGGACCACCTCGAGCAGCGCGTCGACGACGTCATCACCGTGGAGCTGAAGCAGCGCCGACACCGCTTGCGACGTGTCGCTGCCGTGGGCCAGCGCCGCGCCGATGATCGCGGCCCGCGCGTCGGGGCCGCCGATCGAAAGCAGCGCCTGCGCCGCCGAGCTGCCGACGTGCTGATCGCCGCTCTCGAGGAGCTCGGTGAGCGCGGCCACGGCCCTGGGGCCGCCGACCTCGGCCAGCGCCGTCACCGCCGCCCACCGGGCCTGCGGCGCTCCGTCGTTGGCGACGCGCACCAGGATGGCCAGCACTGCCTCGCCGCGCGAGCGGGCGATGGCCGCGACCGCGGCGGCCTGGGTCTGGGGGTCGCTCTGCTCGGCCAGCGCCTCCAGACGGGCCAGGAGCTCGGTGTCGTGCGTCGGCGGCAGGTTGGTGATCGCCTGAGCCCGCACCTGCGGATCGGCGGCGTCGACCAGATCGATCAGGTACTCCTCGGCGGTCATGGTCGGGATCCGGGCCAGTGCGTCGACGGCGGCGACCGCGGTCTTGTGATCTTCGCCCAGCGCCAGGTCGCGCAGGCCGGCGGCGGCGTCATCGCCGCCCATGGCGCCCAGCGCGTAGATCGCCGCGGTCTGCGCCGGATCGCCGAGGTTGCCGGCGATGGCGAGCAGCGCGTTGCGCGCGTGGTCGCTGCCGGTCGCGCCCAGCGCGTAGACCGCGCCGTTGCGCACGCGCGGCCGATCGTCCTCGAGCAGCGCGACCAGGCGGGCCACCGCGCGCTCGCTGCCGATGTCGCCATACAGGCCGAGGATGGCCTCGGGCACACCGGGCCGGCGATCGTCGATCAGCGGGGCCAGCGCTTCGACCGAGGTGTCGGTGCCGATCACCGACAGCTGCTCGGCGTACGCGGCGATCTGGGTGGCCGAGCGCGCCGCCTGGATCTGGCGGATCAGCCGCTCCTCCGAGAGGCCGAGCAGACTCGCCGACACACGGATGGGGCGGCGTGGTGACGGATCACCAGCGGCCCGTGCGCTGGTCGCGGCTTGCCGCGCCGGCCGGGAATCGCCGCGGTGCCAGGCCACGGTGGCCACGAGGGTCGAGGCGGCGAGGACCGCGCAGGCGAGCTTCCAGCGATTGATCGATGACACCGGGGGCCTCCAGCGCGGTCGGGTGACGCAACCCGGTAGTGTCAGACGCACCCGGTCCGGTGTCGGTCTACGTCGCGATTTCTGCGTCCGCGCGGGGCAGGGTCAGCAGTGGCAAGGGCGCGAATAGACCGGCGCCGAGGCCGATCCAGAGGACTGTACGGGTGCTCAGCACTCCCGCCAGCGCGGCCGAGCCCAGGGCCCCGAACAGCAGCGAGGTGGTCATGATGGCGTGGAAGGCGCCGTTGGCACGGCCCAGGACCTCGGCCGGCAACCGGCGCTGGCGCAGGCTCACGCTCAGCACCTCGTAGGCCGTGCGCGCGCCGTCGCCGACGAGCTGGTGGGCGATCAGCATGATGACGACGAGCGCGGCCGACCCGCTCGCCGCCGGGATGAGCAGCGCGGCGGCGTGGGCGACCAGCGACAGTGTCACCAGCGTGGCGCGCGTCGACCGCAGCGCCAGCCGTGGCGCGAGCAGCGCGCCGGCCAGCGCGCCCACGCCGCCGCAGCTGATCACCGCGCCCACCGCGGCCTCGGAGAGATCGAGATCGCGCAGCACGTACACCATGTAGAGGCCGAGGAAGAACCCGAGCGAGCTCAGGCTCACGGCCTCGGCGATGGCCAGCCGCCGCACCACGTGGTCGCGCCACAGCGCCCCGAAACCGGCGCGCAGATCGTGGGCCATCGTGGGCGGCGCGGTCTCGTGCCGCGCCGTCTGCGGACGCGGTCGGATGGTGAGCAGCAAGACCGCCGACCACAGATAGGTGACGGCGTCGACGATCACCGCCAGCGGCGCGCCGATGACGCGGATGAGCACGCCCGCCGCCGCCGGGCCGCCGATCTCGGCGACCGACTCGGTGGCCTCGATCGTCGAGTTGGCGCCGACCAGATCTTCGCGGCCCACCAGCTCGGGCAGGTACGTGTTGTCGGTGATCTGGAACAGCACGTTGGCAGCGCCGACGCCGGCGGCGACCGCGGCGACGTGCACGAGCGACAGCGCACCGGCCCACCACGCAAGCGGCACGGTGAGCACGAGCAGGAAGCGCACGAGGTCGGCGCCGACCAGGAGCGCGCGCTTGCTGCGGCGGTCGATCCAGCCGCCAGCGAACACCCCGACCAGGGCGCCCGGTCCCCACGCCAGGGCGCCGATCACCGCGGCCTCGGTCGCCGACGCCGCCAGCGCGCCGACCGCGATCACCGGCAGCGCGGTGCGCGTGATGCGCGCACCGATCGCGCTGACCGCCATCGCGCCCCACATGCGGCGGAAGTCGCGGTGTCGCCACGGTCCGCGGTCCGGGAAGAGGCGCACGCGCGCACCTTGCCCTTGCGACCGATCCATCGCAAGGTGCGCCGATGGCTTCGGCCTCCTCCTCCGATCAGGTCATCCGCCTCATGACCATGGACGGCGCCTTCCGGCTGGTGGCCGCGGTCACCACCGACACCGCGCGTGGCGCGCTCGCGGCCCAGGCCACCGGCGACGCCCTCGGCCTGCGCCTGGCCGAGCTCTTGACCTCGGCGGTGCTGGTGCGCGAGACCACGGCGCCGACCCGGCGCGTGCAGATGGTGTGGCGCGATCGGCGCGGCCGCTCGCTGGTCGCCGACGCGTTGCCCGACGGGCTCAACCGCGGCCTGGTCAACCCCGGCGAGGACGCGCCGGTCGACCCCGGCGGTGACCACATCCTCCAGGTCAACTACACCTTGCTCAACGGCTCGCTCCACCAGGGGATGGTCGCGGTCGCTGACGGCGACGATATGGCCACCGCGCTCATGCGTTACATGAAGCAGTCGGAGCAGATCGTGTCGATGATCGCCGTGGCCGCCCTGCCTGGACCGGGTGGCGTGCGCGCCTGCGGCGGCTACGTGGTCCAGCTCCTGCCCGAGGCCACCAAGGACGTCATCGCCGCGATGACCGAGCACCTCGGCAATCTCGAGCCGATCACCTCCCTGCTCGAAGGCCGCGGCCGCACCGCCGCCGAGCTGGCCAAGACCGTGTTCGCACCCTTCGAGCACGCGTTGCTCGCGGCCTCGCCCCTGCGCTTCGGCTGCACCTGCAGCGAGGTGCGGGTGATGACCAGCATCCTGACCCTGCCCGACGCGGAGGTGGAGAGCATGCTCTCCGGCGATCCGCTCGAGGTGCGCTGCGACGCCTGCGGTCACCAGTACGTGATCACCCCCGACGCGCTGCGCGATTTCCGTGACAGCGCAGCCGCCGCGCGGTCCTGACCGTCAGAGTCCGCGTTCGAGCAGCGACCAGGCCAGGTCGCCGAAGCCGCGCCGCAGCTCCTTGATGAGGAGCGCCTCGGGTCGGCTGCGCGAGGGATGGACGCGATTGGTCAAGAGCACCGCCCAGCGGCCGCGGGACCAGTCGAGCCACATCGAGGTACCGGTGAAGCCGAGGTGGCCCACCGCGAACGCGCGCGGCCAGGCGTCGCCGGCGTGGGAGACGCCGGGTTCGCTCGCGGGCGTGTCCCAGCCCAGCCGCCACGAGGTGGCGGGCGCCGCGCTCGCCGTGAAGCAGCGCTCGACCACCGCCGCGTCCATGCGGCCGGCGCCGCGGCGCGGTGCCGCCGCCATCGCGCGCGCGAATGCGGACACGTCGGGCAGCGGCGCGAACAGGCCGGCGTGACCGGCGACGCCGCCGCCGGAATGGGCGTTTTCGTCGTGGACCTCGCCCGTGACCAGGCCGCGACGCGGGTCGATCTCGGTGGCGACCGGCGGCGTGGCGAAGGCGCGGCGCCGCCCGACCAGATCGACGTAACCGGTGGCGCCGAGCCCGAGTGGCTCGCTGACCAGCGCCACCAGCTCGTCGAGCGGTGCGCCGCCGGCGCGCTCGAGCAGCGCGCCCAGCGTGATGAAGCCGAGGTCGCTGTAGGTCGTCGCCTCACCCGGCGCCCGCTCGAGCGGCGTGCTCGTCGCCATCGCCACCAGCGCGGTGCGCGGATCGGCGGCGCCGCCGAGATCGCCGTCCCAGATGCGGCGGAACAGCTCGCGGTGGGCGGGGAAACCGGCGGCGTGGCCGAGCAGATGAGCCACGGTGATGCCGCCGTCGACGGGAAGCCAGCGCGCGGCCCGATCGTCGAGCGCGAGTCGGCCCTCGCTCACCAGCGTCATGGCGATGGCGGCGGTCGCCATCGGCTTGGTCAGCGAGGCCAGATCGAACGGCGTGTCGCGGCTGATGGCCGGACCGGCGTCGGGCACTGCGCGCGTCCGGCCATACCACCACGATCGTTCACCGTCCTGGTGGCCGGTTGCAGCGGCTGCAGCCGAGCACACACCGGTTGCGATCGCCCCGTCGAGTAACGACTCGATTCGCGACTCGATCTCGTCGGGCTCCTCGGGCGGTTGGGCCACGCCTCATGGTACCTTGCTGCGGTGACCCGCTACGAGCTGCTCGAGCGCATCGGCGCCGGCCGCGTTGCGGAGATCTTTCGGGGCAAGGCGGTGGCGGCGGGCGGGTTCGAGAAGCCGGTCGCGATCAAGCGCATCCTGCCCCACCTCAGTCAGGACCGCCGCTTCGTCGAGCTGCTCATCGCCGAGGCCAAGGTGCTGTCGGCGCTCCGCCACCGCAACATCGTCCAGATCTTCGACGTCGGCCTCGGCGACGACGGCCAGAACTTCCTGGTCATGGAGTACGTCGAGGGCGTCGACCTCGGCGCGCTCCAGCGCACCATCGAGTCGCAGCGCAAGCGCCTGCCGGTCGATCTGGTCCTGCACGTCGGCGCCGAGATCTGCGAGGCGCTCGACCACGCGCAGGCGGCGCCCACGCCCGACGGCACGCCGATGCGGCTGGTCCACCGCGACGTCACGCCGTCGAACGTGATGGTGTCGCGTTCCGGCGAGGTCAAGCTCACCGACTTCGGGCTGGCCAAGCGCCCCGACGAGACCACCAGCACCGGCGCCGGCCTGCGCGGTCGCTACGGCTACGTCTCGCCCGAGCAGGCTGCCGGCGGTGCCGTCGACGGCCGCAGCGACGTCTTCGCGGTGGGCGTGATCGTGTGGGAGCTGGCCACCGGCCGCCGGCTGTTCTCCGGACTGCCCAACGACTTCGACGCGCTGCGAGCGGTGCGCGAGGATCGCATCCCGCCGCCCAGCGAGCTCGATCCGACGTTGCCTGCCGATCTCGACGCCATCGTGAACGAGGCGCTGGCCAAGGATCCGCGCAAGCGGCTGCCGTCGGCCGGCGAGCTCGGCAAGCGGCTGCGCGGGCTGCGCTACTCGCTCGAGACCAGCACCGGCGATCCGGCGGCCGCGCTGGCCCGCCTGGTGCCGGCGGTGACGGTGGCGTCGCCGGACGCCCAGCCCGACGATCGGGCGTCCGATCCTCGGGCGGCCGCGCGCGGCAAGCCCGGTCGCCGCACCAAACCGTCGACCGGCGGCTTCGAGGTCTCGACCGAGCCGACCATCGTGCGCATCCGCACCGCTGACGGCTTCGCTCACGATCCCGACGGCTCGGGCCTGCTCAACGCGCGCAAGCTGCTCGATCGCTTCGAGGACGAAGACACCAAGCTCGCCCACGTGTTGCCGCGCATGCTCGACGAGGACCGGACCGCCGATCGCTCGGCGCGGGGCAGCGGCGAGGTCACGGTGGCGGCCGCCCCCCTCCACCTCGACGACACCACCGGCGAACGGCCGCCGCTGCACCTCGACGACTCCGACGATCAAGACCGCACCGCCGATCGTGATCGCCGGCCGCCGCGCATGGCGGCGGCGTCGCCGTCGCCGTCGCCGCCCCCGTCGACACGGCGCAAGCAGGCGGCCGAACCACCCATCCCACCCGAGCCCAAGAGCGAGCGGCGCAAGGGCACGCAAGGATCACCGGGACCGACGGCTCCGCCCCCGCCGCCGAGCGGACGCGGCGATGCATCGGCGGTGCGAGCCGCCGCCGCGTCGGCTGCGCCG
>SXJR01000243.1 GCA_005779305.1 Myxococcales bacterium
GGTCTGGATGAAGTCCTCGTAGTCGACGATGCCGACCGAGGCCCGGCCGGTGGCGGAGACGATGCCCATGGTCACGGCCTGGCCGACGCCGACCGGGTTGCCGACCGCGAGCACGACCTCACCCAGCCGCAGCCTCGACGAGTCGGCGAAGGCCAGCGGCTCGAGCTTGACCTTGGCGTCGGTGACGCGCAGCACGGCCAGATCGGACTTGGGATCCACGCCGAGCACCTTGGCCTTGTGATCGGTGCCGTCGTGCAGCGTGACCATGATCTCGTCGGCGTTGCGGACGACGTGAGCGTTGGTCAGGATCTTCCCGTCGGCCGAGACGATCACCCCCGAGCCCAGGCTCTGGGCCTTGCGGGTGTCGGGCGCGCCGAACGACGGCGACGACGGATCGGCGAAGAACGGATCGAAGATGAACGGCCCGTCCGCGACGGTCTGGGTGGTCGAGATGTTGACGACCGAGTCGACGACGCGCTCGGCGACGTCGGAAATGCTGGCCGACGCGGGCAGCGGGGCCTGTGGGGCCTGGGCGTCGGCCCGGCCATCCTGGTGGGTGGCGGCGCCGATCACGGCGGCAAGGATGGCGGCGCATGCGCCGGCGACGATGGCGTGCTTCATGCGGTTGGTACGCTTCATTTGAACGAACGACCGCCGTCCGGGTTGCCCGTATTCCGGGACGGCCCAGCCCGAACGGTCAGGCCCGTGTCAGGGCTTGCCAGGATCAGGGTTTGGGAAACACCGTCTCGAGATCGGGCGCGATGCGCTCGGCCGCCACCTTGGGCAACAGCGCGGGAACCCGCGTGCGCTCGGTGATCAGGTAGTAGTCGGTCACCGGCTCGGGTACGACCGGTGGCGGCACCGGTGCGGCCGGATCGGTCGGCGGCGGCGGCGGCGGCGGCGCCTCGCCGGGCTTGGTGATCTTGAGCAGCTGGATCGTGCCCAGCGCCTTGCCCTTGCCGTCGCGGTACGTGAGCGTCACCACGCTGGTGAGCGTCTTGGGATCGACCTTCGACTCATAGCTGGTCGGCTTGAGCTTCTCGATCTTGTCGATGAAGTTGGCGGCCGCGGTATCGGCGGTCGTGCCCTCGCCCCAGGTCTCGATCTCGGCCTCCGCCTTGGGCGGCGGCGCGTGCGGATCCTTCTGCTCGGGCGCCGGCTGCTTCACCTTGATGCGGTGGACCGTCTTCTTCTTGTCGGTCGCGGCGATCTCGACCTGCATGGCGGCCTTGGGATCGAACGAGCGCAGATCGCTGGGACGCAACGAGCCCTCACCGCCCTCGAGCGGTGTGATCAGGCTGCCCGCGATCACGAACCCCTTGTTGGTATCGACGTCGAGGATGTAACGATCGCTGCCGCCCTGGACGCGGCCGCCCAGCACCATGGTCTTGGCGCCGTCCGTGAACACGATCGCGATGGTCTTGGTGGTGTCGACCAGCTCGTAGTCCTTCTTGGCCTCTTCCTTGACCACGCCGATCGCGCGGAGCGCGCGCATGCGGGTCAGCTCCTTGACCAGCTTCTCGCCGGGCTCGCCGACCGGGAACTCGCGGGTCACGGTCTCCTCGATGTACTCGGGTTCCTCGACGGGCGGTGGCGGCGGCGGCGGCTCGCCCGGAGCGGGCGGCGGCGGCGGCGGCGGCGGCTCCTTGGGCTTCACCGTCTTGCTGGTGCGGGTGTCGACGCCCCACCAGTAGGCGGCGGCGCCTTCGCCGCGGCGCTCGATGCGCAGGGTGTGATCGGTGGTGGCGAACTCGACCGCCTTGAGGTCGGCCTCGCCGCGGTTCCACATCACGACCTCGCCGGTCAGGGTCTTGGTCGGCTTTTCCTTGGTCCACGTCAGGTACCCGTAGACCAGCATCACGGCCAGGAGCGCGCCGTGGACGATGACGCCCTTCATGGCGAAACCTCCTTCTTGGCGGCCGGCGGCGTGCGTCGCCGCTTCGGCCGTCCCAGCAGCATCCCGGCGCCGAACATGCATAGCGGCGCGATGATCGTGGTCGCGGTGAACCACGCGGCCTGCTCGCGCTTGGTCTGCTTGATCTCGGGATCCTTCTCGTCGTTCACGATGCCGCTGATGGTCTCCTCGCCGCCCAGCCACTTGATCGCGTCGACCGGCAGCGATCGGCCATTGGTCTCGACGTAGATCTGGCCGGTGCGGGTCTGGATCATGTGGTCGGCGAACAGGTCCTGATCGCTGAACAGCATGGCCCGGAAACCATCGGCGTCGGTGCCGTCGGCGTTCTTTCGAGCCGGGCCCTCGATCGCGGCGCCCACGTTATAGCGATCGCGCTTCTCGTCGGGGCCGGGCTTGAAGTCTTGGTCGTAGTCGAGCCAGGCCTCGCCCATGGTGCGGATCACGTAGGTGCGCTTGGGCTTCTCGCCCGGGGTGGTGAACTCGCGATCGGTGAGGGCACCCGCGCTCTCGAGCAGGATGCCGTTGCGGGCGTCGCCGCGCGACAAGGACGTGGTCGACGCGTGCGACGAGAACTGGTTGGTCAGCGCCTTCTGTCGATCGCTCTCGTTCTGGCGCTGGGGCAAGAAGTTCTTGTCGTCGGTGACCAGGCCGATGCGCACGTCCTGGCCGGGACGCAGCTCGCCCAGGCCGGCGCCGAGGCGACCCTCGAGCGGGCCGAGTCGGAAGTCGCCCTCCGGGTCCATCGCGATCAGCACGTTCCCGCCGTTGTCGAGATAACGGGCCAGGGTGTTGAGCTCGGTCGCATCGAACGCCTGCTTGGGACCGAGCACCATCACGAAGGTGGCGTCATCGGGGATCTGGCTGGCCAGACCGTCCATGGTGCCCAGGTTCTTGGACTCGTAGTTCAGGCTGGTCAGGATGTTCTTGATGACCTGGGTCTTGGCGTCGGGGAGCTGGGCGCGCAGGTGGGGCGGCAGCGACTCGGGGTCGTTGATCTCGCCGTGGCCGACGGTCAGGTAGGCCTTGCGCTTCTCGCGCAGGATCTTCATGAGCGCGGTGTTCACGGTCTGGTCGAGCACGCGCAGCTTGCCGTCGCGCTTGCGGTGCTTCTCCATGTCGGTGTCGAGCTCGAACTTCTCGAACTTCTCCTTGGCGTCGGCGCCGCGGACCACGACCACGGTGCCGTCCTTGCCGACCTGGTACTTGCGGGCAAGGGTCACCGACAGCATGCGGTCGTGCGACTCGACCGCGACCTTGTTCTTGGTCTGGCGGGCCAGCTCCTGGAAGTAGCCCTTCACCTCGCCGCCGACCTCGTTGAGTTCGGGGAAGAAGAGCAGCACCCGGACCGGATCGCTCATGGCCCCGACGACCTTGCGGGTCGACTCGCCGGGCTGCGAGGTCTTGAGGTAGCTGACGTCCTTCTTGATGTTCTTCTCGCGGGCGACGTTGCACGTCACCATGAGCAGCGCGAGGGCGAACGCGATGGTCAGGCCCGACAGGCCCATCTCGCGCACGCGGCGCAGCTCGACCGCGTCCTCGTCGTTCTCGCTGGTCCACTCGCCGACGGTGAACTCCATCAGGATGGCGGGGATGACCGCGATCGCGGCCAGGAGCGCCGCCGTGATGGTCATGACCACGTCGTACTTGCGCGCCCCCTTGGCCGACAGGTCATCCATCCCGATCCAGCCGGCGCCGGTCTTGGTGGCGAGGAAGTAGACGACGCCGGACAGGAGCAGCGCGACGTAGCACAGCAGGAGCGTGGCCTCGGCCCGACGCTGGGCGCCCTTGCCCTGCCGCCAGCGGACGAGCTGGAGGAACGTGCCGGCGACCCCGGCGACGGCGCCCAGGACGATCGCCAGCTTGAAGAGGATGGGGAAGAGCACGGTCCCCGAGGTGGGATCGCGCCCGAACCGTTGCGCCACGATGATCAGCGCCACGGCGAAGATGAGCCCGACCCGTGTGATCAGGCGGGGTGTGCGGGTCATTGCCATCGCTTCGCCTCCATCGTCTTCACCGAGAGGAGCAAGAAGAAGTACGTGACGGCCACGTAGTAGACGGCGTCCTTGAGGTTGAAGACGCCCTTCATGAAGCCCTGCTGAAAGTGGATCCACCACAGATCCAGCTCGGCGAAGATGTCCTTCACCGGCGGCTCGAGCTTGCGGCTGAGCTGGTAGAACAGCAGCATCAGCATCACGATCGCCGCGCCGATCACGGCCGAGACGATCTGCTGCTTGGACAGGGTCGACGCGAACACCCCGATGGCGAGGGTCGCCGAGCCGAGCAGGAACAGGCCGAGGTAGCCCACGAAGATCTGGGCGCCGGTGATCTTGCCCTCGCTCTTGATGAGCAGCGGGATATAGACCGAGACGGCGAGGATGAGGGCGAGGAAGGACTGGGCCGCGAAGAACTTGCCGAGGATGATCTCGACGTCACGCACGGGCGAGGTGTTGAGCAGGAGCAGCGAGCCGGTCTGCCGATCCTCGGCGACCAGGCGCACGCTCAGGATGATCGAGACCCCCATGACCACGCCCGAGCTGCCCCAGAAGAACTGCTGGAGCATCTCACCCGAGAGCTGGGTCTTGGCGCCGAACACCTGGAAGGTGACGCCCATGAGGAGCAGCGCGAGGCTGCCGACGATCCGGCCGACGATGGACTGGAGATAGGTCCCCATCTCGCGGCGGTAGATGATGGTGGCGGCGCGCATGTCAGGCCTCCGCGCTGGCGCCGGTGTCGACCAGGCGCAGGAAGGTGTTCTCGAGCTCGCTGCGGGCGTAGTCGAGCTTGAGCAGGTCGAGGCCGGCCTGGACCACGGCGCGGCTGATCTCCGCGCGCAGATCCTTGGTCGACGTCAGCGAGACGGCCCAGCCGTCACCACGCGACTGCGGCTCGGTGACTTCCTTGATGCCGTCGATGCGGGACAGCACCGTCGAGATGGTCTTCTTGGCGTCGACCTCGCCGTCGCGGTAGGGCTCGCCCGAGGCGGCGGGCGGGACGCGGACGGTGATCGACACCAGCTTGACGTTGCCCTCGTGGGCGGCGAGCTCGGCCTCGGTGCCGGCGCCCAGGATGCGACCCTGGCCGAGGACGAGCAGGCGATCGCAGGTCTGGCTGACCTCGGCCAGGATGTGGCTCGAGATCAGGACCGTGTGGCGGTCCTTGAGGCCGTGGATGAGCTTGCGCATCTCGACGATCTGCTTGGGATCGAGACCGCGGGTCGGCTCGTCGAGGATGACCAGGGCCGGTTTGTGCACGATGGCCTGGGCCAGGCCGACGCGCTGGCGGAAACCGTGCGAGAGCGTGTTGATCGGATCGGCCGAGACCGCTCCGAGATCGGTGAGCTCGATGGCCTCGCCGACCATCTTGGTCCGGTCGCCGCGGGAGACACGGCGCAGGTCGGCGGCGAACTCGAGGTAGGAGCCCACCGTCATCTCCTGGTACAGCGGCGGGCTCTCGGGCAGGAACCCGATGCGCTTGCGGACCTCGTGCGGGTCGTTGAGCGCGTCGACGCCCCCGACGTTGACCGCGCCTGCGGATGGCCGCAGGTCACAGGCCAGGATGCGCAGCGCCGTGGTCTTGCCTGCGCCGTTGAGGCCCAGGAAACCGACGGTCTCGCCGTCGTCGATCTCGAACGAGACCGGACCGAGGGCACGCTTGCCGCCGTAGTACTTTGATAGCTTGGAGACCTGGATCATCAGACCGCCTCTCGGAGCGCGGGCACTTTCATCAAAGGTGCCGAGGGTGTCAAGTGGTGCGACACGGGGTGCGACACCGGCCTCAAACCGGCCCGAAGCGCTTGCGCATTCCCGGATCGCGTCCGTTTCGTGCCGGGGCTTGCCACGGACGGGGATGTGGGCGTGCCTCACCGGGACAGCGCATCGGCGCTGACACGCGCTCTGACACGCGATGGGACCTGTCCATGCCCCGACGCGTGACAGGACGTATTCACCAGGAGTTGTCACCGCGGGCGCGAACTGCTGTTCGCGGCACGATGTGGCACCCCCGCGATCTGACTCGAACTGGCCAGTCGAGAACTCCGCGTTGCGACATTCGGCACGGACCGTGCTGATAGCTCCTTCCGTCACGCAACCACCCCCGACGGAGTCTCCGATGAACAAGCTCGCTACCCTCCTCAAGACCGCCATCCTCGCCCTCTCCCTCTTCACCGTGGCCTGCACCGAGACCGAGGACACGGACCTCGACAGCGTCTCGATCGACGAGCCGACCGACCTCTCGATCGACGGCGAGACCGACACCCTCACCGAGCGCGCCCCGTCGGCCGCCGCGGACACCAGCACCGAGGCCGCCACCGCCGGCGCCCAGCGCCCGGCCCACGTGCCCAGCGGCGAGCCCACCAGCGACCGCCTCGGCATGAACACCACCGCCACCGCGCCGGGCCAGCCGGGCACCGGCACCGCCGAGTGCGTGCAGCCCCTCAAGCTCGGCAACGGCGAGCCCGTGATCGGCGTGGCCGACTCGCGCGCCCTCGGTCTCCGCGCCCGCGGCCGCTTCGAGCAGATGCGCAAGATCGCCGCGGTCCGCTGATCTGGTCACGTCGACTGGTCAGAACAGACCCAGTTGACGCGTCGGTCGCTGGAAGGTGGTTGGCGCCGACGCGTCCTCCATGTGTGCTTCTAACCCGGACTCGTATCCGAGCCGGTGGCGATGTAGCTCGAACAGCGCCTCGATCGCGCGCCAGCGCTCCCCCTGGCCGCGAAAGCGGGCGCCGAAGCGGCTGTCGTTCATGCGGCCGCTTCCGCCGCGTAGCTCCTCGATCGCGTGCTCGATCTTGCGCACGCGCTCGGGGGGCAATTCGGCGTTGATGCGCTCGCGAAACACCGGCAGCACCTCGCCGGGGAGCCGGACCAGGATCATGAAGGCGCGCCGCGCCCCGGCCTGGTAGGCGCGCTCCAGGATCTCGGGGATGTCGGGATCGTTGAGGCCTGGGATGATCGGCGCGATGGCGACGCCGGTGGGCACGCCCGCCTCCGACAGCAGACGCAGGGTGTCGAAGCGGCGCGCCGGCGAGCTCGCGCCCGGCTCGATCGAGCGGGCGACCTCGTCGCGCGCGAACGGGATCGAGAGGGTGACCCGGATGCGGGCCTCGCGCGCCAGCCGCGCCAGCAGGTCGACGTCGCGCCGGATCACCGCCGACTTGGTGATGACGCTGACCGGGTTCCGGAACTCAGCGCAGATCTCGAGGCAGCGCCGGGTCAGCTCGTAGCTCGCCTCGAGCGGCTGATAGCAATCCGTATCGCCCGAGAACGCGATCAGCTCTCCCCGCCACGACGGCTTCCCGAACGCCGCCCGCAGCAGCTCCGGCGCGTTGGTCTTGACCACGAGCTTGCGCTCGAAGTCGGTGCCCGCCCCGAAGCCCAGGTACTGGTGCGAAGGGCGGGCGTAGCAGTAGGCGCACGCGTGAAAACACCCCCGGTAGGGGTTCACGCTCCAGCGGAAGCCGACGTCAGGTGAGTCGTTCTCGGACAGGATCGACTTCGCGGGCTCCTCGTAGACGTGGAGCTCGGCGGTGGGTGGTTCTTCGAGCCACTCGACGTGGGTCGAAGCCCAAGGATTGGGCGGGTTCGAGACCAGCTTCACCACGAGGCCGACGCTAGCAAACTTCGACGGCGAAGTGAACATCTGTTCAGTACCGCTGTGAGTACGATAGCGGCGCGAGCCATGACGCTGCCCACCACCACCATCCCCGGGGCCGATCTCTACGAGACCTACTTCGTGCCGGCGATGTTCCGGCCGCTGGCGCGCGCCGTCCTCAAGCGTGCGGCGGTGAAGGAGGGCGAGCGCGTGCTCGACCTCGCCTGCGGGACCGGCATCATCGCGCGCCAGGTCGCGCCTGTGGTCAACCACGAGGGCCGGGTGGTCGCGCTCGACGCACGCGCGGAGATGATCGAGACGGCCTCGAAGCTGACGGTGCCGTACGGGTGCCCGATCGAATGGAAGGTTGGCGACGCGACCAGGCTCGACGCACCGGCCGGCTCGTTCGACCTGGTGGTCTGTCAGCAGGGCCTGCCGTTCTTCTCCGATCGCGCCACGGCGCTGGCCGAGGTGCGGCGCGTGCTGGCGCCGGGCGGGCGCGCGGTGTTCGCGGTCTGGGAGCTCGAGCTCGCCGAGCCCGCCGAGCTGCGGCGAGGGCTCGAGGCCGCCGGGTTCCGGGACGTCGAGCTCGAGCGACAGACCATCGACGTCGGGCTCTCGGCCGAGGCGCTCGTCGAGAGCGTGGTGAACACGGTGGCGCCGTTGCTCGCCGCCGATCATGTGGCGATGCGCACGCTGCTCCGGCAAGCGACCTTCCCGATGAACACCCACATCGCCCTCGCCCGCTGATCTGCTTGAACCGGCGTCGCTCATCGACTACACCCAGCGGATGACCAAGTCGCTAGCGCTCGCTGCCCTCGCCACGACGTTCATCGCGACCGCGGTCGCCGCCACACCGGCTCATGCCGGTGACGGCAAGGATCTGCTCAAGTTCGCGCCCGAGAGCAGCCAGATCGTCATGGTGTTCGACATGGCCGACTCGCGCGACTCGGCGCTGCTGCAGAAGGGCTTCAAGAAGCTCCTCGATACCAGCACCGAGGCCACGGCCAAGCTCGCCGAGCTCGGCCTCGATCCGATGAAGGACATCGACACCGTGATGTTCGCCGGCGGCGGCGCCACCGACCTCGACGCCGACAAGCTCAAGGACATCGTCATCATCATCGAGGGCCGCCTGCCCAAGGACAAGCTGTCGACCATCCCCGACGTCAAGACCTCGACCTACGCCGGCGTGAGCATCTTCACCAACGACGACACCGACGCCGCGTTCGTCGGCGATCGCCTGTTCTTCACCAAGAAGGGCAAGATGAAGGCGGCGATCGACATCGCCCTGAACACGGGCAAGGGCAAGGGCAAGAGCCTGGCCGCGTCGAAGAAGGCCAAGGCACTGCGCGACGCCATCGCGGCCACCGACACCAACGCGGACCTGTGGATGACGGTGATCGTGCCGGCCAAGGCCCAGAAGGAGATGAAGGCGGATCAGGGCATGGTCGCCAAGACCGTGGCCGTGGGTTTCAACTTCACCGCCGACCTCGGCGCCGCCATGAAGATCGGCACCGACAGCGCTGCCACCGCCGAGAAGATGGTGGGAATGGTCCAGAGCCAGCTTCCCCAGATCCTCCAGGGCGCCAGCGCGATCGGCCTCACCAAGGCCGCCAAGTCGCTGCTGGTGAGCCCGGACGCCGCCGCGGTGAACATCAGCTTCACGATGACCGAGGCCGAGCTGATGGCCCTGGTGAACATGGCCAGAGGCTTCGGCGGCGGCATGGGCGGCGGCGCGCCCTGAACGCGCCGCTCAGTTCGAGTCGATGATCAGGAACTCGACGCGCCGGTTCTGGGCGTAGGCGGCCTCGGTGGCGCGATCGAGCAGCGGGCGGGTCTCGCCGTAGCCCTCGGACTGGAGGCGGTCGGCGTCGACGCCCTCGCCGACGAGGAAGTCCCTCACGGCGGCGGCGCGGGCGCGCGACAGCGCCAGGTTGTACGCCGCCGATCCGCGGCTGTCGGTGTGACCGCCGACCTCCATGCGGCGAATGTGGGCGTGGGCGCGCAGCGCTTCGGCCACCGCGCGCACCACCGGGTATGACTCGGGCTTGATCACCGACGAGTCGAACTCGAAGTGGATCGGCTTCAGGGTCTCGAACCCGCCGCCGGTGAACGTGATCAGGTCGTTGTCGGGGCAGCCGTCGTCGTCGGCGACGCCGTTGCGAGTCTCGGGCTTGGTCGGGCAGCGATCGTCGACGTCGGCGATCTTGTCGCCGTCGACGTCGTCCTCGGGGCAGCCGTCCTCGTCCTCGAGCTCGTCGAAGTCCTCGGCCACGGTGGCGCACAGGTCGGCGTGGTCGGCGATCTTGTCGCCGTCGACGTCGTCCTCGGGGCAGCCGTCCTCGTCCTCGAGCCGATCGAAGTCCTCGGGATCGTCGGGACAGCCGTCGAGGGC
This sequence comes from Myxococcales bacterium, assembly GCA_005779305.1. Taxonomy (GTDB): domain Bacteria; phylum Myxococcota_A; class Polyangia; order Haliangiales; family Haliangiaceae; genus UBA2376. The sequence goes on from SXJR01000243.1 coordinate 9,900, forward strand.
GTCGACGATCTTGTCGCCGTCGCGATCGTCATCGACGGCGACCGGCGCCGGCTCGGGATGGTCGGGGATGCTGACGTGGCTGCGCTCGGGCCGCCCGGGCTCGAAGACGATGGCCAGGAAGGCGCGCGCATCAGGGTTGCCAGCGTCGGGGCCGACGCCGACGCCGCCGCCCAGCGTCAGATGCGACGCGGTCGCGAGGTGGACCTTGAGGCCGGCCAGCGCCTCGACCGGCGCATAGCCGGCGCCGTCGAGCGGCACCAGCGCCCAGCCCTCGGCCAGGACGTCGACCTTGCCGGGCGCGAGCGCGTACGAGAGCGCGCCGCCCACCGGCAACGCCGCGCCGAGCGACAGGCCCGCGCCGGTGCCGGGCATGGCCGGCGGCAGGTCCATGTACTCGGCGGCACCGCCGGCGCGCACCCGAACGCCGGCGTTGAGCGCGCCGCGCAGGCGACCGCGCCGACCCTCGACGATCAGGCGGAGCTGGCCGCTGGCGGCGCCGGCGCCGAGCCACGCGTCGTCGGTGGCGGTGGGCAGCCACAAGGATGCCGCCAGCGCCGCCCGACGGCCGAGCCCGAGCTTGGCGTGGACCCCGACATCGCCGAGGCCCTGATCGCCAGTACGGTGGTCGTCCTCGCCGGTGCCGAGATCACGGTCGCCGGCGACCACGCCGAACGGGATGCTGAGGCCGAGCGCGAGCGGCAAGCGCGGCACGCCCATGGCGGCCACGAGCGTGGGCGTGAAGGTGTCGCGCACGCGATAGCGCGCGCCCTGACCCTCGAGCTCGAGCAGACCGTGCGCCCACGTGGTGTACATGCCGAAGGCGAGCTGCGCCGGCGGCGTCAGCGCCGCGCCGTCGACGGTCACGTAGCCGTTGGTGTCGAGCGCGGGCCGGAACCCATCGAGCGCGATGTCACCGCCGCTCTGGGCGACGGCGACGGTCGGAAGGGCGGCGAGCAGGCAGACGGGGGCGAACACGCGGGTGCGCATGGGACCTCCTCGCGCCCGCTCGCCAGGACGGCGACAGGCAGCGGATCAGGCGACGACGGACGGCGGTGACGCGAGTGCGTCTCGTCCAGACAGTGCCCGCGGAGCAGACAACGGTTACAGCGCGGGAAGCGACTCGCGCCGCTCGCGCCAGAGGCTCGGAATCGCTGCGCCACCGGCCGCGACGATGCCGCCGACGATCGCGCAGGTCGTGTCCATGTCGCCGAGCGCTGCCACCGTCGTCCACAGCGCGGCCTCGTAGTCGTGGAGGTGGTGGGCGGCGAGCCACACGCACAGCGGCACGGTGTCGTCGCAGATCACGCGCGAGCCGTTGCCGAGCCGCAGCACCGCCATGTCGACCGGCGTGTCGGCGCCGAGCCGGGTCGCCAGATCGATCCCGTCGCGGGTGAGGCTGGTGGGCGTGTGCTCGTAGACCGCTGCGAGGAAGGCCGCGGCGTCGCGCGGCTGCTCGCCCGCATGGACGCGCGCGGCCAGCGCGGCTGCGACGGCGACGGCGATCGCGCCGGCCTCGCCGTCGCGGTGGAGATGCGTGGGCCGCGCCGAGCGACGAGCCGCGGCGATCACGACATCGAGATCGTGAGCGAAGTAGGCGCCGAGCGGCGCCACGCGCATGGCGGAACCATTGCCCTTGGAGCCCTGGCCACCGAACGGCGCACGCGCCGCCACCACCCACGGAATGCCGTCGCCGATCGCGCCGAGGATCCCGTGCGCCGTGCCCCCATACCCCCGCCACGGCTCGGCGACGTAGCGCCGCGCGAAGCGCGTGGCGAGTGAGCCCTCGTGGATGTCGCCGCGCTCGGCGAGCTCCTCGACGAGGCAGAGCGCCATCGCCGTGTCGTCAGTCCATCGCCAAGGCGCATGCTCTGGCACCGTGCGCGACGCGATGTTGCCGCGGCGGGCGAAGAAGGTCTCGCCGAACGCGTCGCCGACCGAGAGCCCTTCGAGGGACACGCGGGCCCGGGCGAGGCACGCGGCCGGACTGGAATCCATTAGTGTCCATTGTACACCAATGGATGGATCACGCAACCAGGAACGATCGCGCGACCTCGACGAGCGCTACGGGGCCAGACCCGGGCGCGGAAGCGGCGGCAGGGCCTCGCGGTGGCGGAGCCAGTCGTGCGGGATCGGGGCGCCGGCGGCGCCGAGGATGCCGCCGACGATGGCGCCGGTGGTGTCGATGTCGCCGCCGGCGGTGACGCAGGCCCAGAGCGCGGCCTCGAAGTCGTCGAGGTGGCCGGCGGCGATCCAGACGCAGAGGGGGACCGTGTCCTCGGCCAGCTCGCGGGCGCCGTTGCCCAGGCGCGAGGCGGCGACATTGAGGGAGACGCCCGACGGCAGCGCGGCGGCCGCGGCGATGCCCTCGCGGACCGCGCCGCCCGGCGTGTGCTCGATGGTCGCGGCGAACAGCGTGCCCGCGTCGCGCGGCTGCTCGCCGA
>SXJR01000244.1 GCA_005779305.1 Myxococcales bacterium
CGCGATCTCGGTGTGTTTGCCGAGGCGCAGGCGGCCAGGCTCGGTGAGGGTGATGGCCTGGACCCGCGCACCGCCCCAGCGGGTACCGTTGGTGGTGTCGAGATCGTGCGCACCGCGCTCGCGCTCGATGACGCCGCCGCCCGCGTGGTCGTGCTGCTCGCCGCCCTCGAGCACGACGCCGACCTCGAGCGGGCCTGCGCCTTCGTGTGGGACGACTTCACCCGCAAGCGCCCCGACGCCGGCTTCGTCGTCGACGCGGTCGCCGGCACGGAGCCCGAGGCCCGGGCCCGGCTCCGCGCCGCGCTGGCGCCCGACGCGCCGCTGCGTCGTTATCGCGTGATCGTCGTCGGCTCGGCCAGCGACGTCGAGGCCAGCTCGCCGGCGCGGCGCACCGTGCGCCTGACCGATCGCGTGATCAGTCACCTGTTCGGCGACGACACCTTCGACGTCGTCCTCGACGGCGTCGCCCACCTCGCGCCGCCGGCCGGCGCCGGCGAGCTGGTGCTGCCCGCCGAGACCATCACCATCGGCCGCCGCGCGCTCGCCGATCGCGCCCACGGCGCGCCCCGGGTCTTGCTCCACGGTCCGGCCGGCACCGGCAAGCTGCTGCTGGTGCGCGCGCTCGCCACCGAGCTCGGCCGCACGGTCATCCGCGCCGATGTCACCGAGCTCCTGCGCGCGCCCGATCGGCTCGAGGAGCGTGTGGCCCGCCTGGCCCGCGAGGCCGCGCTGCGCCGCGCCGTCACCGTCCTGCGCGCCGGGGCCTCGGCCGACGACACCGCGCCGCCTGCCGACGCCGCCCGCCTCGTCGATCTGGTCGCCCGCATCCGCGGCCCGGTCGTGATCACCTGCCACACCCGGCCGGCCTGGCTGGTCCACTCCATCCCCGATCTGCTCGAGGTCGCGGTCACCGCACCCGCCCTCCGGGCCCGCATGGCGCTGTGGCAGCAGGCGCTGGGCACCGAGCGCAGCCTCGCCGGGGACGACGCCATCCTCGCCGTGTCGGCGCGCTTCGCGCTGGGCGGCGAGGCCATCCACCGTGCCGCCGCGCGCGTGCGCAGCCAGGCCCACCTGCGCGATCCGTCGGCGCCGCGCATCGACATGCCGGTGCTCACCGAGAGCGCGCGGCTCATGCTCCAGCACCGCCTGGGCACGGTCGCGCGCCGCGTCGCCCCCGGCTTCGACTGGAAAGATCTGGTCCTGCCCGAGGACACCACCGAGCTCATTCAGGAGTTCCTGGGCTTCGCCCGCCACCGCGCCCGTCTGCTCGAGGAGTGGGGCTTCGAGCGCAAGCTGCCCTACGGTCGCGGCGTGTCAGCGATCCTCGCCGGCCCACCCGGCACCGGCAAGACCATGGTGGCCCAGCTGGTGGCGCGCGACCTCGGCTACGACCTCTACGTGATCGAGCTCTCGCAGGTGGTCAACAAGTACATCGGCGAGACCGAGAAGAACCTGGCCCGGGTCTTCGACGAGGCCGAACGCTCGCACGCGGTGCTCTTCTTCGACGAGGCCGACGCGCTGTTCGCCCGGCGCACCGAGGTCCGAAGCTCGAACGATCGCTACGCCAACCTCGAGGTCAACTACCTGCTCCAGCGCATGGAGAGCTACGACGGCATCACCTTGCTCGCCACCAACCTCGAGCAGGGCATCGACGAGGCCTTCAAGCGCCGCGTCCGCTTCACGATCCAGTTCGAGCTGCCCGAGCCGCACGTGCGCAAGCAGCTGTGGCGCAGCATGTTCCCGCCCGAGGTGCCGCTCGCGCCCGACATCGACTGGGAACGGCTGGCGCAGCGCTGGGAGATGGCGGGCGGCTACATCAAGAAGGCCGCGGTCCGTGCCGCGGCGCGGGCGATCGCGCGCGGCCAGGACACGATGGTCACCGGGGCCGATCTCGAGCTCGCGGCCTCCCTCGAGTACCGCGAGATGGGGCGGATCGCTTAGCGAGCGTCAGGAGACGGGCGGCTCGGCGGCCTGGGTCGGTTGCGCCTGCTCGACCGGCATCAGCGACCACGCGGCGTCGGCGGTGCCCTTGCCGATGCGGCCGTCGGGATCGACGCCGTGCTCGGCCTGCCAGCGAGCGACCGCGGCGGGATCGACCCGACCGTGCACGGTGCAGCTGAACCCGGTGGCGATGTTGAACAGGTTGACGTCGTCCTCGTGCGCGGCGTTGAAGGCGCGGGCGCGGACCACCCAGCCCGGCTCGTCGGACCAGTGTCCCTGCTCCTCCTTGGGCTGCTCCTCGGCCTGCTGGGCGACCACCGTCGGCGCGGTGGCCTCCTCGGCCTTCGGCGCCGCCGCCGGCGTGGTCGCGGTCTGCTGCTGGCGCAGCTCGAGCGCCCTCTCCACCATGGTGTTGCCGTGGAAGCTCGCGGCAGTGGCGAGGATCTGCTCGTGCAGGTCGGGGTGGTCGGCGAGGATCTTGGCGAGACCCTCGAAGTCGTAGACGCTGAGTGCAGGCACCTGGAAGAGCAGCACGTCGTTGGACGCCGCGTCCTTGGTTTGCGGCGCCTCCTGCTGAGCGAGCGCTTCCTGGGCCCAGGGCTGGAGCTCCTCCTGGGGAGCGACGGTGAAATCCTCGGCAGTGGACATCGGGCGGGAGACCTCCGGTACCCAGAATACGCCGGGTCGCCCGACGATCTCCCCCGGATGCAGCCCGACCACACAGGCTTGCGAGATGATTGCCGATCTCATACGTTCCGCGGCATCCCGAAGGGGGATGCATCATGGGCAAAAACCTGGCAACGCAGGTGATCGGGCTCCTCGAGCACGATCGAGTGGATCTGCGGGCCGCTGCCGCGACCGTCCTCGCCGCGGTGGGCGAGGGCGACGCCACCGTACAGAAGGGCCTGATCGCGCGCCTCGACGACGCCGACGCGGTGGTGCGCCGCATCGCGCTCGAGGGGCTGGTCGCTCACGGCGCGAGCGGGATCGCGCCGCACCTGGTCACCATCCTCAAGCGCGACGACGAGGCGCTCGCCGAGCGGGCGGCCCAGGTGCTGGCGACGCAGGGCTCGGCGGCGGAGGGGTCGCTGCGCAAGGAGCTCGGGCACGGACCGGTCGCGGCCCGTCGCGCCATCGCCCAGCTGTTGTTGCGGCGCGGGTCAGTGGCCGCCGTGGATGCGATCCTCGATCAGCTCGGCGACCCCGAGCTCGGCGAGCAGGTGTTGCAGTTGATCCGCCACGAGCTCGACGGAGGCGACGAGAAGCTCGCCGATCTCGTGTTCAAGGGCGCGTCGGGGAGGGTAGGCGACGCCGGCAAGCGGCTGGAGGCCGAGATCAAGCGGGTGGAGAAAGAGCGGGAGAAGGCGGAAAAGGAGAAGGGCAAGGGCAAGGGGGAAGACGAGACCCAGACCGGGAAGAAGAACGGCAGCAGCGCGGCGCCGTTCGATGCGACGAGAGATGCGGCCGTGGCGCCGATCCTGGCCGAGCACACGGCGCTGCTTCGGCTTCTGGGGTATCTGGCGCGGCCGAGCTCGCAGGGATTGCTGGTCGCACAGTCGGCGGAGGGTAGGCCGCGGCCGGTGCGGTTTGCGGCGATCGCGGCCTTACGCCGGATCGTCGCGGCGAGCGAGGCCAAGGGCACCGAGTCGGCGATCGAAGCGCTCATCGAGTACGCCGACAGCGACGATCTCGGCATCGCCCAGTCCGCCATCGACACGCTGCGCGGCGCCCGTATCCCCGAGAAGCTGGCCAAGACGTTCTCGGCGCTGGCCCGCTCGAAGAATCCGTCGGCTCAGAAGCTCGCGATGGAGCGCTTGCCCGCCGGCGGCGGTGCCGGCGCGGTCAAGGCGCTGGTCGACGCGCTCGGCGGCGACGACGTCACCGCCCGCGACGCGGCGGCGCGAGGCCTGGCCAAGGCGCCCGAGGCGGTGCTGCCGATGGTGCGCGCCCTGCTCGCCGCCGAGGACGAGCAGGTGGCGCGTCGCTACGCCGGTGCGCTGCGCTCTCACCGTGGCCACGTGTCGAGCACCGCGCTCGAGGAGCTGGTCGCGGCCGCCCACGAGCACCTCGATCGTCACAGCCGAGGCAAGGCCACCGCCGACACCATCCTGTTCGAGCGCATCATCGGCGAGCTCATCGCCGACGTCGCGCCCGAGAAGCACGTCGAGCTCCTGTTCGAGCGCGCCCATCGCCTGCGCAAGGCCGGCAAGGCCATCGAGGCGTTCGCCGCGCTCAAGCCGCTCCTGCGCAGCCGCGCCGATCTCGATGCGGCCATCGACGACGACGGCCGCTACTTCCTGGCGGTGCTCGGCCTCAAGGCCATGGGCCAGGGCATCCTGCGCGCCTCTCACGCCGACGACCCCGTCCTCGAGCAGTTCGGTCGCCTGGCGGCCAGCGGCTTCCCGGTGGCCAAGAAGCTGGGCAAGGAGAAGGACGTCGAGGACGAGGAGATGTACGGCCTGGGCTTCCGGCTCCTCGAATCGAACGAGGAGAACGACAAGGCGCTGGGGGCCGAGCTGCTCCAGGGCATCATCGAGGACCGGCCCCGGGCCAAGCTGGCCAAGGCCGCCCGTAACAAGCTGAAGCTCACGGGCTACCTGGACGAGTGACCCGGCCTGGACCCCACTCCACAGGTCGAGGGCTACGGTCCACGGGGGTTTCACATCTTGTCCACAGCGTGCCGCGGCCGCCAAGTCCGCGTCACGGCGGCAGTTCCTACATGTAGGAACCCAGGTTACACCCGCCCACGATCAGTACGGTCCGCCACCAGATCGGACGCGCTCGATCAGGCTCTCGAGCCGCCCGCGGCTCTCGTCATCGACATCGACGATCCGGACGCCGAAACCGGTCGGGAACGAGTCGGACTCGGGGCTCCCGGGCTCGACCACGCGCGCCACCACCACCTCGAAGTTGATCGCCTGGTCGTAGTCGAACAGCTCGATGTGGAGACGCGAGCCGAGCTTGAACGGGTACGACTGCGCGACGCGCGTGTACAGGAACAGGCCCGATCGCGAGAGATCGCGGGTGCGGAAGACCAGCTCGTGCCCACCTGACGCAGCCTTCACGAACGCATCGACCTGAACGCGTTCACCGTCGCGCGCCGAACCCGTGCTCACCCAGCCATCGTACACCAGGTGTGAGACCGAGCGCGCTCACGAGGCCGCAGGCACTGGGCACGTTTGAACGCTCGCTGGTCGGTCGCTGGCCGTCGAGAAGCCCGGTGGTCGGTCCATAGAAATGGGCACCGCGGCGTGCTACTGCTTGGGGCGGCGCCGATGGACGTCCGCTGCGAAAAGTGCAACACCGAGTACGAGCTGGACGAAGCCCGGCTCAAGCCCGGCGGGGTCACGGTCAAGTGCACGACCTGCGGGCACATGTTCAAGATCCGCAAGCGGTCGCCCACGCAGAGCGGCGTGCCCGCGCGGCCGGCGACCAACGCGCCACCGTCGGGAGCTGCCAGCGCCGCGTCGCCGCGGGTCGCGCCGACGCCGGTCAAGGGCGTGCCGCAGGCTGTGCCGCGAGCGCAGACCGGCTCGGGGCCGGTGAGCGGACCGATGGGCGAGGGCGAGCGACAGTGGATTCTTCGCCTCGAAAACGGTGAGACCCGCGCCTGTCGCGAGCTCGGCATGCTCCAGCAGTGGATCATCACCGGGCTGGTGTCGCGCGAGTCGATGATCTCGCGCAGCGGCAAGACCTGGAAGCGGCTCGGTGACATCGCCGAGCTGGCCTCGTTCTTCGTCGTCGCCGAGGAAGCGCGCGACGCGCGGGTGTCGCGCGAGTCGGGCCGTATCACGCCGCCGCGGGCCGTCCCCGTGCAGCCCGAACCGCGTCCGACGACGGCGGGCATGGGCGCGGTCAAGCCCAACCAGGTCTTCGAGCGCGAGACCGTGGTCGAGCCGCTGCGCGTCCCTGGCACCGGCCGCAACGTCGCGCCGCCGGCGCCGCCGGCGCCACCGCCGCGGAGCGCCACCGCCCCAGCACCGGTCGCCCCGCCGCCACGGCCCACCACCGCCGGTGCCGCGGTCGCGCCGCCCAGGGGCGCCGTGCCGCCGCCGCCGCCGAAGCC
>SXJR01000031.1 GCA_005779305.1 Myxococcales bacterium
GAGTCCTTGCCCACGCGCTCAACCGGCGGTGCAGAAGGCGGTGAACACAGGCCGAGCATGATCAGCGCGAGTCCTTGCCCACGCGCTCAACCGGCGGTGCAGAAGGCGGTGAACACAGGCCGAGCATGATCAGCGCGAGTCCTTGCCCACGCGCTCAACCGGCGGTGCAGAAGGCGGTGAACACAGGCCGAGCATGATGACGTGATGATAGCCGCAGCTGCGCTACTTCGGCAGCGCCTGGCCGAAGCGGCGCTGGTACTCGGTGGCCAGCGTCTGCCAGCCGGCGTCGTCCTTGGTCTTGACCAGCGCCTTCGCCAGTGCCCGGTAGGCCTGGGCCAGCTCGGGATCGGCGGCGATGGCGGCGCGCAGCGACACCACCGCGCGCGCTTCCTTGTGATCCTGCATGGCCATCACGCCCTCGAGGTACTGGGCCCAGGCTGCCCCCTTCCACGCCGCGATCGCCTGGGCGCACAGCTTCCGGGCGCCGCCGCGGTCGCCGGTGCGCAGGTGCAGATCGCAGCGGGCACCGAGGATGCCGGGCGCCCCCTTCCAGCGTTTCTCGGCGGCGCGGGCCTTGGCCTGGGCGTCGCCGGTCTTGCCGGCATAGACGAGATCGAGCAGCTCGCGCACCGCGGCGACGTAGTCACCCTCGTCGGCAGGCGCGATCTTCCAGCGGTTCGCGTCGGGCGGCAGGCCGTAGCGGGCGCGGGTGCGCGTGGCCCACTCGAGCACCGGGTGGGCGTCGCTCTTGGTGATCGCCGCCGAACGCCGGGCGGCAGCCTCGGCCTGGGTGATGCGGCCGGTGGCCTGGTAGATCTCGGCGACGCGATCCCACACCGGCGCTCGCTCGCCGGCGCGCTTCTCGATCTCTGGGATGAGCTCGAGCGCGTGCGGGCGATCGCCAGTGCGGATGAAGGCCTCGACGCGGGCCAGGAACGGTCGCGGATCGTCCGGAGAGATCTCGGCCGCGCGCGTGCACGTCGCGATGGCCTTCTCGGAGCCGGGGCCGGCGGCACCGATGTGGACCTCGCAGACGGCCTGGCGGATCTCGGCGGTGCTCGGATACGCGGCGACCAGGGCCTCCAGCTCGGCCAGGGCCTCCTCGGTCCTGCCCTGCGCCGCGAGCCGCTGGGCCCGCTTGAACTGATCGTAGGCCGCGGTCGGGATCGGGATGTCGGGCGCGGTCACTGCGCCGTCACCGCCGCCGGCGGCGGTCGCTGTGTCCATGGTCGCGCGCAGGTAGACCAGCATCTGTTGCTTCTCGGCGTCGTCCCATCCGCCCCACTGGTTGGCGTCGAGATAGCCGACCATGCGGCTGGCCAGCTCGCGGATGTTCTGCTCGCTCTCGGGCTTGAGCCGTTCGTCGAGGACGATCTGGGCCAGCTCGCGACAGCGGTCGGAGAGTTGCCGCATCTCGATGTTGTAGGAGGCGTGCATCAGCCAGCCTGGATCGATCTCGTGGACGGCGCCGAGGGTGTGGACGAGCTCGTGGATCAGCACCACCACCTGCTTGTGGCGACGGCGCGCCTGGTGGACGGTCTCGCGCTCCGACTCGCTGGTGTCGGGAAACGCGTCGGTGAACATCTTGCGCTCGCCGCCATCGGCGTAGCCGCGCACCACCACGTGCCGCCCGAGCGGCCGGGCCATGCCGATCTGATCGAAGGTCGACGACACCGTCGACAGCGACGACACGTAACCGATCACCCAGCCGGTGTCGGTGCCCGGGTCCATCGCCTCGAGCGACGCGAGGATCTCGGAGAGCGAGGCGTTGGTCGAGCGAGCGGCCCACGGCTCGAAGGCCGTGACCTCGAGCGTCACGCCCAGCGCCGGCTCCAGGAACTGGTTGACCTCGTCGAGCTGTTCCTCGAGCTGCGGCTTCCAGTGCAGGTTCTGAGAGCGGAAGTCTTCGTCGACCCAGACCCGGACCTTCATCACCCGCGGGTCTTGCGCCCACGGAGCGGTGGTCTCGAGCGCGAACGGGGTGGCGCGCTTCAGGCTGCCGCGCTGCCGCTCGCGGGCCTGGTGCGCGCACGCGCAGAACGCCACGATCACGAGCACGGACACGATCGCTCGCACCCGTCGAAGCTAGCAGGCCTCAGGCCGCGATGCGCGTGAACAGCGGCTCGGTGGTCTGGCGGGCGCCGTAGTGGATCATGACGGGCGTGCCCACCAGCTCCAGCCCGACGACGAAGTCATCGCCTTCGTGCTCTTCGCGCAGCCACAGCACCGTGGCCTTGAAGCGATACGAGCGACAGGCCTCGACGTCTTCCATCACCAGCTCGACGGCGTCGCCAGGCTCGGCGTACGGGGCCGAGCGGCAGACCACGCCGCCTGGGGCCAGCTCGGAGACGGTGACCGTGTCGTTGAGCTTGCCGCCGCGCAGGACGCCGGTGAGATCGACGCGCTGCCGGTTGAAGCGACGACCATCACGGGCGCGCTGGTCCTCGGCGCTGGCGGCGAAGATCGCCTCCAGCTCGGTCAGCTGGACGATCTCGTCGATCGACAGCCCCGCGCCCGACGCACTCTTCCCGATCAGCAATCGGTACTGGTAGACGTGCTCGAGCGCCGACATGCCCATCAGTAAAGCAAGGCAGGTGCCACGACGTCTGGCCAGGTTCGCTCGCGCTAACTGCCCGAAAGATCCGCACGGACCGGGGGAGTCTCGAGGCCCCGGCAGGCGGTCTGGCCGGGTTTTGCGTCACCAGGTCTTGTCGCGCCTGCGCAGCATTGACACACGCGCACGCACACGACAAACCTCACCCAGGTTCCAGCGGCACGGCACCATTCCGATGGATCTGTTCGCTCGCAACGCGGAGGCCCGGCGGCTCAACCAGCCCCTCGCGGAGCGCATGCGGCCGCAATCGCTGGCGGAATTCATCGGACAGGAGCACCTGCTGGGCGCCGGCCGGCTCCTGGGCAAGCTGACGCCGGGCCAGAACCTCCCTTCGCTCTTGCTCTGGGGCCCGCCTGGGACCGGAAAGACCACCCTGGCGCGGCTGATGGCGGAGGCCGTTCGAGCACACTTCGTGACCCTGTCGGCGGTGCAGGCGGGAGTGAAGGAGGTCCGCGAGGCGGTGGCGGAGGCAGCGACGCGCCGGGACCAGTTCGGGCGCAAGACCGTGCTGTTCATCGACGAGATCCATCGGTTCTCTCGCACCCAGCAGGACGCCCTCTTGCCTCACGTCGAGTCGGGGACGGTGACGCTGATCGGCGCGACCACTGAGAACCCGTCCTTCGGAGTGGTGGCTGCCTTACTATCCCGGGCGCGGGTGGTCCGCCTGGAGGCCCTGGGTGAGGACGCGCTCCACCAGATCCTGAAGCGTGCGCTCGTCGATCGCGACCGTGGGCTGGGCGCGATCGAGGTGTCGATTGCAACCGCCGTGCTCGACGAGATCGCCGCGCTGGCCGGCGGCGACGGGCGGCGGGCGCTGGGCGTGCTCGAGGCCGCGGTCGACCTGGCGCGCGGCGACGCCGGCGAAGGCGGGGCGGTCGTGGTCGAGCGCGCCCACGCGATCGAGGCGGCGCAGACCCGCGCGCTCTCCTACGACAAGGCCGGCGACGAGCACTACGCCGTCATCAGCGCCTTCATCAAGAGCATGCGCGGCAGCGATCCCGACGCGGCCGCCTACTGGCTCGCGCGCATGCTCGAGGCCGGCGAAGATCCGCGCTTCCTCCTCCGCCGCCTGGTCATCTTCGCGTCGGAGGACATCGGCAACGCCGATCCGCAGGCGCTGGTGGTGGCGACCGCCGCCGTGGCGGCGTTCGAGCTGGTGGGCCTGCCCGAAGGCGCGCTGTGCCTGACCCAGACCGCCGTGTACCTGGCGTGCGCGCCCAAGTCGAACACGGCGCTGACGACGTACGCCGCCGCCCGCAAGCTGGTGCGTGACCGCGGCGCCCTGCCGGTGCCGCTCGAGCTGCGCAACGCGGCCACGTCCCTGGCAAAGACCATGGGCCACGGCCAGGGCTACAAGTATCCCCACGAGTTCGAGGGCGCGTACGTGCCGGCTGACTACCTGCCGGCGGAGCTGGTGGGTTCGCCGATCTACCAGCCGACCGGGTCGGGGTTCGAGGCCGAGATCCGGGCCCGCCTCGAGGCGCTCGCCACCCGCCGAAAAGGTAGCCCGGACGATTAGACGGAGGGGTCACCTGTCTCGACCCGCCTCGCTTGGTCCTGCACCCGCGGGCTTCGTTGCTTCCTCCGGTGCTCGGGTCACGGGCACAAGCCCGCTCCCCTCCGCTCCTCGGTCGCGCCTCGCCGGCGGGCGCATGCCCGTCGCGATCCGGGATCGATCCAGGTGACCCCTCCGTCTTGTAGCGAGCCGGGCCGGGGCCGTGATACGCCTCCGACGATGTCTGCCGCCCCGCTCGACCCCACCCAGGAGGAGCTGTTCCTGGGCATCGCGTACGCGCTGTTCATGAACCGGCTCCATGTGCTTCGTCTGACCGAGATCGTGCGGCTCGGCGTAAGGCCGAACCCCGAGGACGGCGTGATGGACGTGCCCGAGCCGCTCGACGCCGAGCTCAAGCAGCAGGCGGTCGACTACGTGCTCAAGTGCTTCCCGCAGAGCTTCGCCCGCAAGCTGGCGTCGTCGACAGCGAGCTGGCTGGCGCTGTCGTAGCCCGGTGCGCGGCGTTTTCCGGGCCCGCGCGACGATGATCGCCGCGGTGATCGCGGCGGCGGCGGTCCTGATCGGGTGCGGCGCGCGCAGCCTGCCGCGTGATCCCACCAGCGCGGCGCTGTACCGCGATCTGGAGCGGCAGGTGACCGTGGCGGCGACGGCGGGGTGGAACATCGATCGGCTCGAGGTCGAGGGCCAGCTCTCCGACGCGCTGGGCTCGGTGTGCCGGGTCGATCCGCTGGCGCGACGGTCGCTGGCGGTGTGGATCGACGAGCAGATCGCGGCGCGCGGCGGTCCGGTCGAGCGAGCGTGGCGCGAGCGCGGGCGGCGGCTGGGCAACGTGAAGGAGCTGCTCGTGCTCAGCCGCGTGCAGATGGTCCTTGCCCGCGCCGAGGCGGTGGCGCCATTCGACTGCCCGTTCTGGGTCGAGCTCGAGGAGCCGTTCCGGGGCCGCCAGATCTCCGACGGCCGCTGGCAGCTCACGATCGGCGGCGGCGGCAAGGGCATGATCGTGCACGAGGGCGACCGCACGGACTTCTCGGCGGGCGGCGCCGGCCGGTTGCTCCTGGGCAGGAGCTTCGGCTCGCGCTCAGCGCTCTATGGCGGCATCGAGCTGGGCGGGACCGCGTCCTTCCCGAAGGACGATCTGGGCAATCGCGGCAACCTGGTCCTCGGCCTCGACCTGGTCGCCCCGCTGGTCTATCGCCATACCCTCACCAACGCGTATCTGGAGGGCGAGCTCGGCTGGCTCGGCCGCACCAGCGAGGACGATCTCGAGCGCCTCGATCAGGGCTTCCACGCCGGCATCTCGATCGGCGGCCGCGCCCTCCGCACTCGTTTCTTCTTCCCCGGCGCCGCGCTCGGGCTCTCCTGGGAGCGCACCGTCACCGGCGCCGCGCCGGTGACCACCGTGAAGCTCGGCGCCCGCGTCGCGTTCGACATCGACCTCTGAGCGGCGACAGGTTCACCGGTGACGACTATCCGTCCCTACCGTCAATGCTGCGGCTGGCCGGGCCCATGCTCGTGAGACGGCACGCCCGCCGGCAGCGTGCCCGTCTTGCCGAGGTTGATCAGCATCATCTCCCCGGTCTCGGTATTGACCCGCACGCAGAATAGATCCGAGCTGGCCTCGTTACGCGTGGCGTGGCACGCGAGCTGATAACGACCCGGAGGACCAACGGCCGCCTCGGTGCTGCCCTGGGTGGCCGGCAGGTGGTCCCAGAGCACGCGCTTGACGTCGCCGTTGCGTGTGTCGTGACGCATGCAATACAGCATGCTCGACGCCTTGGCGTCGCTGGAGTCGCAAAGCAGCTCGAAGTTGGGCGCGGCAGGCGGGCTGCCCTTGGCCTCGGGCTTCGAGGTCTCGGACCTGGTACAGGCGGCGCCGAAGACCAGCAGCAGGCAGGCGCGGTTCATCGAGACGACCCAGTACCACGCGAGCCGTGGTGATCCCAACCAGCTATCAGGGGTGTTCCTCGACCACGATGGTGTCGGCGGACCAGCAGCCCGGATCGACCATGGCGCCGGACCCGGTACTGCTTCCCGAGGCCGCGACCCACATGCTGAACGTGTGCGATCCGGCGGCGAGACCAGTCCACACACCCTTGAGCGACACCGTCTTACCGTCACTGCCGACCTCGGAGCTCTTGAAGCTTGCCCTGGCTCGACTGGTCGCGGCCACATCGTCGAGGCGGAGCTCGAACAACGCGCCCGTACCCGTCATGCTGGTGATCACCGCGACCCGCCCGTTGAACGTGGCGACGACCGTGGACCCGGCGGTGGCCTTGGTGAAGCTTCCGAGGTTGGCGATCTTCGTATACGTCGCGGTGAAGGGGATGTTGCCGAGGCAGGTCGTCGGGATCACCGAGAAGGTCGGACTCGACCCCGCCGGGTGGGTGTGAGTACCGAGAGAGTACCGGGCGTCGCCATCGGAGAACATGAGCAGATCAGTCGACTGACCTCCGGTGAGGAAGCCCTCGGCGGAAAGATCCGACTGGGCACTGAAGCGCAGGTTGTCGAGGGTCCCGGAGGTGATGTCGGTGGCAGCGTGAGCGTGGGTGAGCGCGGCCCAGCGGCCATCACCCTGCCCGCGCGTGATGATGTCGCCAGCAGCGTCGTTGTTGAGCAGACCTTCGGCGCCGAGATCGGCGGCGGCCGAGTAGCGATCGGTGCTCAGCGTACCGGCGTTGATGTTGGCGGCGTCATGGCTGTGGGAGAGCGCGGCGTAGACCCCGTTGTGGTTGTGGCCGATGGCGGCGTAGGCGGCGTCATGGTTGTGGGTGCTCAGGGCGACGTCGCCCGGCGAGAGCGTCCCGAGGGTGTCCGCGGAGTTCGCCGCGCGGGCGCGGATGGCGTAGGGCACCGACTGGATCGGGAAACGCGGCATCAATGTTTCGCCGCTCACCGTGATCTGGAGGAAGAGTGGCCCGTTGCCGAAGTCCATCTCGTCGAGGGTCGACGTGGCCCCCAGATCGACGTAGACGAGGCCGGCGACGGCATCGATGCTTCGCGTCTCCGTCCACACCGACGATCCGCCGGTGGCCGTGCTGAACAGGTTGAACGTCAGCGACACGTTGCCCGCAACGGGGCCATTGGACGTACTCAGCCGTCCGGTGAACGCGACGGTACCGGGTACCGCCTGGGCCTCCGCGAACATGCAGAGAAGTGCGAGCCCGAAGAGTGTGCTGATGATGCGCTTCATCTGGTGTGCCTCCTGCGTCGCGATCAAGGCTTGATGGGCGTGTTCGCCTCGAGGCGAAACGTGCTGCCCTGGATCTGGTGCTGTCCGGTGGGGTGACCTAGCTGGAAGTCCATCGTGAACGTCGGCCCGCTGGCGCGGCCGGCGCCGCCCGTGATGTCCTGGCCAGGGGTTGGCGCAGCGGTCACCGGGGCGTCCACGCCAGCGTCGATGCCCGTCGTATCGGCGTCGATGTCCGTCGCGGCGTCGATGACCGGCGCCGCATCGGGATTCTGTTTGACGCTGCCGCACGCCGCGAGCGCAGCGAGAGCGACGAGCAACGGTATAGCTGTGCGTCTCATGGTCCCCCCAAAAGGACGAAGGCCAGAGTATCCCCACGACAACCATCGTGCAAGCCGCACGAAGCGCCACCGTGACGGGCATGACGAATTCACGGATCGACGGACGTCGGGTGGCAGAGGGCGAACCAGCGCCGCCGAAGCGCTGTGCGCTAGCGTGGGCCTCCGGAACCTGTCCCCAGTCTACGGAAAAGCTCGAGAGCGCGGGGGCCGAGGGTGTCGCCGCGCCACGCGACGGCGCGGGTGACGACGAGGGCCTTGTCGGCGGCGTTGATGCGGGGGCGCTCCGTGAAGAGGGCGGGGCCGGCGGCGGCGATCTTGTCGAGGATGCGCGAGCCGCCGTGCCACATCAGGGCGAGCTCGACGGCGAGGTCGGCGCTGACCAGATCGGCGAGCGGGCGGCCGCGCTCGAGGAGGGCGCGGGTGCGGGCGACGAGGTAGCGGACCAGCGCGCCGACCTGCGGGCTGGCGCGGCGGCTGGCGATGTCGGCGTCAGTCACGCCGAAGTGACGGAGATCCTCGGCGGGGATGTAGACCCGACCGCGGGCCCAGTCGGCGGGCATGTCCTGGATGAGGCGGGCGACGGCGAGGCCGCTCGACAGGTCGTCGGAGTAAGCGTGCAGCTCGGGCGCGCGATAGCCGCCGATGTAGAGCAGGAGATGGCCGACCGGCTCGGCGGCCTGGCGGGTGTAGCTGCGCAGATCGCTCCACGTGGCGTAGCGGCGGACCTCGAGATCGGTCCGGAAACCGGACACGAGCTGGGTGAACTCGATGATGGGCAGCGAGAAGCGCTTGACGGTGTCGGCCAGGGCGATGAAGACCGGGTGCTCGGGCGGCCGACCGTAGTAGGTCTCGTGCAGGAGTTCCTCCCAGCGATCGAGCTCGCTGGCCCGCCGGCCCTCGAACGAGGCCTCGTCGGCAAAGTCGTCGGCGGCGCGGGCGAACGCGAACATCGCGAACACGTGCTTGCGCAGGTGGGAGCGGGTGAAGATCGAGGCCACCGGGAAGTTGTGGGAGTGGGCGCGGCACAGCGCCTCGCAGTACCGGTAGCAGGCGTCGAGCTCGAGGCTCGGCGGCAGCGGTACGGCCTGGGCGGTTGCCTTGCGATCGCCGATGCGGTGGATCACGGAGCGTCCTTCAGCGAGGGATCCTGGGAGAGTTGCTGGAGGATGACACGAGCCGCCTCCACGCGGATATCCCCAGCTGCGGCCAGGGCGTCGGCGACGTCGTCGATGAGCTCGGTGGGGGTGCCGGCGGCGCGGGCCACCGCGCGCGCGTGCAAGGCCATGTGACCACGCTGGATCCCGTCGGTGGCGAGGGCCCGCAAGGCCGCGAGGTTGCAGGCCAGCCCGGCGGCACCGGCGAGCGCGGCCAGCCGGGGCGCGGCGTCGACGCCGGCGAGGCGCAAGGCTAGCCGGGCGCCGCGGTGCACGTGGAGGGCGCCGCCGACCGTGCCCACGGCCAGCGGCAGCTCGAGCTCCCCGATCAGGCCACCTTCGGCCTCGCGCCAGACCGCCAGCGGTCGGTAGGCGCCGCTGCGGGCGGCGAAGGCGTGGGCGCCGGCTTCGACCGCGCGCCAGTCCTGACCGGTCGCGACCAGGACGGCGTCGACGCCATTCATCACGCCGGGGTTGTGGGTGACGGCGCGGTACGGATCGAGCTCGGCGACGCGCGAGGCGGCGGCGACCGCGGTCCGCACGAGAGCGCCCGGGCAGCGGGCGTCGGCGAGCGCGTCGTCAGGCGCGCGGCAGGTCACCTTGACTGTCCGGCGATCGGACAGATTGGACAGGATGCGGAGGCCGACCCGGCCGGCGGCGGCGTGGGCCGCGGGCTCGGCCAGACGCTCGCACAGCGTGTTGACCAGGTTGGCGCCCATGGCGTCGCGGCAGTCGACGTCGATCTCGACGACGATCACGCCGCCGTCGGGGCCGGGCGGCCGGGCCAGCACGCGCGCGCTGACCGCGATCGGCCCGCCGCCGCGCGCGCACAGCCGCGGGGTCAGTTCGCGGGCGCGAGCCAGGAGCACCGGCGCCGCCTCGGTCACCGCGGCCAGCGCGCGATCGACATCGATGATGTGGGTGAGCTGGATCTGGCCGGTGACGATGGGCGGCGCCACCGTGGCGGTGAAGCCGCCGGCGGCGCGCACCATGCGTGCGGCGTTGGAGGCCGCCGCGACCACCGAGGGCTCCTCGATCACCATCGGCACCAGGGCGTCGATGCCGTCGACGGTGAAGTTGGTGGCCACCGCGAAGGGCAGGGCGTAGCGACCGAGCACGTTCTCGATCATCCCGGCCGCGTCGTCCTCGCTCAGCCCGCCGTCGAGCGCGGCCAGGGCCTGGTCGTCGAGCCCGGCGGCCTCGGCGACCTGGCGGCGGCGTTCGCCCACCGTGAGGGTGTAGAGGCCGGGCAGACGCGACGAGGTGGTCCGGGTACTCACGGCGTGTCGGCCAAGCTACCCGCCGTCGGCGTGGAAGTCCACGCCGGTGGGATCGACGGCCAGGTGAAGCGGCCACAGTCCGGCCTCGACGATGGCGGTGTCGAGCGCGCTGGCGGTGATGGCCGCCGGCGCCGCGATCGCGATCACGTCGCCGCCGCCGGCGCCGGTGGTCTTGCAGGCCGCCCCCAGCGGCGCGAGCCGCGCGGCCAGCACCGCCAGCGACGCCGGCACCAGCGCGACGCCGGAGGCATGCCCGC
>SXJR01000245.1 GCA_005779305.1 Myxococcales bacterium
GCCGGCGGTGCCGCGGAACCAGGCCGCGGTGATGGCCACGCGCGCGGTCCGCCCGAAGCGCTCGGGCTCCGCGGCGTGGAGCGCGGCCAGGGCGGCGGCGTCCGGTGGCGGCGCCAGCTCGGCGGCGGCGTCGATCTCGGCCAGCACCGCGGCGACCAGATCGGAGCGCACGCGCGGATCGAGGCGGACCAGGCCGAGCGCGAGGCCGCGCTGCACCAGCAGCTCCTCCTCGATCAGCCGGTCCAGGACCCGGCGGCGGAGCGCTGGATCGTCGGCGCGGTCGCGCCGATCACCGGCCACCGCGCTCAGCGCCGTCAGGTACGTCGCGCGCGGGATGGCCACGCCGTTGACCATGGCGGCCGCGTCGGCGGGCAGGGGTGGCGACCGTCGCTTCGGTGCGAACAGGCCAAGGGTCGCGAGCGCGGCACCGGCCACGGCGCCGGCTGCCAGCAAGGCCAGCGTCCGGCGGCTCACGGCCCGACACCGCCATCGCGCGCCGGCGTGACCGGCGTCGCCGGGATGGCCGCGGGCGGCGGCGCGACCGGGCGCACCCAGATCGGCGACGACCACGCGCGCTCCTCAACCGGCGACAAGCAGTCATCGGCGTACGGCGTGCGGAAGTCGCCGTAACACGGGTCGATCGTGGCGCAGGACTGGCCGCCTTCGGCGACGCAGCGGAGGTTGGCGCCGTTGACGGCCGGCGTCGCCTCCTGGATCGCGCGCACGTAGTAGAGGAGCTCGCGACCGCCGGCCACGGCGTCGGGGTCCTCGAACTCGACCTCGCAGCCGGCGCCCTGGTCATCGCAGGGCAGGACCTTCCACACATCCTCGATCAGCGGCTCGATCGACTCGTCATCGCGAACTTGCGGTCGGATGCGCACCACCTCGACACGCACGATGCGGCGGCGCTTGTCGTCGGGGTGGTAGCACTCGCCCTGACACAGCTTCTGCAGCCGCCGCGCCGGCACCGCCGTCAGCACGTCGGCC
Organism: Myxococcales bacterium; assembly: GCA_005779305.1. Lineage (GTDB taxonomy): Bacteria > Myxococcota_A > Polyangia > Haliangiales > Haliangiaceae > UBA2376. The sequence goes on from SXJR01000245.1 coordinate 988, forward strand.
GGACAGCCAGGCTTCTGCACGAACGAACCGGCGGCGCGGACGACGAAGTGCGGCGCGGCCGTGATCTCGACCTGTGCGCCCATGGACGCCGGCGCGCTGGCTCCGGCGACCAGATCGAACCAGAGCAGGATCTTGTCGCCCGAGGTGCCGTAGACCTGGCGCTGCTCGAGCGCCTCCCAGATGGCGGTGCGGCTGCGGCCAGCGGCGTGGACCGCGACCAGGCCGCCGGTGAGGAAGAACGAGGCCTGACGCTCGAGGTCGACCACCTGCCACGGCATCATCCGGCCCACGCGCGACTGGTCGAAGGCGACGGAGGTCGGGGTCGGCTTCGGCCGCGCACCGAAGATGAACTCGAGCCAGTCGGCGTCCTTGGGGCCAGCCGCCTCGGTCAGCTTGCGCCGGGCCATCTCCTTGTAGCCCGTGCCTGGCCGCGCGCTGTGGTTGTCGCTCGACGCGATCATGCCCATGCGCTCGTGGTACGGCGTGACCGGGTCCGAGAAGTCGCCGCGTGCAAGCATGTACTGCACCGCGCCGCCGGGGCGATGCATGAAGGTCGGCAGGAAGCAGTCGCGACACTGGCCGCAGTTCTTCCAGTCGGCCACGCTGGCGCCACGCACGGTGTTCTGACCCGCGACGCCGGCCGCGGCGTAGTTGGCGCGCGCCGTGATCACGCGTTGCTCGCACTCGGCGGCCGGGGTGTCGCCACAGCGACTGCGGATGATCTCGCCGGCCCGCCAGCAGCACGGCTCGTAGTCGGCCGTCGGTGCTGGACAGATGGCGGTGCCGTCGGCGGCGAAGCTCACGTCCTGGTAGGTCCGGTACTCCTCCGAGTTGCCATGACCAGAGTGGACCTCGACCAGGCGTTGCCGACCCGGGTCGCGTTGCGCCGGCGCCAGCTGCTTGTCCCAGCGGTATCCGGGCGGCGGGTAGAAGCCCCAGGTGGTGCCGGGCGGGATCACCAGCGCCGGGACGTTCGCCTGCGCCAGCTTCTCGAACAGCTCCTTGGGAGTGCTGGCGGTCTCGGCGCAGGTCTTCGGCAGCTGGCGGGTGTCGACGCCGATGGGACAGGTCGGGACCTCGGCGATCTCTTTCTGGAAGACACGCAGATCGAGGTAGGCTTGACGATTGCTGAAGTCGCGAATCGGGATCCTCGCCTGTTGCATGAGCCCCATCGGCAATCCGCGCAGCGCCGCGCCGATCAGCCCTGGCGCCGAGATCGGCCGCGGCAGCAGCGCGGCGTCGTCGAGCCCGCGCAAGATCACGTTCTTGTGGCCGTAGTGCTCCTCGGGCGTCTGCCCGACCTGCGTCCATTCGAAGCCGACGAAGGCGACCAGATCCGGATCGGCGGGGTCGCCGGCGACGGCGTTGCACTGGCGCACCGAGGCGATGGACTCCTGCCAGCGACGCGGGGTGAGCGACTCCGCGTGATCGGTGAGCGCGAAGAAGTCGAGGTCCGAGCAGAAGCGCGCGTAGTCGCAGGCATCGGCGGGCGGGTGCGCGCCCTCGCCTTGCAGGAACGGCAGACTGCGCATGAAGGCGTCGGCCGAGAACGTGGTGTGGACGTGCAGATCGCCAAACAAGATCTGCTGCGTCGCGGGAGGCGGTGTCCGAAAGCGTTGACTCGCGCCGGCCTGGTCGGCGGAGCGCGCCGTCCGCACGCTCGGTGGCACCCGCGTGGGATCGACGGTGCCCGGTCCACGGTGGCGACCGCCGCCATAGACGACATAGCCAGCGACACCACAGGTGCCCAGCAGCCCCAGCCCCACGAACATCAGTCTGCGTACACGGGAGCCCATCCCGCGATGCTACCCCGGGCCCGAGACCCGTCGCGCTACCACGGGGGCACGGGCTCACGGTGTCACCCTCCCCACCCGCTCACCGCATCGGCGGCGGCTCGCCGCGCCGCACCAGCCGAAGGCTGTCGCTGCCCTGGTCGACCGCGAGGTCGTCGTAGTCGGCGGCGATGGCGAGGACGTCGAGCTCGGCGAGCTGGGTCTCGCTGCACAGGCGCGAGCACACCGCCGTCCACGAGACCTCCCCGGTTCGCACGACCGCGGTCAGCAGCTGCTCGCGCACGTACAGCTTGAGGTGCGTCCGCCGGAGCGTGGTGAGCTGGGCGTCGACGTCGCGGAAGCGCTCGGCCATGCTGCGGACCAGGGTGCCCATCCACGAATCGAGCGCCAGCCACTCCTCGACGGACTCGCGGGAGATGGTCAGGGCCGTCACGTCGTCGACCGCAGTGACCGTGGCGGTGCGCGGCGTGCTGGTCAGGATCGCCATCTCGCCGAACAGGTCGCCGGGGCCCATGCGCCGCAACACGACGTTGCGGCCGGCTTCGATCTTCGACGCTTCGCTGTGACCGTGGGTGATGATGTAGGCGGCGTCGCCCAGCTCGTGCTCGCGGATGATCACCGTGCCGGAGGGGAAGCGCTGGCTCTGGAAGGTGCCGCCGCGCACGAAGCGATCGAGCTCGTAGCGCAACGCCTCGATGGTCGGGAAGCGGCGATCGCGGTCGGGCGAGAGCGCCCGCATCGCCACGTTGCACAGGCCGCGCGGCAGGGACCGGCCCGGCGCCACCTCCTGCGGCGGCCGGACCTGGCCCCGCCGCGCCAGCTCGAGCTCGGCCATCAAGTCGTCGGCGACGACGGGGGCCTGCCCGGTGAGGATGTAGAAGAGGAGCCCGCCGACCCCGTAGACGTCGGTGCGCTCGTCGATCTCGTCGTCGCGGCCCCAGGCCTGCTCGAAGGACATGTACCCGGGCGTGCCGACGATGCCCTCGGGGCCTTCGCCCTCGAGGCTGCGATCGCAACGCACCGCACGTTCGGGCGGGATCCCGGCGCGGCCCAGCTGCTCGTCGGAGAGCAGCCGCGCCACGCCCCAGTCCATGACGTAGACCTGGCCGTGCGAACCGACCATCACGTTGTCGGGCTTGAGGTCGCGATGCACCACGCCGCGGCCGTGGGCGAAGGCCAGCGCATCGCAGACCTTGAGCAGCACCTCGAGCGCTTGGTTCAGCCCGCGCAGATCACCGAGCAGGTCACGGTCGCTCACGAGCTCGGTCAGGGTCTTGCCCTCGATCAGCTTCATCGTGAAGCACGGCGTCTCGGCGTCGTCGCTGGCCAGCTCGTAGAGCGGCACGATGTGGGGGTGATCGAGCTGGGCCAGGACCTGGGCCTCGCGCAGGAAGCGGGCCAGGAGCTGCGGGTGCGGGATCGATTGATCCAGCACCTTCATGGCCGCGCGCCGTTCGAGCAGCCGATCGTGCACGCGCCGGATCCACGACATGCCGCCGCGGGCCAGATCGCCTTCATGGGCGATGCGCGGCCCGCGCGTCGGCGACTGATCGAGCGGAGGCACGTCACTCATGGGCGCAGGCCCAGGAGGAAGAGCATGGGCCAGCCCAGGTACTTCTCGGCCCGGGGCAGGCGCTCGGCCAGCGCGGCGTCGACGGCGTGCTCGCTGATGTGGACGAGGTGGAAGCCAGCGGTGACGGCGGCGCGCACGTAGTCGCTGATCTGGTTGGGGTGCGACGCCGGGCGGGTCTCACGGCCGGTGACCGGATCGGTGAAGCGGGCCTGCACACCCTTGAGCATCATGGCCGGATGCATCACCGAGACCACGACGATGCCGTCGCGGCGGCCGACGCGGCGCAGCTCGGCGAAGAGCCCGATCAGGTCGACGATGTGATCGACGACCAGCCCACACACCACCTTGTCGAACGACGCGGCGGCGAGCGGCAGCGGCCGGGCCAGGTCGTGGCGGACGAAGGTGATGCGGTCGGCGCCGGGTTTGGTCCGGGCCTTGTTCATCATCTCCTCGGAGAAGTCGACGGCGGTGACCCGCGCGCCGGCGGCGGCCAGGCGCACGGCGTGGCGGCCGGTGCCGCAGCCGATGTCGGCCACGTCCTTGCCGGCGACGTCGCCGAGCAGGCGGTCGACCTCGGGCTCCTCGAGGGCGATGAGCGGGTTGCCGTCGCTGTCATAGATCTCGGCCCAGCGGTCGTAGCCCTCGCGGGTGGACAGGTGATCGACCGACATGACCGTTGATACACCGTCTCCGGGGCGGTCGTGCGATGGTCTGGTGTGACCGCTCAGACCGAGATCCCGCCCGCGTGCCCGCACGCGCTGCGCGACGACGGCGTTTGCGTCGCGTGCGGCGATTGTTCCCACGAGATCGTGCTCAACGGCGCCTGCCTGACCTGCGGCTCGACCGACCTCGATCCGATCGCGCGCTCGCCGCGCCCGGAGCTGGTGCCAGTCGAACGCCTCACCCGTGACGGCGCGAAAGGACGACGATGACGAGCTACCACGACGGCCATCGCCAGCTGCAGGACCGCTTCGACTCGCGACGCATCGCCGATCGTCTCGAGGAGGTGACGTACCGGACCGCGCTCACCGATGGTGACCGCGTCTTCATCGAGAGCTCCGACATGTTCTTCCTCGCCACCTCCGACGCCGCCGGTTACCCCGACTGCTCGTACAAGGGCGGCGATCCGGGCTTCGTCCGGGTGCTCGGCGACGCCGAGCTGGCCTGGCCCGACTACGACGGCAACGGCCAGTTCCGTTCGCTTGGCAACATCGCCGTGCACGCGCCCGTCGCGCTCTTGTTCATCGACTGGCAGCGACCGCGCCGCCTCCGGGTCCACGGCCGGGCCACCCTCGCCTTCGACGACCCGGCGATGAGCTCGATGGCGGGCGCCCAGGTCCTTGTGCGCGTCGCCGTCGACCGCATCTTCCCCAACTGTCCGCGCTATGTTCACACCATGGAGCGCGGGGTCGCGTCGCCGTTCGTGCCTCGTGAGGGCGAGGAGCCGCCGGTGCCAGGCTGGAAGCAGGACGACCGCTTCGCGCCGTGCCTGCCGGCGCCCCGAAAGCCCCATGGCTGAGCCACCGCCACCACTCGCATCGGTCTCCAGCTGGTTGCTCGAACCAGAAACCAGCACCCTCGAACCGGCCGTGCTCCTCGACGGACTGGTGGCGCGGCTGGCCGCCGCCGCGCTCGAGCTCCACCGGGTCAGCATCTGGATCCCGACCAAACATCCCGAGCTGTGGGGCCACCAGCTGGTGTGGCAGCCAACCGGCGGCGCGCGCGTGATCCGCCGCTCGCACGAGACCTCCACGACCGTCGACTTCGTCGGCACGCCGGCCGAGGCGCTGTACGCGAGCGGCGCCCACACCCTGCGCTGTCGCCTCGACCGCGAGCCGGAGCGAAGCCGCTTCGCGATGCTCGCGGCCATGGCCGAGGCCGGGGCCACCGACTACGTGCTGGCGTCGATCGATCGCGGCACGGTGCACGGGTCGTGGATCAGCTTCGCCACCGCGCGGCCAGGCGGTTACGACGACGCGCAGCTCGAGCTCCTGCGCGGGCTGACCCCACTCCTCGCCCTGCACATGCAGCTGATCGGAGCCCGCTTCGCGACCCGCTCGCTGCTCGAGGTCTACCTGGGCACCAACGCCGCCCGCCGCGTCCTCGACGGCGAGTTCCGCCGCGGCACCGGCACCGAGCTCGACGCCGCCCTGTGGTTCTGCGACATGCGCGGCTTCACCTCGCTCAGCGACCGCCTGCCCGCCCGCGCCGTGGTCGGCATCCTCGATCGCTACTTCGAGCACGTGGCGACGCCGATCGAGGAGCACGGCGGCGAGGTCCTCAAGTTCATCGGCGACGCCACACTGGCGGTGTTCCCCATCGGTGCCGATGGGGCCGGCGCAGCCTGCCGGCGCGCGCTCGACGCCGCGCGCGCGGTCCTGACCCGCATCGCCGGCTGGTCGTGCGAGGAGGCCGGGCCCATCCAGATCGGCGTCGCTCTCCACACCGGCCGCGTGCTCTACGGCAACATCGGCGGCCAGGCCCGCCTCGACTTCACCGTGATCGGCGCGTCGGTCAACGAGGTCTGCCGGGTCGAGGCCATGTGCAAGCCCCTGGGTGAGCCCCTGCTCATGACCTCGGCGTTCGCGACCGCCCTCGCCGACCCCGACGTGATCTCGCTCGGCGCGTTCGAGCTCAAGGGCGTGGCTCAGCCCCAGGAGATCCTGACCACCCGCGCCCGCTGATCGCCCAGAGCGCGATCAGCGAGCGATCAACAGCAGGTGGAAACGAGCGCAAGGCCCTACTGCGCGGCTGTCGGAGGTAGACTCGTGCGCCCGATGCGCACGGCCGTACGTCTGCAGCAGCGCGTGATGCGCGCCGCCACCCGCCTGCCGGTCCCCATCCTGCGCACGATTGCCGGCGGCGACGTGGTCGTCGACGGTGAGCTACTCGATCCCCAGCTCGCCGCCGTGCTCCGCCTCGCTCGCCGCATGGGCCCGCGCCTCGAGACCATGCCGCCAGCGCGCGCCCGCCGGGCCGCCGAGGTCGGCATGGCGGCGTTCGACGCCGACCTGGTGCCGATGGCCCGGATCTTCGAGGAGACCGCGCCTGGCCCGGCCGGCGACCTGCCGGTGCGGGTGTACGTGCCGAAGTTCGCCAGCGGCGGCCTCGTCGTCTACTTCCATGGCGGCGGCGGCGTGATCGGATCGATCGACGGCCACGACCGCTTCTGCCGGATGTACGCCGAGCACAGCAACTGCGCGGTGGCGTCGGTCCATTACCGGCTCGGGCCCGAGGATCGTCACCCGGCCGCCATCGACGACGCGGTCGCGGTGTGGCCGTGGGCGCTCCTGCGCGCCCATCGCTGGGGCTGCGATCCGGCGCGGGTCGCGGTCGGCGGCGACAGCTTCGGCGGCTACCTGGCAGCATGGGTCGAGCTGGCCGCGCGCGATCGCGCCCACGACGGCCGCCTGCGCAGCGGCATCATGCCCCGGCCGCGGGCCCAGGTGCTCATCTACCCGCTGGTCGATCTGACCATGAGCCAGCCCAGCGCCGAGCGTTACGCCGACGGCTTCCTGCTCACCCGTGACCTCACGCGCTGGTTCCGCAGCCACTACGCGGACGAGGCGCAGTGGCGCGCCGGCTCGCCCATGTTCATCCCCGATCTGGGCACCGCCGCCACCACGCTCATCGTCGCGGCCGGCTTCGATCCGATCCGCGACGACGGCGTGCGCTACGCCGAGCGCCTGCGCGCCACCGGCACCGCCGTCGACTACCGCGTGCACACGTCGCTCATCCACGGCTTCATCACGATGACCGGCGCCTGCGACGCCGCCCGCGCCGCCGTCATCGATCTGGCTCGCGCCACTGCCGCCGTCCTGAGGTCGGCTTGAGCGGAGGCCCGCGGGTCGCGGTGGTCGGCGCCGGCTCGAGTGGCATCCCGGTGGCCAAGGCGCTCAAGGATGCCGGCGTCGCCCACGTCGTGTACGAGAAGAGCGATCGGGTCGGTGGCAACTGGGTGTTCAAGAACAGGAACGGGATGTCGTCGGCGTATCGCTCGCTGCACATCAACACCTCGCGCGATCGCATGCAGTACGCCGACTACCCGATGCCGCGCGACTACCCTGACTTCCCGCACCACACCCTGATCGCGCGCTACTTCGACGCGTACGTCGATCACTTCGGGCTCCGCGGCGCCATCCGTTTCGAGACCGGCGTGAGCCGCGCCGAGCGCCGCCCGGGCGGAGGCTGGGTGGTCACATCGGATCGTGGCGATCGCGAGACCTACGACCTGCTCGCCGTCGCCAACGGTCATCACTGGGATCCGCGCGGCCCGACGCCACCGCCGCCGGGCCGCTTCGACGGGGTTCAGTTCCACTCCCACCACTACGTCGACGTCGACGAGCCCCACGACCTGCGCGGCAAACGCGTGGTGGTGGTCGGCTTCGGCAACAGCGCCATGGACATCGCCTGCGAGCTGTCGCGCGAGGGCGTGGCCGGCAAGGTCTGGCTGTCGGTGCGGCGGGGCGCGCACGTCATCCCGCACTACTGGTTCGGCAAGCCGCTCGATCAGGCCATCGCGCTGCCGCCGTGGACACCCTGGCGGATCCGCGGCGCCGTCGCGGCCGCGCTCCACAAGCTCGCGGTCGGCGACTCGACCCGCATGGGCCTGCCCGCGCCTGATCACGCCATCGGCGAGGCCCACCCCACGATCTCGAGCGACCTGTTCACCCGCCTCGGCCGCGGCGACCTCGCCATCAAGCCGGCGATCGAGCGCCTCGAGGGCAGCCGCGTCCATTTCGTCAACGGCACGAGCGAGGACGTCGACGCCATCATCTGGTGCACCGGCTACAACGTGAGTTTCCCGTTCCTCGACGGCGCCGTGGCCAGCGCGCCCGACAACGATCTGCCGCTGTTCCTGCGCTGCTGGAAGCCCGGCCTCGACGATCTGTTCTTCGTCGGCCTGTGCCAGCCGCTTGGCGCGGTCATGCCCATCGCCGAGGCCCAAGGCAAGTGGCTGGCCGAATTCCTCACCGGCCGCTACCGGCTGCCGTCGGAGCCCGACATGCAGGCCGCCATCGCGCGCGAGCGTGTGACCATGCACCGGCGCTACGTGCGCTCGGCCCGCCACACCATGCAGGTAGACTTCGACGAGTACCTGTGGCGGCTCGACCGCGAGCGCAAGGCCGGCGGCCGGCGCGCCGTCAACCGCCACGCAGTCCCATGAATTGATTTGCGTATGTCGTGAACTGGCCAGGCCAGGCGAGACCGCATTACGATCCTCGACCGGTGCGCGTCCTGCTCGCCTTCACGGACGTTGGCCTCGGGATTCCCCTCCAGGAAGCCCTGGAGGCGCTCGGCCGCGAGACCCGCTGGGACCCGGCGGCGACACCGGCGACGACGCGCGCGGATCCGCCCGACGTGGTCGTGCTCGACGGCGACGGCGCGGGTGTCCAGCTCGGCGAGCACGCCGACTCGTGGCGCGCGCTCGATCCGGCGCCTGGCGTGCTCGCGCTCGGCATGAGCGCCGACACCGGGAGTCGCTGCGCCGCCGCCCACGTCACCCTGGTGCCGCCGACGGCGACGCCGGCGGTGCTGGCCCGCGCGCTCGACGAGGC
>SXJR01000246.1 GCA_005779305.1 Myxococcales bacterium
GCCTGCCCGAGGTGACCGCGGCGGTGGCGCTGGCCCGCGGCGCGGTCGCGCGCTGGGGCGAGGCCCGGGTCGGCGACGTGGTCGTCGTCGGTCAGCCTGCGGCGGCGCTGCTCGTCGGCCGCGGGGACATCCTGGTGGCGCTTGACGCCGGGCGCACCGGGGTTACCGTGCTGGCGCCTTACCAGAGGATCGCGATGTCTGCCGACGAACTCGCTGCCGATCTTTCCGTTCCCCTCGTCATCGTCGTTGGCGACGTGACCCTGTCGGCGCGCGCGCTGCTCGAGCTGGCGCCCGGCCAGGTGCTGGCGCTGGGCAAGCAGCTCGGCGCCGACGTCGAGCTGCGTTCGGGCGCGCGGTGCCTGGCGCGCGGCGAGCTGGTCGAGGTCGGCGGCGAGCTAGGCGTGCGAGTCACCGCGCTTGTCGATGCGGCGCTGCCCGTGGTAGCCACACGCGGATAAACCTCATGCCGGTCTACGAGTATCACTGTACGTCGTGCGGGAAGGACTTCGAGTACGAGCACCGCATGAGCGATCCGCGCCGCACGGTGTGCGAGGCGTGCGGCGGCGAGCTCGAGCGCCTCATCTCGCGGACCTCGTTCGCGTTCAAGGGCGGCGGTTGGTACAAGGATCTGTACGCGTCATCGAAGCCGGGAACGGCGGCGGGCGCCGAGGGGGCGGCGCCGGCGGCGAAGAGCGACGCGCCGGCGAGCGGCGGGGGCGGAGAATCGGGTGGTGGCGGCGGAACCTCGGGTGGCGGGGGCGGAGAGTCGGGTGGCGGAAGCGGGCCGACGGGCGGCGGGTCGACGGGTGGCGGGTCGACGGGTGGTGGAAGCGGATCGACCGGCGGTGGAAGCGGATCGACGGGCGGTGGAAGCGGTTCGCCGAGCGGCGGGTCGACGACGAAGGCGGCGAGCTGATGAGCGCGCGGGTCCTGGATGGCAAGGCGCTGGCGGCGCAGGTCAAGCAGGAGGTCGCGGCGCGGGTGACGGCTGTCAAGGCCAAGGGCGTGGCCCCGTGTCTCGCCGTGGTGCTGGTCGGCGACGATCCGGCGTCGGCGGTGTACGTGAAGTCCAAGACCAAGGACGCGCGCGAGTGCGGCATCGAGGCGTTCGATCACCGACTGCCCGCCGACGTCTCGCAGGCGACGTTGCTCGCGCTGGTGGCGAAGCTCGGAGCCGATCCGGCGGTGCACGGCATCCTGGTGCAGCTGCCGCTGCCCAGGCACCTCGACTCCGATCAGGTGATCGAAGCGATCCCGCCGCACAAGGACGTCGACGGGCTCCACCCCGACAACCTCGGCCGCGTCGCGCAGGGCCGGCCGCGCTTCGTCGCGTGCACGCCCCAGGGCTGCATGCGCCTGCTGGCCCTGGCCGGCGTGCAGCTCGCAGGCGCCAACGCGGTGGTGCTCGGCCGCAGCGTCCTGGTGGGCAAGCCGGTCGCGCTGCTCCTCACCAGCGCCAACGCGACGGTGACGCTCTGTCATTCGAAGACCAGGAACCTCGCCGAGGTGGTCGCCAGCGCCGATGTCGTGGTAGCTGCCATCGGCAAGGCCGAGCTGGTGCGCGGTTCGTGGATCAAGCCGGGCGCGGTCGTCATCGACGTCGGCAGCAACCGCATGCCCGACGGCAAGCTCATCGGCGACGTCGAGTTCGCCGCCGCCGCCGAGCGGGCCAGCGCGATCACGCCGGTTCCGGGCGGCGTCGGACCCATGACCCGCGCCTGCCTGCTCGAGAACACGGTCCTGGCTGCAGAGAGATCGTAGGAGGGCAAGGGCAAGGGCAAGGGCAGAACGAGACCGGTCTGGGTTCTGCCCTTGCCCTTGCCCTTGCCCGTGCCCTTGCCGACCTCTTGATCTCTCTCCAGGGGTGGTACATCGCCATCCACTTGTCGGGGCAGGAGATGCCGCGATCGCGCAACGCCTGCCAGGGCGGCGTGAGTTCGATGGTCTTGCCCTCGAGCGCGGCCAGCCGCAGGCGTGCGGTCAGCGCCGGCAGGTTGACGTCGATGGCCTCGAGCTCGCCGGCGGCCTGGGCGAGCAGGCGCGTGGCCTCGTCGGCGCGGCCGCGGGCGCCCGCGATCGCGGCCAGGCGGGCGTGCCCGAGCGCGTTGGCCCAGCCCAGCTTCTCGGACAGCATGGCGCGCGCGGCCTTCTCGGCATCGTCGAGGAGCGCGCGCTCGCCCGTGGCGATGGCGGCGCGGCTGCGTAGATCGAGCATGAAGATCTTGGTGTGCTGGATGCGGAGCAGGAGCGAACGCTCGAGCGCCGGCCAGGCTGTCGAGACTCGGTCCCACCCGGTCGCGGCGTCGCCGCTGTAGAGATCGATCTCGGTGTTGGCCTGCAGCGCCAGCACGTGCTGGATGTGGAAGCCGTCCTGGGTCCAGCCGTCGATGGCGTCGGCGATGCGGGTGCGGGCCTGGTTGGGCTCGTCGCCGGCGAGCGGGATGAGCACGCTGTTGCCGACGCCGACCATGGTCGCGGTGTGGCGATCGTCGTGCCAGCGCGCGACCCGTTCGAGCTCGGATAGCCGGCCCTCGAGCTCGCGCAGATCACCGACGTGCGACACCGCCCAGGCCGCGAACATCTCGCACTGGGCCTGCTCCCAGACCTTGCCCGGGCAGCGCTCGGCGAAGGCGCGGGATCCGCCGTCGAGCAGCACCACCGCGTCCTTGAATCGCCCCAGCAGGAAGGCGTGCATGCCGCGCACGAACTGCAACATGGCGTCGGCCAGGGGCGTGCCCGCGCTGGCGGCGGCGGCGGTGGCGACGGCGAGCGTGCGTTCGGTGCGGGCGAGGCCAGACGAGCCCGCGATGGCCGCGTAGCCGACCTCGAGCGTGGTGGCCATGGCCAGACGCTCGGGATCGCCGAGCCGGCGCGCCTCGAGCAACCCCAGCGCGTGCAAGGTGGCGCCGACGATGCTGTCGACCACCGACAGCGAGGCGCCACATGACAGACACACGTCGGCGCGCAGGCGCCGCCGCTCGATGTCCTCGCCGTCCCTGGCGGCGCGACGTGGCCACGGCACGGCCAGCCGCGCGCGCCGCCACAGGAGCGAGGTCAGGACCTCGCGCCGCGTCGACGGCAGCTTGACGCCGACCTCGGCCAGGACGTCGCGCAGCACCGGCATCGCCTCGTCGATGCGGCCGGCGCGCAGCAGGTGATCGCCGGCGAGGCCGCGCAGCTCGAGCGCCTCGACGCCCTGGCTCTGCTCGGCGGCGCGCAGGTACCACTCGGCGGCGGCCGCGCCCTGACCGGCGTTGGCCAGCGCCACGGCCAGCGCGCGGCAGAGTTGACGGTGGGCCTCGTGCTCGGGCGGCAGGAGCTGGATCGCGACCTCGCACAGGCGTGCCACCCGCCGCGCCGACAGCTCGTGCTGCGAGCCGACCGCCGCATCGATCGCGAATGGTGCCGCGCGCGCCGGCTGGTTGGCGGCCAGCCAGTGGTGGAGGATGAGCCAGGGCTTGGCCCCGCGGCGCTCGAGCACCTCGGCCAGCGTGTGGTGGCGGTGCTGCACCTGCTCGGGCGTGAGCCGGGCGCAGGTCGCGACCCGCACCCGGTCGTGATAGGGCTCGATCATGTCGTTGCGACGCGCGCCGGTGGTGCGGACCAGGCGCAGCGCCTCGAGCGTCTGCACCGCGACCACCAGCTGGGGCCGGGTCAACGCCGCCGCTCGCGCGATGGTGCCCTGATCGACCGCGACGTCGGCGGCGCAGACCAGCTCGAGGACGTCGCGGGTGCCGTCCTCGAGCGTGGCCAGGCGATCCCAGATCACGTTTTCGAAGCTGTCGCGGAGCTCGCCGCCGGCCTGGACCGCGGCCACCATCTGCTCGAGGAAGAGCGGGCTGCCCTGGCAGGCCTCGGCGATCTGCGCCGGGCGATCATCGGCGGCGTCGCCGAGCAGCGAACGCGCCAGAACCGTGCACTCGTCGATCGACAGCGGCGGCAGCGACAGCTCGCGCAGCTCGATGCCCATGCCCGACAGGCCGATCTTGAGCTCGCTGGCCTTCTTGCGGACCGGGCGGATCATGCCGGCCAGGAGCAGCGGCGGCGGCTTCGACGCCAGCACGCCCTCGAAGAGCAACAGCGTGTCGGCGTCGATCCACTGCAGATCGTCGATGACCAGGGCGAGCGGGCCTCGTGCCGCCAGGTTAGAGAGCAGCTCGTGCAGCGCCGCGAAGGCGCGGCGGCGGCGGGCGCGCACGTCGACGCCGGTTGCCGGCTCGGCGGCGGGCGGCGTCACCCGCTCGAACACGCGGAACAGGCGTGACAAGCCCTTCACGTCCGCCGGCAAGAGCGCGGCCCGCTCATCGGCGGGCAGCGACATGAGGTAGCGCGAGATGGCGTCGGCGACCCCGTCGAAGCCGCGGAACGGCACGCTTTCGTGGGCGTGGCAGCGCCCGGAGAACAGGAGCGCGCCGCTGGCCCGCAGTTCCTGGGCGAAGCGACGCATGAGGGTGCTCTTGCCCAGTCCCGACTCGCCGTCGACGAGGATGGCGACCGGCCGGGTGCGGCTGTCGGTGAAGGCGCGGCGTAGCTCGGCCAGCTCGTCGCCGCGGCCCACGAAGGACACCACGGCCGGCGCGGTCACCCGCGGCGCCAGGTCGGTGCCGGCGGCGGGATCGGCGAGCGCGGCGGCGACCGCGGCGGCGGTGGGCCGGCTGGCCGGATCACGATGCAGGAGCTCGAGACAGACTCGATCGAGATCCGCCGGGACGCCGGCGAACATGGTGCCGGGCGAGACCGGATCGAGGGTGCGTTTGCACGTCAGGATCTCGAGCGGGTCGCCGATGAACGGCGGCCGTCCGGTCAGCGCCTCGTAGAGCACGACGCCGAGGCCGTACATGTCGGCAGGCGCGCCGGCCGGCGCGCTCGCGGCCTGCTCGGGCGCCATGTATTCGATCGTGCCCTCGATCGATCCGGCGGCGATGGCGTCACCGGTCTCGGCGACCAACCCGAAGTCGAGCAGTACCACCCGGCCGTTGCGCGCCACCAGGATGTTGGTCGGCTTGACGTCGCGGTGGACCTTGCCGATGGCGTGCAAGGCGGCGAGCGCCTCGGCCACCTGGCGCACCGCCGAGCGCAGCCGGGCCTCGTCGAAGACCACCTCGAGCCGCAGAGTGTCGGCGTCCCACACCGTGCGCTCGCCGGTAGGTTCGAGACCGGTGACGTCGGACATCGTGGTGCGGGTGCGGGTCCGGCGCGGCCAGGCGGCCTGGTTCCAGACGTGGTCGAGGAACTCGACGCCGTCGACCAGCTCCATGGTGAAGAAGCAGGCCTGACCGTCGACGAACAGCTCGCCGAGCCGGACCAGGTTCTCGTGGCGAACGTCGCGCAGGGCGCGGAACTCGGTCTTGAGGCGCAGGACAGCGTCGCCGGTGGGCTTGCGCATCATCTTGAGCGCGACCGGCGTCCGCTGATCGCGATCGAAGGCCTCGTAGACCACACCCATCCCCCCTTCGCCGACCACTCGCTGGAGGCGGAAGCGGCCGTCGGCCAGCGACTGCGCGGGCAGTACGTCCCCCACAGGAAGATTCTGACATGCCGATCACCCCGCGGGGGTGGTGATCGCCGTCGTCGGCCGTCTCAGCGCACCGCGATCGGGCGGCTCAGGCCCCGCACCACGGCGACCTGCAGCTCCTCGAATCCAGGTGGGTTTCCGGTCAGCTCGTCGGCGCCGGCGGCGCGCGCGTGATCGCGCAGCCGCTTGGTCGAAGCCAGGGCGATGGCCGGCACCGGGGTGTTCAGTCCGCGGGCCAGGCGGATCGCGGCCAGGCCGCCTTCGGGATCGCCATCCAGGTCGATCACCGCGAGATCGACGTCGTCGGTGAGGAGCGTCTCTGCGACGCGCGCATCGGCGGCGAGAATGATCTCGGCGCTCGACACGATCGACTTCACCATGCGCGTGAGCGAGGTGCGGTCCTTGCCGTCGTGGGCGTAGATCAGCACCTGCAGGCCCTGGTAGTCGCTGACCAGGCGATCGATCACCGACGAGAGCGTGGCGGTGATGTCGGCGAACTCGACGCCGAGCCCGGCCGGCCCTTCCGGGCTCTCGGGCCCCCGCCGCCAGGCCACCTGCCCGCCGAGGCCCACCGTGCCAGCCCCGGGGATCTCGAACGACAGCTCGAGTGGCGTGCCGATCGGCAGATCGTGCTGGGTCTCGAGAAACAGGCCGCCGCGCGACAGGTTGACCGAATACGCGATCAGGAACGCCGACGCCGAGCGAAACTGGATGGCGACGGCGTAGGGCACGCGCTGATGCTCGCGCTCCATCACGGGCGATCAGTATCGCCGAAGCCGCAGGGCACCGGGGTCGCGGAGGCGAGTTTCGGTGTCGGCTTTCGGTGCCAGCATTCTGGTGTATGTCTGGTCGGTGATCTCACCGGCGGTGCGCAAGGCGGCGATGGATCTGCAGCGCCCGCTCTTGCTTGCGGCGGCCGATCGATTCGCCGGGCTGAGCAAGGTGACCGGGCTGGGGAACGCGCTGCGGGCCGGGTGCGATCGGTTGCTGGCGGCGGCCGCGGGCAATGGCGCGGAGCTGGGGCAGCTGGCCGCGTGGCGGCAGGTGCTGGGCGGATTCGACGCGATGGATCGACAGGGACAGGCGGTGGAGGTGGCGAGGGGGTTGAGGCTGGTGCAGACGCTGGCGGGCGCGCCCACGGCGCAGGTGGTGGCGGCGGTGGAGGCGGTGGAGGAGAAGCGGAAGACCAAGACGGGGAAGAAGACGAAGAGCGCAGAAGGGCAAGGGCACGGGCAAGGGCAAGGGCAAGGGGCAGATGTGCTCGGTGCGCCGGTCACCAGCGTGAAGGGGATCGGGCCCAGTCTGGCGGCGGCGATGGCGGAGAAGGGGATCGAGACGATCGAGGACCTGTTGTGGCTGGTGCCGAGGCGGTGGCTGGATGCGAGGGAGCTCCAGGATCTGGGTGACGCGTTGCAAGAAGCGGCTGAGGGTGAGCGGGTGGCGGCGCGGGCGGTGGTGAAGACGTCGCGGATGATCCGGGCCCGCGGGCGGAGCTGGGGCGAGGTGCGGTTCGGCGCCAGCGCGCTGGGTGCGCCGATCTTGACCGTGCGCTGGTTCAACGTGTGGGGCGGGATCGAGAAGCGGTTCCCGCCCGGGGCCGAGGTGGCGCTGTCGGGTGTGCTCAAGCGGCGGGGCACGGTGTGGGAGATGGCCAACCCCGACGTGCTCGGCATCGACGCTGGCGGCGGCGACGTCTCGGCCTCGGCGCGCATCCTGCCGCGGTATCCCGACATCGCCGGCGTGCCTGCGGGCCGGCTGCGCGCGGCGTGTCAGGCCGCGGTCGCGCGCGCGGTCGGGCACGTCGACGACGGTGTCCCGGCGGCGGTGGCGGCGCGGCAGGGGCTGGGCTCGCTCGATCAGGCGTTGACCGCGCTGCATGCGCCGTCGCTCGAGCTGTCGCAGGACGAGGTCGCGGCGCTCAACGCCAGCACCAGCGTGCACCACAAGCGGCTGGCCTTCGCGGAGCTGTTCGCGCTCGGCGCCGTGGTCGTGCGGCGCCGGCGCGAGCGCCGCGCCGATCACGCCACGCCGTTGCCGCCGTCGCCGTCGCTCGCCGACGACCTGGCCCGGGCGCTGCCGTTCAAGCTGACCGGCGCGCAGCGCCGCGCCATCGCTGACATGAGCGGCGACCTGGCCCTGGCCACGCCCATGAACCGGCTCCTCCAAGGCGACGTCGGCGCCGGCAAGACCGCGGTCGCGTTCGGGGCCGCGCTCCACACCATCCGCGCCGGAGCCCAGGTGGCGGTGATGGCACCCACCGAGATCCTGGCCGAGCAGCACCACGCCACCTTCGCGCGCTGGGCCGAGCAGGTCGGCGTGCGGGTGGCGCTCCTCACCGCGTCGACGCCCCGCGGCGTGCGCCAGTCGATCATCGCCCTCGTCGGCGGCGGCCAGCTCGATCTGGTGATCGGTACCCACGCGCTCCTGGCCGAGTCGGTGGGCTTCGCGCGCCTGGGCCTGGCGGTGATCGACGAGCAGCACCGCTTCGGCGTGGCCCAGCGGGTTCGCCTGCGCGAGAAGGGGGACGGCGCCGGCGCCGGCGGCGCGCCTCACCTGCTGGTCATGACCGCGACGCCCATCCCGCGCACGCTGGCGCTGACCGCCTACGGCGATCTCGACACCACCGTGATCGACGAGCTGCCCCCCGGGCGCGTGCCGGCGATCACCGAGGTCCACGCCGGCGAGCGCGGCCGCGCCGCCGCCTACAAGCGGGTGGTCGAGCGGGTGAACGCCGGCGAACGCGTCTTCGTGGTGTGCCCGCTCATCGAGCCGTCCACCGACGAGAGTCGCCAGGGCTGGGCCGACGCCACCTCGGTCCACGCCGGCCTCGCCGCCCGGCTCGCGCCGCTGCGGATCGGCCTGGTCCATGGCCGGCTGAGCGCGCCCGACCGCGACGCCACCATGTCGGCGTTCGCCCGGGGCGACCTCGACGTGCTGGTCGCGACCACCGTGATCGAGGTCGGAGTCGACGTGCCGGCGGCCACGGTGATGGTGATCGAGGACGCCGATCGCTTCGGCCTGGCTCCGCTCCACCAGCTCCGCGGCCGCATCGGCCGCGGCGGCGGCGCATCGTGGTGCCTGCTCCTCACCCGCGGCGGCCAGTCCGAGGACGGCAAGCGCCGGCTCGAGGTCATCGCCGGATCGACCGACGGCTTTCGCATCGCCGAGGAGGATCTCCTGCTGCGCGGACCCGGCGAGCTGCTCGGCGCTCGCCAGGCCGGCTTGCCACGCCTCCGCTTCGGCGACCTGCGCACCCACACCGAGCTCCTCCTCGCCGCCCGCGCCGAGGCCGAGCGGGTCCTCGACGAGGACCCCACGCTCGAGCGCCCCGAGCACGCCGCCTTGCGGAGGATCCTCGATCGGCGCGTCGCGGCCGCTCTGGCCTTCGGCAGCGAGTCGGGCTGACGTTCGATGGGCGTCGGGATCCGGGTTCGGTTCGGACTCGGGTTCGGGTTCGGGTAGGGACTCGGCCCCGGCCTCGTTCACGCCGCGTCGGCGCCGCGGTAGGCGTCGAGCACCGACGCCGCCCGTTCGGCGATGCGCCGGCGGACGGCGACGAAGCGAGGCTCGCTGGCCAGCGGCGCCAGCAGCGGGCAGTGATCGATCCAGAGCCGGTCGAACAGGCCGTGGTCGGCGGCGGCCTCGAGAGCGTCGAGCGCGCGCTCCGGCCGCGCCGACGCCATCGCCATCTCGGTCGCGATCTGGCCGATGAACAGGCGGCTGCGCAGCGCGGCGGCGTCGTCGCCGACGAAGCCCATCATCCAGCCCCAGTCGACATCCTCGATCACCCGCTCACGCAACAGGCGCAGGAAGATGCCGATGATGCGGTTGCCGCTCTCGGACGCGGTCTCGGCCCAGGCGTCGTTGAGCTGGCCGCGCCACATGCCGAGCCGGGCGGCCAGCACCTGGGCCAGGAGCCGCACCGCCACGTCCTCGTCGGCGAGCGGTCCCGAGAGGGTGCGAGCCATGTCGTCCCAGCGGCCACCCAGGGCGTGCACGCGCGCCACCTCGCACTCGAGCATGGGCGCGTGATCGGGATCGAGGCGGATCGCGTTCTTCAGGCGGGCCAGGCCTTCGTCACCAGCGCCGACCTCGACCAGGATGCGGCCGGCCTGCTCGTGGGCCGAGCTGAGCAGCGGCGTGCGCGCCACCGCCCAGGCCAGATCGGCGACGCCGGCCTCGACCTCGCCGCGGTTGATCCGCGCCATGCCCAGCGCCAGCCGGGCCTCGCCGTGATCGGGCGCCGCTGCGATCGCCTCGAGTGCGGCGGCGTAGGCAAGCTCGCCGCGCGGATCGACGTGGCCCTCGCCCATGAGCCACAGCCGCACCATGGCGTAGGCACGAGCGGCCAGCACCGCCGGTGCGTCCGGAGCGAGCGCGCGCGCCTGATCGAGCAGCTCGACGGCACGGACCAGGTGGGCCCGCCAGAACCGGCGCAGTTCGCCCCTGGCGCGCAAGTACAGCTCGACGGCGCGCGCGTCGGTGGGGCGGCTACTGGCGCGCTCGACGCGGGTCGAGAGCGCGCCGGCGATCTCGCGGGCCAGCTTCTCGCTGGCGTCGAGGATCTCGGCCTCGGTGCAGTCGAGCCGGGCGGCGTGGACCTGGAATCCGTCGCCGACCTGGATGAGTCGAGCGGTGATGCGCAGGCGTTCGCCCTGGCGACGGAGCGAGCCCTCGACCACGACGCCGACGTCGAGGCGCTGCCCGGCCTGCTCGGGCGGCAACGCCTCGAGCGCCTGCACCGCGCCGCGGCTGCGCACCCTGAGGCCGCGCGTCATCGACAGGGTGTCGATCAGATCGTCGAGCATGCCGTCGGCGAGGTAGGCGTCGGCCGGGGCGCAGCGCAGCGGCAGGACGGCGATGGCGGTGACCATCGCGCCTGGCGAGGTGGTGGTGCGGCCCGCGGGCGCGCCCACGCCGCCGAGGGCGCGGGCGACGTCGGCGGCGTTGCGGAAGCGGCGCTCGCGATCGAGCTGAAGCAGGCGCGCGATCACCGCCACCAGCGGCGCCGGCGCGTCAGGCCGGAGCGCGCGCAGGTCGTAGGCCGGCCCCCGGGTCTGGGCCACCGCCACTGCGCCGACGCTGTCGCCGGGGAACGGCCGGACCGAGCCGACCAGCTCGTACAGCATCACGCCGAGCGACCACAGATCGGCGCGGTGATCGACCTCGGAGGCGAGCAGCTGCTCGGGCGCCATGTACCAGGGCGTACCGACGGCGACGCCGCGCTCGGTCTCGCCCGGGCCCGCGCTCGGCCCGCTCGCTGCCCGCGCCACGCCGAAGTCGGTGATGACGGTGCGGCCGTCCATCGCGATCATGACGTTCTCGGGCTTGAGATCGCGGTGGACCACCCCGGCCTCGTGGGCCGCGCCCAGGCCGGCGCAGACGGCGTCGGCGATGGTGAGGATGCGGGTGAAGGGCAGGGCGCCGCGCCGTACCAGCGCCGACAGCGACTCGCCGTCGACCAGCTCCATGACCAGGAAGTGCTCGCCCTCGTGCTCGCCGATGTCGAACATGCGAGCGACGTTCCTGTGGCTGACCCGCCTCGCCAGCTTGACCTCGCGGCGGAAGCGCTCGACCGAGCCGGCCTCGAGCGCGAGCTCGGGCTTGAGGATCTTGAGCGCGACGTGTTCGCCCAGCAGCAGGTCGCGGGCGCGGTAGACCGTGCCCATGCCGCCGGCGCCGAGCCAGTCGACGATGTGGTAGCGGTCGGCGATCAGGCGATCGCCGACCGAGGTCGCGCCCCCCGGCGATAGGAGCTTCGCCGGTTGGGTCTGGTCCTCGCCCGAGCTCATGGCGGCCGGGCCTCGAGCTGGAGCGTGCGGGTCGCGCCGCCCGGCGCGATCAGCTCGAGGGTGCCCGCGCCGATGCGGACCACGCCGGCGCCGACCTGCACCCGGTCGTCGACGAGCACCATCGGCGAGACCAGGCGGAACTCACCGCGGAGCTCGATCACCGCCCGATCGTCGGCTGGCCCGCCCAGCCCGGTGATCGTCGCCGCCAGGCGCGCCCCATCGAACTCGGCCAGGGGATTGGCGTCGGTCGGGATGGCCGCGGCGTCGCCGTCGACGTGCGAAGGGTGGAGGGTGAGACTGAGGTCGGTGGCGCCGTGGAACGTCACCCAGCTCGTGCCCACCTCCCACGCTGGCGTGGCGTCATCGATCAGCACCGCGCGATCGCCCGCCATCCCGACGGCCAGCTTGCGCGCGCCACGGCTCGCGACGGCCACCAGGCGGAGATCCTCGAGGTCGTCCTCGGTCACCGGAACCAGCTCACACGGCGGTCCGTTTTCGTCGATCCCGCCCGCGATCTCGACCAGGCGCACGACGGTGTCGTTCGCGACCCGCTCGAGCCGGACGTCGATGGCCGCACCTGGCGTACACGGCGTGACGCCGCGCAGCTCGCCGCCGGGCTCGAGGGCGCGCAGGAGCGCCAGCACGTCGCCGGCGCGGGCCTGATGGGTGTCCAGCGCCAGCTTCTTGCCCTTCGCTGGCAGCTTGCCGATCGCCGGCTGCGCCGCGGTCCGCACCACGACCACGCCCGCCGCCGGCCGCTCGATCACCATGTCGGTCACCCGAGCGACCTCGGCCATCAGCGCGTCCGCCGAGCCCATCGTGCTCCGCACCGTCACCTTGGCCGGCGGTGCGAGCACGACCACGCTCACCCGCAGCGCTGTGCCGAACAGCCGGTAGAAGTCGTCGGTGCTGGCCCCGACGAAGTCGAGCATCATGCGTGGTCCCTTGCCGCGGAACCGCTTCCCACCCGCCACCTCGAGCGACGGCGCCACGCCGACCAGCGCCGCCAGTGCGCTCGCGCGATCACCGGCGACTCGCCCCGTCACCAGCGCCCGAGTCGACGCCGCGACGAGCTCGAGCGCCGACGGCATCAGCGCCCACCGCACGTGATCCCCGTCGGCGTCCGCCGCCAGCACCACCACCTTGCCCCCCTCGACATTCCCCGGCCACGCCACCAGCGTCGCGACATCCACCCTTCGACTCGCCGGCACCGGCGGCTGCGCCTGCGGTTGTGGTTGCCCCTGCGGTCGCGGCTGCGGTTGCGCCTGCGCCTGCGCCTGCGGTTGCGGTTGCGGTTGCGGCTGCGGCTGCGGCTGCGGCTGCTCCTTCCCGCCACAGCTCGCGATCGTGATCACGGCCGCGATCGCCGCTCTGCGACTCCCCATCCCCGGATGCTACCGCAGCTTCAGAGCAGCTTCTCGAGCAACCGATCGAGGTGATCGAGATCCAGATACCGGATCGTGATCGTCCCCGACTTGCTCACCGCGTCGGTGTCCTCGTCGAGTTGCACCGGCCCGCCCAGCGACTTCGTCAGCCGCTCCTCGAGATCGAGCGCCGCCGCGCTCTTGGCCGGCGGCACCTTCACCACCCGCCGCTTTCCACCGGGCTCGCGCTCGGGCGCGTCCATGCGCTCGCGCACCAGCTTCTCGGTCGCGCGCACGCTCAGCGCCCGGCCGACCGCCATCCGCGCGCAGGTCTCGATCGCCGCCTCGTCGTCGAGCCCGAGCAGCGCGCGGGCGTGGCCCATGGACAGGCGCCGCTCCTCGACCATCACCCGCACCGAGCTGGGCAGCCGCAACAAGCGCAGCGCGTTGGCCACGGTCGAGCGATCCTTGCCGACCCGGCCGGCGATCTGCTCCTGCGACAGCCCGAACTCGTCGACCAGCCGGTGGAACGCTGCCGCCTCCTCGATGGGATTGAGGTCGGCGCGCTGCAGGTTCTCGACCAGCGCGCGCTCGAAGGCCTCGCGGGTGTCGACGTCCTGGATCACCACCGGCACCTGCATCAGCCCGGCTCTCAGCGGGGCAGGGAAGCACGCGGCGATGGGCACCTACAGCTGCACCAGGGTTTCTGGTGGCCTTGGCGGCGGCGCCGGTGGACTCTCGAGCAAGTCCTTCTACATCACCTGCACGCC
>SXJR01000247.1 GCA_005779305.1 Myxococcales bacterium
CCGCGCGATCATCTCGGTCGCGCTCGGCGCGGCGGTCGTGGCCGGCTTGGTGCTCCTGTGGTCACCGGCGCGCTCGCCGGCGGCCGATGCGCGCCCGGCCGGGCTGGCCGCGCTTGCCAGCGACGATCTGCTCACCGCGCGCGATCGCCTGCGCGCCCACGTCGCCGGCCACCCGGACGACGCGGTGGCGCAGGCGGAGCTCGCCGGAACGCTGATCCGCCTCGGCGAGGATCACGCGGCCGAGCTCGCGATCGCGGAGGCCCAGCATCACGTGGCGGGTCTCGACCGAGGTGATCGCGCCCTGGTCGACGCGCGGGCCGCCGAGGTCGCGGGCGACTGGGGCCGCGCGGTCGCCGCGTGGCAGGTCGTGGCCACGTACCGGCCCGGCGACCGGGAGACGCGGCTGCGCACCGCGCACGCCGAGCTCGAGGCGGGGCGGACCCTGGCCGCGGCGCAGGAGATCCGGGCGTCCCGGCAAGCCGGCGTCCGCGGGGCGCGCATCGACCTGCTCGAGGCGAGGGTCGCCTTCAACCAGGGCGAACACGGTCGTCAGCTCGAGCTGGCCAGGCAAGCGGCGGAGCAGGCCCCGAGCGTGAGCGCACGTGCGTTCGCGCTGGTCGAGGTCGCGGAAGCGCAGGCTCGACTCGGCGAGCTCGACGGTGCGCTGGCGACGCTTGGTGATCTCGAGCGCGTGCTGGCCGGCGTCGACCTGCCCAGCGTGCGCGCGCGTGGGCTCACCCGGCGCGCGATGGTGCTGTGGCGGCAGGGCAAGGTGGACGGCGCCCGCGCGTTGCTCGAGGAAGCGCGGTCGCCGTACGAGGCGGCGGGCGATCGCGGCGGGCTCGCGTCGGTCGAGGAGGGGCTCGGCATGCTCGACGACATGGCCCATCCGGCGCCCGCGCCCGATCGCTACCTGCGCGCGCTCGAGCTCTATCGCCAGGCCGGTGACGTCGTAGGCGCCGCCAACGCCCAGGCCAACCTGGGCGCCCTGCTCCTGCGCCGCGGCGCCATCCCCCGCGCCATCGACGCGCTGACCCACTCGCGCGCGACGGCGATCGAGGCCGGCGAGGCGACCGTCGCGGCCATCGCGACCCTCAACCTCGCCGAGGCCTACCGGCTGGCCGACGATCGCACCGCGGCGCGGACCCAGTTCATCGACGCGCGCAAGCGCTTCGTCGCGATCGATCACGCGGCAGGAGTAGCCAACGCCGATCTGGGGCTGGCGATCCTGGCCCGGCTCGAGGGTGATCTCGACGAGGCCGATCGCTTGCTCGCGGCGTTGCCGGCCGACGCCGGGGGTGATCCGGCGATGCTGCTGGCGCGCGCCGAGCACGCGCTGGTCACGCTCGCTCGGTCCGGATCGGGCGCGGCGGCGACGGAGCACGCGAAGACCGCCGCCGATGGGCTGGCCGCGCTCGGTGCCCACGAGGTCGCGCTGGCGCGAGACGTCGAGGTCCGCGTCCACCTCGCCGCGGGTGCGCGTGCCCCGGCCAGTCGGGCCGCGCTCGCGGCGGCGCCACTCACCACGTCGGCGGCCGTGATCTCGGCCTGGGTGGCGCGCGTCGCCCAGGCGCGCGCGGATGGTGATCGGGCTCGCCTCGACGCGCTCGCCGCGGAGGCCCGCGCGGGCGGGTTCCCGGGCCTGGTTCGCTGGGCCGGGCTGTGACCTCGGTGGTCGCCGACGGCTGGCGCGCCGACGGCTCGACGGCGGAATCGGCTAGACTGGTGGGCTCGATGGCCTCCGACGATCGAACCCGGCGCTGGCGGCGGCACGAACGCCCCGGCACGGTGTCCGATGCGATCCAGCTCCTGCGCCGATCGATCATCCAGATCCGCGAGGCGCCGGAGGACCCCGAGACGCGTCGCCGGCTGCGCGCGATCGCGGCCGAGCACGAGCTGTGGGACCAGCTCGCGTTGCTGCTGGCCGACGAGGCGCGCGCCCACCACGACCGGCCGGCGATCGCCGCCGTGTTCTACGAGGAGCTCGCAGACGTCCACCACGCCCTCGATCAGCCGCTCGAGACCATCGCCGCCATGGAGGCGCTGATCGCGATCGCGCCCGAGGACTTCGAGCACCACGAGCGGATCGCCGCGCTGTACCGGCAGGCCGGCGCGTGGTCGAAGGCGGCCGACGCGTTCGAGCAGGTGGGGATGCGGGGACCCGATCAGGTCGCGCGGGCGGCGCTCCTGGACGCGGCCCGCCTCCATCGCGAGAACGGCAGCTTCGAGCGCGCGGCCGGATTGTTCCGGAAGATCGTCGACAGTCGGCCCACCGACCTCCTGGCCTGGCGGGCGCTCGACGACGTCCTGTCCGAGCTCGGGCGCTGGCGCGAGGTGGCCGAGGTGCGGGGCGAGCGCGCGGCCCGCGCCGTGAGTGGGTTCGAGAAGGCGGCGCTCCTGCGCGCAGAGGCGCGCGCGCTCGAGCAGGCCGGCGACCTGCCGGCCGCGGCCAGGGTCGTGGCCCGGGCGTCGAGTCACGCGCCCGCCGACGTCAGCGGGCTGGTCGACCAGGCCGACATGCTCGCCCGCGCCGGCCAGGGCCGCGAGGCCGCCGGCATCCTGCGCAAGCGGATCGCCGAGGCGCTCGAGCGCGAGGCCTCGCCCGACGACGTCGCGGCGCTCCGGTGGCGGCTGGCCCAGGTCCTCGAGGACAGCTGCGACGACCGTCCCGGCGCGGCGGTGGTCCTGGGTGAGCTGCTGGCGGCGTCGCCGAAACACCTGGCCGCGCTCGAACGGATTGCGGCGCAGGCCGCGACCGATCCGGATCCCAGGGTGCACGCGGCCGCGCTGCTCCGTTACGCCGGCGCGATCTCGATCCCCGCCGATCGAGCCACGTACGTCGCGGCCGCTGGCCGCCGGCTGCGCGACGCAGGCGATGTGCGCCGCTCGGTCCAGGTCTTCGAACAGGCGGTCGCGCTCGCCGGCGACGACCCGCAGATCCGGCGCGAGCTCGAGGACGTCCGGACCTCGGCGATCGTCGAGCGGGCAGCGTCGGACGCCGGCGCCGGAGACCCTGGTAACGCCGAGCAGCAGCTGCGCGGGCTCCTCGGCGCGCATCGGCACCACCTCGAGGCCAACCTCGCGCTCGTCGATCTGCTGGTGGCCGCTGGCCGTCTCGCCGCCGCCGCCGAACACCTGCGCGACACCCTGGCCACGTTGCCCGACGGCCAGCCCTCGGCGCCCGCCGCGCGGCTCGTCCATCGCCTGGCCCAGGTGATGGAAGGGCTCGGCGACGCCGACGAGAGTCACCAGCTCCTCTACGAGGCGCAACGCCTCGATCGCAGCTCGATCGTGATCGCGCTCGCGCTCGGCGAGAGCTGCTTCGCGCGCAAGCTGTGGCGCCAGGCGGCGCTCCACCTGGCCGCGGCGGCGGAACACCCAGACGCCGCCCGCCACGCCGCGGCCGTGACGGCCGGACTCATCCATGCCGCTCAGGCCGAGGTCCGCGCGCTCCGACCCGCCAACGCCGGCAAGCACTTCGAGGCGGCGGTCCGGATCGATCCGGGGTGCGCGCCGGCCTGGCACGGGCTCGCCCAGGTCGCCATCGAGCGCGGCGAGTTGGTGCGGGCGGCCGAGTGCCTCGAGCGCGAGGCCAACGCGACCACCGATGCCCGGGACCGTCTCCGGCTGTTCGACGCGCTCGGCGACATGGCGCTCGACGTCCTCGTCGAGCCGGCCCGCGCCGAGCGGTGCTGGCGGCAGGTGGAGGACGCCGGGCGCGCGGCCGTGCTCGACAAGCTGCTCGCGCTCCAGCGCAAGCGGGGCGCCACCGTCGAGCGGGCCGAGACGTGCGAGCGACTGGCCCGGCTCCAGACCGACCTCGCCGTGCGCAAGGCGCTGCTGATCGAGGCCGTGGAGGCGCTCGCGGCTGGCTCGGCGGTGGACCGGGTGGTCGTCCTCGCCGAGGAGATGGTCGATCAGTTCCCGCGCGATCCCGACGTGGTCGTGTGCGCGAGCACGATCGCCTTCGCCGCCGGCGATCCGAAGCGAGCGGCGGCGTGGGCCCGGCGGCTGATGGTTGCCGGGCAGGGGGAGGACGCGCGCGCCGGGCTCGAGCTGGTGGCCGCGACAGGCGTGCCCCTGTCCGATCAGGACCAGCGCTTCCTCGACGAGCACCCGCTGCGGAGCATGGCGTCCGACGAGGCCTATGCCGCGGCGCTCGACGACGATGATCGCCGCGAGCTGGTCGATGATCCCGCCGAGCGGCCGCTGCGCGACGTGCTCGAGCTCCTGGGCGAGATCCTGCCGCTGGTGTGCCCGACCACGAGCGCGGCGCTCCTGGCCGCCGGCGCGGCCGACGCGGTGCGGGTGACGGCGTCGAGCGAGGCCGCGACCGCGGTGCTGTATCCGCAGGTCGCCCGTGCGCTCGGTGGTCCGCCGACCTTGCTCTACACGACGCCGCACGCCGGCGCCGACCTGACGCTCCTGTTCTCGGCCCCGCCGGTGGTGATCATCGGTTCCCGGCTCGCCTCGGTGCGGGCGTCCTCGCGCGGCGACGGCCACGTCGCGACCGACGCGGCGTTGCGCTTCCAGCTCGGTCGGATCGTCGAGCTGTCGCTCCCGCACCGGGTGTTCGCGGCCTTGCCGGAGGAGACCTTCGCGCTGCTGGTCGCCGGCCTGCGCCACGGTTTCGGACCGGCGGCAGGACGCCCCGATTCGCCCGAGATCGTCGCCGAGGCCGAGCGCCTGCGCAGCAAGCTCCCGGTGGCGTTGCGGCAGCGCATGAGCGAGCGACTCGCCGCGATCGCGCCCGATGCGCTCGACCCGCGCGGCTACGTCGCCGCATGTCAGCGAGCGGCCGATCGCGCCGGCCTGCTCGCCTGCGGCGACGTGATGGTCGCCATCCAGCTCGCCGGCGGCGCTCGGGTCGCCTCCCACCTCGTCCGCCTGGCCTCGTCCCGGCGCTACCTCGCGGTCCGCAAGAAGCTGCGCGCGAGCTAGGTAGTACACTGGGCGGCGGTGTCGCCGCTCCCGTGCTCGATCCGCTACGCTGGCGCCATCGCCGTCGCAGCGCTCACGGCGTGCGGCGGTGACGGGCCCGACGCGGCCGGCTCGCTCGATGGCGGCGATGGCGGCGATGGCGGCGACGCGGGCGTCGCGGGCCTGACCCGTTACCCCGCCGATGTCGAGACCTCCCCGGTCACGGAGGCGGTCGCGGCGAGGATGCGCGCGATCGCGGCCGCCGGACCGGGCCAGCGCGACGACGTGTTCATGAAGATCGGTGCGTCGGGCACGGTCAGCACCCATTTCCTGTTCTGTCTGGCCGGCACCAACCACCAGCCGTCGTACACGATCGACCTGGGTGGCCGCGACGCGCTCGCGGCCACGCTCGCGCACTTCCGCGGCGGGCTCGTCGGTGGCGACACCCCGTTCGACCGGGCGACGCTGGCCGCCGAGGTCGGCCGCAACGCCGGTTGGGCCATCACCGGCGCGCCGTCGCCGGTCGAGGCCGAGCTCGCGGCGACGACACCACGGTTCGCGTTCGTCAACTACGGCACCAACGACATGGGCGCCGCCGCCAGCTACGGCGCGGCGCTGGTGCCATTCTGGGAGCGGATGGGCACGCTCCTCGATCAGCTCGAGGCCGCGGGCGTCGTCCCGATCATCACCGGCCTCAACCCCCGCGCCGACGCCGCCGATGCCGCGCGCTGGGTGCCGACCTGGGACAGCGTCACACGCGCGCTCGCCGAGGCCCGTCAGGTGCCGTACCTCAGCCTGCAGGTCGCGTCGTCGCCGCTCGCCGATCTCGGCCTCGCCGCCGATGGCATCCACGGCAACGTCTTCGTCGACGCCGGCCGCGCGGAGCCCTGCATGTTCACCGCCGAGGGGCTCGCCTTCAACTACGACGTCCGCAACCTCCGTTCACTCGAGCTTCTCGACGCCGCGCGACGCACGGTGCTGGCGGGGGAGACCGCGCCGGCCGTTCCCCCGCTGCCGCCCGTGGCCGGCAGCGGCACCACCGCCGATCCGTTCGTCGTCGACACCTTGCCGTTCACCCACACCGCCTCGACCGGCGGCGGCGAGGCGGCGCGCAACGCCTACCCCGGCTGCGATCAGGGGCAGGACGAATCCGGCCCCGAGCGGGTCTACGCGCTCCACCTCGACCAACCCACGGCGCTACGGGTGGTCGCGCTCGATCGCGAGGGCGTCGACGTCGACGTCCACGTGCTCACCGGCGACGCGTGTCTCGAGCGCAACGACCGCCTGGTCGATCGCACCCTGGTCGCCGGTGACCACATCGTCGTCGTCGACTCGTTCGTCTCGTCGGCAGGCGCCCAGGCCGGCGTGTACACCCTCGTGCTCCAGCCCTGCGCCGCCGCCGATCCGGGCTGCTGACGCTACCGGGCCTTGACCTCGGTGCCGCCCTTGGCGCCCTTGGGCGGCGACAGCTCGGCGGGGCCCTTGGCCTTGCCGAGCTTCAGCGCGCTCACCGTCCCCGGCGCGCTCCACGCGCGGCCGAAGAAGCCGGTCGCTTTGACCGCGGTCGGGTCGAAGTAGTCGTCGAGCACGTCGTCGGAAAACGACACGCCGACCATCACGTCGCCCGGGGGCAGCGAGAGGCCCGCGGCCTGCTCGGGATGTGGGGCGACGCGCCCATCAGCGCCAACGGTGAACGTGAACGTGCGCAGGACCTTGCCCTTCTGCCGCCAGTCGCACGACCACTCACCGGGATGGTCGCCGAGCAGGATCTCGGTGCCTTTCTCGATCTGCTGCTTCAGGTCGTCATCGCCGATCGCGTCCCGCGTCCCCCACGTCAGGTTCGACGGACGGAAACGCAGCCGGTAGAACCGCACGTCGTGCTTGTCGGCATCGGGACCGCGCCAGTCGACCGACTCGGCGAGGAGGGCGTCGCCTGGTCCGGCGGCGGAGTCGGTCAGCTTCTTGCCGCCGACGGAGCACCGCAGGGTTTCACTCTTGCCGGCCCAGCCTTCGCTCCCCGCCGCGACGTGGGCGAAGAACTCGAGCCCGCCCGCCTCGGACTTGTAGTGGCTGCTCTCCTCGTGTCGGACGACCGCGCTGCCCTGGAGATCCGAGAGCACGAGCTGGAACTTGGGATAGTGGAGGGTCTTCTTCCCTCGCTGGTACCAGTTCCAGAAGCGACCGACCCGCAGGTTCATGGTGTAGATCGGCGTGGACGTATCCTCGGAGTCGTCGACGTACGAGAACACCGCCTGCAGCGCGCCGTGATGATCGAACGGCTTTTCGTCGTCGCTCGCACAGTCGAAGACCCCGCCGGCGCCCTGGATGTCGCACTCGAACTCGCCCGCGACCTTGCCGCCGGCCTTCCATTCGATCTTCACGCGGTCCGCACCGTCGATCGATCCAGCGACGCGGCCGCGGACGCGGACCACGTACTTGTTGATGATGCCTTTGTCGTTCTCGCTCCGCCTTTCGCCGAGGCTGACCCCGGTCTCGATGAGGCTGAGGATGGGGCGTTCGTCGGCGCGGGCGGGGCGGGGCATGGCGATGAGCAGGGCGCCGGTGGCCAGGAGCAACGTCGGTGTCCGTGACATGGTGTTCTTTCTGGCCGGGGGTTGGAAATCGGCCTTGTTCGCCTCCTATCGGGGGGACGTCGTCCCGGTTGCGTATCTGCCGACGAATTCGTGGAACGCCCGGAGATGACTGGGATAACTGCTAGGCTCTCGGTCCCGGAGGTCCCCATGGCGCAGACGGCCCAGCACCGCAGGTTCACGACCATCGAGAACGACGCCCAGCGTGTGTTCCAGCTCCAGCGCGACGCGTACGCGCGCCACCCGTACCCCAGCTACCACGAGCGGATCGCGAACCTTCGCAAGCTCGACCGCTTGCTGGTCGACAACAAGACCGCGATCGCCGACGCGATCAGCGCCGACTTCGGGCACCGCGCCGTCGAGGAATCGCTGATGGCCGAGGTGTTCACCTCGATCGATGGCATCCGCGACGTGATGAAGCGGCTCGAGAAGTGGATGGAGCCGCAGAAGCGCCACGTGTCGGTCCTGTTCGCGACCGGCGGCAACCGCGTGATCCCGATGCCCAAGGGCGTGGTCGGGATCGTGGCGCCGTGGAACTACCCGCTGTTCCTGGCCATGAGCCCGCTGACCAGCGTGCTCGCCGCCGGCAACCGCGCCATGGTCAAGATGGCGTCGAACTCCCAGCATCTGTGCCGGCTCCTGGCCGAGAAGTTCCGCGCCGTGTTCGCCGAGGACACAGTCGCGATCCTGCCCGGCGTCCGGGCCCAGGACTTCTCCTCGCTCCCCTATGACCACCTGATCTTCACCGGCTCGGCCGACGCTGGTCGCAACGTCATGCGCGCCGCCGCCGAGAACCTGACGCCGGTGACGGTCGAGCGCGGCGGCAAGTCGCCGACCCTCATCTGCGACGACTTCGACGTCGAGGAGGCGGCGTCGCGGATCCTCTACGCCAAGTTCCTCAACGCCGGCCAGACCTGTCTGGCGCCTGACTACGTGTTGATCCCCGAAGGCAAGCGCGACGCCTTCGTCGCCGCCGCCCGGCGGATCATGCCGGTGCGTTACCCCGATCCGGGCTCGGCCCAGTACACGTCAGTCATCGACGACAAGTCGTACCGGCGGCTGCGGGCCACGCTCGAGGACGCGCGCCAGAAGGGCGCCGACGTCGTGCCGCTCGTGCCCTCGGCCAGCTTCGACGACCGCCTGCGCAAGATCCCGCCGCACATGATCCTCGGCGTCACCGACGAGATGGTCGTGATGCAGGAGGAGATCTTCGGCCCGCTCCTGCCGGTGAAGACCTATCAGACGCTCGACGAAGCGCTCGCCTACGTCAACGGCAAGGACCGACCGCTCGGTTTCTACGTGTTCACCAACCAGAAGCGGACCGAGGACAAGGTCCTCTACGCCACGATCTCCGGCGGGGTCACGATCAACAACTGCATGCTGCACGTCGCTCAGCACGATCTGCCGTTCGGCGGCATCGGCGCCAGCGGCATGGGCCAGTACCACGGCCACGAGGGCTTCCTGGAGTTCTCCAAGCTCCGCCCGGTGTTCACCAACCCGCGGCTGCCGATCCTCGACCTGTTCTACCCGCCCTACAAGCGCAGGCACCGGGCGATCCTGGACTTCCTCATCAAGCACAAGCCCTGAGCCGCGAGCCGCCCGATCATGGTGATCGGCGCCCGCGCGGCCGCCTCACTCGCCTTCGGTCATGAACAGGAGCTGGTTGACTCCGCCCGCGCCCTTGTCGCCGGTCTGCGACACGGTGAGCGACAGCGTTCGCGGTGGTTCGGTGGAGGTGGCCTGGACCACGCCCGGCACCTTGGGCGTGGCGGGCGTCCTGATCACCTTCACGGTCAGGCCGGCGTCGGTGAGGGCCTTCTCGTAGAACGCGAAGATCGCGTCGGGGGCGTCGGTCGTCTCCTGGTTGAAGGCCCAGCCGTTCCCCGCCTTCATGAAGCCCGCGGGTGGCGTGGCGCCGGGGTAGAGCGGAACCCAGGCCGGCGCCTGGCCGCTGGGCCCGCGCTTGGCCACGGCCGGGCCCGGAGTCGGCGAAGGCGCTGGCGTCGGCGCCGCCGACCCGGAGGCCGATGAGCCCTTGTTCGCCGGTGTCGCTTCCTTGGAAGAACACGCGACCACGAGTACCGCGACGATGGCGAGCCGAGCACGCATGAAGACCTCCCCCCGCGACGATACCAGGTCGGTGAACAGGACTTCGCGCACGTGCGGCGCGATCCGCGTCGCCCGGCCCTGTCGATGACGCACGGCGTGCTCGAGGCCGAGCCCTGCGCGATCCATCGCTTGGGATTGGCCTGGCACGCGGCCTGCTTGATACTCGGTGCATGGAGAAACTCATCGAGGGACTGATCGGGTTGATCAAGCGGGGCGGACCGTCTGGTGGCGAGACCGTCGAGGTCCGCGTTCACACCGGGGAGGCGCCGCCGTGCGTGCGGGCCCTGGTGGACGCCATGGCGAGCTGCACGTACTCGGTCGACCTGGGCGAGTTCCAGGTCGACCCTCCCCACCTGATCCACAGCCTCGCGTCCTCGATCGAGGTGGCGCAGGACGGCGCCGGGCTCGACGACCTCGACGGGTACCTCGGGTCGCGCGGGCCGGGCGGGGCGCCGTTCGATCCGGCCTCGACCCTCGAGCTCGCCGCCGACGGCGGTGGCATGAGCGCGCTCGGCATCGGGTGGTCGAACGGACGTGCCTTCCTTGCCCTCGTCGAGATCGACGATCCCACCGAGGACAACATGGTCAAGGTGTTCGCGACGCCGGCCGAGTTCTTCGCCGCGCTCGATCGCATCAATCGCGACAGCCCGGGCGCGGACGTCGAGGCGCTTCGCGTTGCCGCCGGGCTGGCGACCGCCGCGCCGGCCGCCACCGCAGCGACGCCGGCGCCGGTGCTGAGCGCGTGGACGGGGCCGGCGCCTGCTCACCCGTTCGCCGAGGCCCAGGCCCACTTCGCGAAGCGCGACATGCTGCTCCAGGCCGGACCGACACCCGAGGGGCGGCTCGTCCTGGCACGGCGCCGGATGTTCACGCCTCCGTGCTCGACCCAGGTCGTGGCGCGGACCGCCGCCGGCGCGACGACGGAGCTGAGCTGGGAAGGCACGGCCGACGTAGCCAGCGTGAGTGTCGTGCCCGGGCGTGAGCGAGCGGTGCTCTGCGCGGGCTCGTCGGGTCCGCTGGTCGAGATCGATCTGGTCAGCGGCGCGCGTCGCGAGCTCCTGGCCTCGGTCGGCTGGAGCTGCGGCTTCGTCGACGCCGACCACCTCGCGGTGCTCGACGGCCAGACCGTGCGGGTCTACCGCTACGGCGACGGCGACCTCGGCGAGCCGGTGGCGTCGGCGCCGGCGGCGGTGGTCAACATCTTCGTCGGTCATGGCTGCGTCTTCGGCAAGTCCCGGGAGGTGGGCGTCTTCTCGTTCCAGATCCTGCGCTGGACCGGCGGCGCGCTGGTCGACACTGGCAGCCACGCCGTCGACGCCAAGCCGTTCGCCTTTCACGCGGCGAGCGCGCACGGCGGCACGCTGCTGCTGGGCGCCGTCGACACCAAGGGCGTCGTCTCCTGGTTCGCGTACTCTCCGGTCTGAGATGGGAGCCCTTCGTGTCTTCTTGCGCTGGCTCTGGTACTCGCTCGTGGGTGTGCTGCTGCTGGTGCTCTTGCTCGGCGGTGGCGGCGATGTCCACGGCGTCGACGATCCGGCGCGGCGCTGGCGATCGATCCTGCTGTCGATCGCCGGCTTGATCGCGAACCTCGCCGGTCTGGCGGTGTGGCTGGGGTATCGGGCCGGTGGCTCGGTGGGGGCGTACTGGCCAGTGGCGTCGATCCTGGCCTGGCTGCTCGGCGGGGCGCTGGTCATCGCGGCGTGGATCTCGATCGCCGGCGACCTGCGGCGCGAGTCGACGTCGCGCAAGCGGTGACGTCGGCAGGCCCGCTCAGCGAAGCTCGATGTCGACGGCGGCCA
>SXJR01000248.1 GCA_005779305.1 Myxococcales bacterium
CCGAGCCCGAGCCGGAGCCCGAGCCCGAGCCAGGCGGCTGGGCCGTTTGCCCGAGCCCACGTGCCGGCGCCGCGGCGACCACCGCAACCATGAGCACGAACGACCACGGCCGGATCACGTCGCTCGCTCATCCTAGTACACTTGGGCGGCGTGTACTGTCCGCTCTGTCACTCCGAGTACCCGGATGGCTGGAAGCGCTGCCCGACCGACGAGGCGGCGCTCCTGCGCGCGTCCACCATCGGCAAGTACCGCATCGACCGGCTGATCGGTGCCGGCGGCATGGGCGCGGTCTACCGGGCCCAGAACCCCGACACCCAGTCGGCGGTCGCGCTCAAGATCCTGCACGGCTCGGCCGCCGGCGTCGACGCGGCCCGCGCCCGCTTCCAGCGCGAGGCCGCCGCTGTCGCCGCGCTCAAGACCCGCCACGTGGTCTCGATCTTCGACTTCGGCGCCGATGTCGACGGCACGCTCTACCTGGTGATGGAGCTGATGCTCGGCCACACCCTCCGCAAGGAGGTCGCCGAGCCCCCCGACGCCATGCCGCTACCGCGGGTGAACCTCATCTTCGACGGCGCCCTGCGTGGCCTCGGCGCCGCCCACCGCGCCGGCATCGTCCACCGCGATCTCAAGCCCGAGAACATCTTCATCGCCGACACCGACGACGGCGAGGTCACCAAGCTCCTCGACTTCGGCATCGCCCGCAAGGGCGGCGGCCCGTCGCTCACTCACTCGGGCGCGCTCATGGGCACGCCGGCGTACATGGCCCCGGAGCAGGTCGCCGGCAACCGGGGCGAGATCGGCGCCTGGAGCGACGTCTACGGCATGGGCGTCATCCTCTACGAAATGCTGAGCGGCAAGGCGCCCTTCGCCGCCGACTCGATGACCGAGGTGCTGTCGCGCGTCCTGTCGCGCGAGTTCGCGCCGCTGCGCAGCACGCGACCCGGCCTGCCCGAAGCGGTCTACCAGCTCGTCGACCGCGCGCTCACCGACGATCACACCGCGCGCTTCCCTCACGCCGACGCGATGCGCGAGGCCTGGGACGCGGCCTACGACGCCTTCCCAACGGAGGTCCGCAACGCGACCGTGCCGCGCTTCCGGCCGCCGCCCGTCGCCGGCGCCGACATCGGCAGCGCGCCGACCAGCCACGCCACCGCCAGCGGCACGCCCGCGCCGGGCACGCCGTCGCCGGCCGGCGGCCCGCTCACGCCCGGCACGCCCCGCGACCGGAACGAGAGGAAGGTGTCGAAGACCTCGTACGCGGCCACCCAGGCCACGCCCTCCCACGTCGTCGGCGAGTCGTCGGCCGATCCCGCGACCCAGCCGCCGCGCCGCTCGCGCGGCCTGGTGTTCGCGGTCGGCTCCGTCGTGTTGCTGGGCGCCGCCGCGGTCGTGGTGGTGGTCTCGTCGAGCGGTGGCAAGCCCGCCGCGGCGCCCGACGCCGCCGTGATGGCCACCGACGCATCCGTGATCGTCGCGGTCGACGCCGCGCCGGTGGTGGTCCCGCAGGAGCTGCCAGGCATGGCGCGCCTCCCCGGCGGCCGATTCACCATGGGCGCCGATCCGGCGATCGCCGCCGGCTTTCCCGACGCGCTCACCCGCCAGCAGACCGAGGTCGCCGCCTTCCACCTGGACAAGTACGAGGTGACCGCGGTCGCCGCCAAGTCAGCGCTCGGTCAGCCGCCAGCGCCGACCGACAGCCCCGGCGTGCCCGCGCGATCGATGACGTGGGACGACGCCGCCGAGGTCTGCAAGCGGCTCGGCAAGCGCCTGCCCACGGAGGCCGAGTGGGAGTTCGCGGCCCAGCGCAGCCCGCTCGCGCCCGACGGAGCGCGGCTCAAGCGTCCGACCGGCAAGGCCGGGCCCGCCGCCGTCGGCAGCCACGCCGGCGATTGCACCACCGACGGCGTCTGCGATCTGCTCGGCAACGTGATGGAGTGGACCTCCGACGGTACGGCGGTCAGGCGCATCGCGCGGGGCGCCTCCTTCGCGGTGTCGTGGAAGGCGCCCTGGTACGCGTCGATCCACGCCCGCCTGCCCTCGGATCCGTCCAAGCCCGACGCCGAGATCGGCTTCCGCTGCGCCGTTGATGGAGGAAACGCCAGGTGATCATGCATCGCGCCGCTGCGCCGTTCGTGTTCCTCGTCTGTACCGTCGTCTTCCTTCGATCCGCCGGCGCCGCCGAGCGCAACTGTCCGGCCGGACAGACCTGGAACCCCGGCCAGGGCGCGTGCGTGAAGAAGGTGGTCGCCAAGAAGCGCTCGCCCGAGGAGGCCTACTACCTGGCCATCGACAAGCTCGAGGGAAAGGGCGGCAAGGCCGATCCGGCCAAGGCGGCGGCGCTCCTGACCGGCTCGTGCACCGCCCGACACGCGGCGTCGTGCTCGCTGCTCGGATACCTGCACGAGCACGGCCGGCTTGGCGCCGCCGACGCCAGGAAGGCGCTCGAGCTCTACCAGCAGGCGTGCACGCTCGCCGACGCCGACGCCTGCGTCTCGGCCGCCGGCGTCCACAGTCGCGGCCTCCTCGGCCAGCCCGACCCGGGCGCGGCCATCGTGCCGCTGACCAGGGCCTGCGACCTCGGCAACGGCGCTGGCTGCGTGAGCCTGGCCGAGAAGTACCAGCAGGCCCTTGGCGTCGAGCGCGACGAGGCCAAGGCCAAGGCCCTCTACACCCGCGCCCACGAGCGGCTCGCCACCGAGTGTCCGAAGAGCGGACAGAGCTGCTATCAGCTCGGCCTGCTCTACGCCTTCGGCAACGGCGTCGAGACCGACTACGCCCGGGCCCGCGAGGTGTTCACCAAGGGCTGCGAAGCCGGCTCGGGCGGCTCCTGTTATGCGGTCGGCTTCCTGGTCCACCGCGGCCACGGCACCACCGCCGATGCCGATGCCGCCCTGCCCTTCTACCTGCGCGCCTGCGACCAGTACGACAACGCCGACGGCTGCGCCGAGGCCGGCGCCATCCTCACCAACAGCGGCTCGACCGACGCCGCCCGCTTGACCGCGATCGCCGATCGCGCATGCGTGCTCTCGACGGCGCAGTGCAGCTTGCAGGCATTCCTCTTCGCCACCGGCCGCGGCGGCAGCCGCGACGAGGCCCGCGCCACGTCGACATACATCAAGGCCTGTCAGGCCGGCAACGCGCTGGCCTGCTCGGCCGCCGCCGGCCGCATCGCCCACGGCGAGGGCATCGCCGCCGACGGCGTGCTCGCCACCCAGATCTGGGAACGCGCCTGCGAGACCGGCTCGGGCGAGGACTGCTTCCAGGCCGCGCTCGCCCACCGCGACGGCGAGCTGGTGACCAAGGATCTGCCGCGCGCATTCGAGCTGTTCAAGACCGGCTGCGTGCGCAAGAGCGCCGGGGCATGCGAGGCCGCCGCCGACATGGCGCTGTCCGGTGAGGAGGGCACCGGCCGCAAGCAGCCCGACAAGGCCATCGAGCTGTTCATCGCGGGATGCACGCTCGGTTCCGGGGAGACCTGCACCCGGCTCGGCGACGTGCTCCGCGACGGCGAGGGCGTGCCGGCCAATCCCCACCAGGCGCTTCAGGCCTATGCCGCTGGCTGCAAGGCCGGCGACGGTGCCGGCTGCGCCGCCATGGCCCGCCTCCACGAAGGGGAAGGCGCGGTGAAGCGCGATCTGGTGGCCGCCTTCAACGAGCACGCGTCGGCCTGCCAGCTCGGCGAGGGCAGCAGCTGCTACGCGCTGGGCCCGCTCGCCGACCTTGCCGACGCCAGCGACGAGCTCCGGGGCCGCGCCGCCGCCCTGCTCCAGGCCTCCTGCGACAGCAGCAAACGACGCGTCGAAGATGCGTGCCAGGCGCTGGCGATGGCCTACGCCGGCCACAACCGCCTGGTCACGCGCGATCCCCGCCGCGCCTTCACCCTGGCCAACGACAGCTGCGGCCGCGGCTACCGCACCAGCTGCCTGGTCGTCGCCCATTTTCTCACCGAGGGCGTGGGGGTCGTGGCCAACAAGGAGGCCGCGCGCGATCGCTACTCGACGCTGTGCGACCAGGATTTCCCCGAGGCCTGCTGGCACCTGGGCAACGTCTACGTCGACCTCGGCAAGATCGCCGACTCGACGCCGCTCTACCGACGCGCCTGCGACGAGGGCATGGCGGCGGCGTGCAACAACCTCGGCTTCAACCTGTACACCGGCCAGGGGGCGACCTGGAACGTGACCGAGGCGGCGGCCGCCTACGCCAGGGCCTGCGAGCTCGGCGACGCGTACGGCTGTGCCAACCTCGGCGAGGTGACCGAATACGGCATCGGCGTGCCGCCCGACGACGCCAAGGCCGCCGAGCTCTACGCCGATGCCTGCGGCGAGAACGCGATCGCCGGCTGTCCGCGACTCGGGGTCATGACCGAGGAAGGCCGCGGCGGCCTCACCAAGGACACCAGGAAGGCGCGCGAGCTGTACGCCCGCGCGTGCACGGCCAGCAGCCCCGATGCGTGTCGCTCCCTGGCCGCGCTGGTCGAGCGCGAGGGCGAGGCCCGGCAGGAAGTCGCCAAGCTCACCCTGCGCGCCTTCGATCTGGCCAAGGCCCAGTCCGAGCAGAACCCGTACTACGCCTACGTGCTGGGCACGTTCTACCGCGACGGCGTGGGCGTGCCCCGGGACGCCAAGGAGGCCGCGCGCTGGTTCGACAAGGCCTGCGAGGGCCGCGACCCGCTGGGCTGTATCGCCGCCGGCGAGACCCACCTGGCCGGCGCCGGCGTGGCGCGCGACGCCGCCCGCGCGGTGGCGATGTTCGACCGAGCCTGCGCAGCAGGTGTCGATCGAGCGTGCATCCGCGCCGCCGAGGCCAAGCGCGGGGTGCCGGGCTCGGGCGGCAAGGGCTGCGCGTGCCGCACCAGCGGCGGCGACGGCCACGGTGTGCTCGCCCTGGTCATGATCGTCCTGATGGTGCTCCACCGCCGCCGCGAGCGCGCGTCGTGAGCAGCGCGCGTCCAGACCCACGTGCCCGGTCGACGGTGCACAAGCCGATGATCGGAGGCTGAGCGTGAAGAAGCGCCCCGACCAGCTCGAGCCGTGGACCTTGTGGCTGCGCGACGTGCTCTCATCGCGCGGTACGCCCGCCCGCGTCGCCTACGACGACAAGCTCGCCGGCGACGTGCTCCTGCTCTCGCTCGGCGCCGGTGATCGCGACGCCCTCGTCGAGATCACCATCGCCCGCCGCCCCAAGGGCGCCGCCCACCTGAGCGCGGTGGCGACGACCCTGGCCGGCGTCACCGCCGCACGCGACGCGATGGGCCGCAAGCACGCGGAGATCTCGCGGCTGGCCAACGCCAAGCGCAAGTTCGTGCACCGCATCGAGCGCATGCTCGACCGGCTGGTGAGCACGTGGGATCAGCGCGCCGGCGAGCCGCCGCACGGTCGCGACGAGGCGCTCACCCGCCTGCAGGCGAGCGTGCCCGCGGCCACGCCGATGATCGGGCTCGGCTTCCACACCGACATCGCCGGCGCCGACGATCACCACACCAAGGAGGTCTATCCCTCGGTGTTCGGCGCCGCGGTCCCGGTCGACGCTCGCTGGCGCGGCCTGGCCTGGGATCCCGGGCGCAAGCGCTGGCTGGTACGAGCCGGCACGCTGACCGCGCTCCTGCGCGCGATCCCGACGCTCGATCTCGAGGCCTGCGGCATCACCCTGATCGATGCCTCGATGACGACGCCGGGCGCCGGCGCTGGCGTGGCCGTGGCGGCGGGCGCCGCTGGCGCGGCAGGCCTGGCGGCCATGATCGCGGCGGGCGGCGCCGACATCAATGCCGAGGTGGTCAGCACCCGGAAGCGCGACAGCGCGTGCAGCTGGGCCGACGCGATCGACCCCTGCGACCTGCTCGAGTGCTCCTTCGACATCGCCGACCTCGGCAACTGCGTGCCCGACTGCGACCTCGGCGGCCTCGACTGCGGTGGCCTGGACTGCAGCCTGTGACGGGGCGGGCCCCGATCGCCCAGCGCGCCCTCGGCCTCGCCATCCGCGGCTACCGCCGCTGGCTGTCGGGGCGCGGCCCGCTGCGGCGGGTGCGTTGCACGTTCCACGACGGCGAGAGCTGCTCGACCTTCGGCCTGCGAACGGCCAGCGAGGCGCCGGGCGCGTGGATCGCGCTCGGGCGCATCCGCCGGCGCGTGCGTCGCTGCGGCGAGACCTCGGTGTTCTCGCTGCGCGCACCCGACGGCGGCCCGGCGCTGGGCTGGGGCCGCGATCACGATCGCCCGCTCGAGGACGTTGCCGCCGAGCTGCTCGCCGACGGCGAGGGCGCGGCAGCGCGCGCCCAGATCCTGGCCGCGCGCGAGCTCATCGCCCGCTGGCGCGCCGACGTGGTCGACGTGCTCGCCGTGCGCCAGCTCCGCCGCGGCCTGCCCCACCCGCAGCTCACCCTGCGCAGGCCGCCGTCCCGCGGCCTGCTGGTGCGCG
>SXJR01000249.1 GCA_005779305.1 Myxococcales bacterium
CGGTCGGCGGGGTCCAGCCCCAGTCGGAGACGGTCTGGCACCAGGCCGACAAGTTCCGGGTGCCGCGCCTGGCCTTCATCAACAAGCTCGACCGCATCGGCGCGTCGTTCGACGGCGTGGTCGGCGAGATCCGCGACCGCCTGGGCGCCAACGCGGTGCCGATCCAGCTCCCCATCGGCGTCGAGGACGCCTTCGAGGGCGTGGTCGATCTGATCAGCGAGCAGGCGCTCTACTTCTCGGGCGACATCGTCGACAAGCCCGATCTCAAGCCCATCCCCGACGACATGGTCGCCGCGGTCGCCGAGGCCCGCGAGAAGCTGGTGGCCGCGATCGCGGACGTCGACGACGCCATCGCCGAGAAGTACCTCGAGGGCACCGCCATCCCGGCCGCCGATCTCAAGGCCGCGCTGCGCAAGGCGGTCATCGCGGTGAAGATCGTCCCCGTCCTGGGCGGGACCGCGCTGCGCAACAAGGGCATTCATCCGCTGCTCGACGCGGTGATCGAGCTACTGCCGTCGCCCAACGACCTGCCGCCGGTGACCGGCGTCGATCCGCGCAACACCACCGAGAAGCTCTCGCGCGCGCCGCGGAACAACGAGCCGTTCGCGGCCCTGGCCTTCAAGATCGCCATGGATGAGGGCCGCAAGGTCGTCTTCATGCGCATCTTCTCGGGCGTGATCGAGGCCGGCGGCGAGCTGCTCAACACCCGAACCGGCAAGAAGGAAAAGGTCGCGCGCCTGTTCCGCATCCACGCCGACAAGCGCGAGCGCCTCGACAAGGCGGTGGCCGGCGAGATCGTCGCCGCCGCCGGGCTCAAGGAAGCCACCACCGGCGACACCCTGTGCGACCCCAAGGCGCCGATCCTGCTCGAGCGAATCGACACCTACGAGCCGGTGATCTCGCAGGCCATCGAGGCCGAGAACAACGCGGCCAAGGAGCGGCTCGACTTCGCCCTGGCCAAGATGGCCGACGAGGACCCGACCTTCCGGGTCAAGGAGGACGTCGAGACCGGCCAGACCATCATCTGGGGGATGGGCGAGCTCCACCTCGAGGTGATCGTCGATCGCATGCGCCGCGAGTACGGCGTCGCCGCCAGCGTCGGCAAGCCGCAGGTGGTCTATCGCGAGACCGTGCTGGGCGAGGCCGAGGGCCACGCCACCTTCGAGCGCGAGATGAAGGAGCAGAAGATCTTCGGCGAGGCCCGCTGCAGGGTCCGCTCGCTGCCGCGCGGCTCGGGCGTGAAGCTGGCCAAGACGCTGGCCGGCGGCGTGATCCTGCCCGACGCGGTGGTCGAGGCCGCCATGCAGGGCCTGCGCGACGCAGCCTCGTCGGGCGCCGACGGCTTCCCGCTCGAGGACGTCGAGGCCACCCTGCTCGCGGTCGGCATCGCCGAGGGCGCCGACGGCGTGATCGGCGCGCGCGCGGCGGCCTCCGAGGCCTTCCGCCGCGCGGTGCTGGCCGCCAACCCGCAGCGGCTCGAGCCGATCATGAGCGTCGAGGTCACCACCGACGACGAGTTCCTCGGCGCGATCATCGGCGACCTCAACCAGCGCCGCGGCCACATCCAGGACGTCGAGCAACGTGGACCCAAGCGCGTGGTCACGGCCCTGGTGGCCCTGCGCAACATGTTCGGCTACTCGACGCGTATGCGCTCGCTGAGCGAGGGTCGCGCGACCTTCATGATGAAGTTCCAGTCGTACGACACGCTGGCCGCCTCGTAGGCGGCGACGCTGGTACCGGCGACCGATCCGACGGGTGACGCACGTGAGGCGGTCAATCCCCCACGTCAAAGAGATCTTCACGACCACCCCCTGACCTTCTCGACCGCTTGGCGCGGGCGGCGCCGGCTCAGGCGGCTCCGAGATCCGGCGAAAGCAGCGCCGTCGCCGCCGTGATCGCGTCCGACGAGCCGGCGAGGGCGAGCACGTCGCCGGCCTCGATGGTGTCGTCGGCCGACGGCACGGCGATCGAGTGGGTCCCGCGCTGGATGGCGAGCACGGTGGCGCCGGTGAGACCGCGCAGGTTGGCGGCGCCCAGCGACTTGCCGGCGATCGCGCTGTCCGCGGCGACCCGCACCGCGGTGGGCGTGCCCAGGCCGGGCAGCACCGCCTCGATCTCGCGGAGGTCGGCGAGCGGCGACGGCGGCTGCGGCGTGGCGATGTCGACCGGCGGCTCGGTCCCGGCGCGGCGACCCTGGGCGGCGAGCACCTCGACGATGGCCTGGGCGCCGGCGCGGACGTGGGCGTCGAGATCGCCGGCCGAACGCC
The DNA here is from genome assembly GCA_005779305.1 of Myxococcales bacterium. Lineage (GTDB taxonomy): Bacteria > Myxococcota_A > Polyangia > Haliangiales > Haliangiaceae > UBA2376. Next base: position 2,268 of record SXJR01000249.1, read on the forward strand.
ACACCCACCAGGCCTCGACCAGGACCAGACCGATCAGCAGGCCGGCGGCGGCCTGGGGCGCGACCGCGCTGGTGGCGGCGATCGCCGGCAGCGCCGCGACCAGCACGATCGGCACCTGCAGGGCGACGACCAGCATGCCGCGCGGCGCCTGCGCCAGATCGAGCCCCTCGCGGGCCGGCAGCGCGCGTTCGGCCAGGGCGCGGGCCAGCGAGCGCGAGAGCCGGACCAGCCCGAGCATCAGGGGGAGCGCCATCAGGACCGCGGCGGCGATCACCGCCAGGCGCGCGGCCTGCTCCTCGAGCGCGAACCAGCGCGAGACGTCGTGGGTCGCGGGCTCGACCAGGAGACCGGCGGAGAGGGCGACGGCGAAGAGCAGGAGCGCGTCGAGCGCGAGCAGGCCGATGCGGCGGCGGGACCGCGCCACGGTGGCGCGGCGCGCGTTGGGGCGCAGCGCCTCGATCCACGATCCATAGAGCGCGGCGAACGTCGCCAGGCGGCGGGGCAGCCGCGGCTCGAGCCACGACGAAACCACCGGCCCGCGCCTGGCCAGGCTCGGCGTGAGCGCGGTGGTGATCGCCGAGACCGCGACCGCGACCGCGTACCACGCCGCGGGCAGGACCTTGCTGGTCACGCCGATGCTGGCGGCGACGAACGACAGCTCGCCGATCTGGGCCATGGTCATGCCGGTGGCGACGGCGGCGGGTACGCCGCGGCCGGCCACGAACACGCCGAGGGTGACGGCGACGAACTTGCCGCCGACGACCACCACGAGCACGACCAGGACCTCGAGCCAACCGTCGACGATGGCCTGGGGATCGATCAACATGCCGACCGAGACGAAGAACACGGCGGCGAACAGGTCGCGCACCGGCTCGACCAGCGGCTCGATGGCCTTGTTCTCGCCGGCCTCGGCGACGAGCGCGCCGGCCAGGAACGCGCCCAGCGCCACCGAGTAGCCGGCGGCGTCGGCGAGCATGGCCAGGGCGAAGCAGGTGCCCACCACCAGCACCAGCACGGTCTCGTGGCGGCCGTGGGTCACGGTGGCGCGGACCAGGCGGGGGACGACCAGGAGCCCGACCCCGATGGTCGCGACCAGGAAGCCGGCGAGCTTGCCCAGGGTGACCGCCAGATCGCTCCAGCCCAGGCCGGCGCCGCGGCCGATGGCGGTGAGCATGGTCAGGAGCAAGATGGCGAGCAGGTCCTCGATCACCAGCAGCGAGAACACGCCGCGGCGGTGCGCGAACGGCGGCGGGTGCTCGTCGAACGAGCGCGAGATGATCGTCGTCGACGAGATGGCGACGATGGCACCGACGAAGAGGCTGGCCTCACCGGGCAGGCCAAAGGCCCGGCCGATCCCGGTGCCGAGCACCAGCATGAGCCCGACCTCGATCACGGTGGCGACCACGGCGCCGGCGCCGACGCCGATCACGCCACGTACGCTGAGCTCGAGCCCGATCGAGAACATCAGCAGGATTACGCCGAGCTCGGCCAGCGTGCCGACCACGCCGGAGTCGGCGATGAACCACACGCTGGTGTACGGGCCGACCAGCACGCCCGCGACCAGGTAACCGAGCACCACCGGCAGGCGCAGGCGCTGGAACAGCACCGTCGTCACGGCGGCGGTGCCGATGACGACGGCCAGCGTCTTGATCAACGCATGCCCGTCCACTGACTCAGAGTACCCGGTCTGGCGTGAGCGACTCTACGTGGGTGCAGGACATTGCGGCGCCGCAAGCAGACCCCGAACCGCGCTACTCGTACGGCACGAAGCGCGCGCGAGACGTTCGTCGTCGGTTCAGCGCCTCGAGCTCGCCGGCGGTGTAAGCGTCGGGGCTGCCGGCGGGCAGGCGGGCGCGGACGAAGCCGATGAGCAGGGTCCGCGTGCGCGTGGCGGCCTCGACCAGGGCCTGGTCGCCGTCCTCGGCGCCGTCGTCCCAGAGCTCGAAGAGCGCCTCGCGCTTGGCCGCCAGGTCGAGGTCGGTGCGCGCCCACAGCCGATCGAGGTGGCGCCGCATGATCTCGTCGGCGCGCTTGAGCTGCTTGTCGCGGTGGACGCGGCCGATCTGCACCCGCTCGTCGCGGGTCTGATCCATCCACCGGAGCTTGTCGGACTGGTACGGGTCCTGGCCGGCCTTGCGCATCACCCAGTCGGTGATCTCGGTCGAGCCGCCCAGGATCGGGATGGTGGCCACGTCGCCGTGGTCCTGCTTGTCGTCATCCCCGACGTGCCTGGTGAAGTCCTTCACCTCGAGCCCGCTGGTCCAGTCGCGCTCGGCGTCCTTCACCTGCTTGTGCGGATCCCGGTAGTAGTCCTCGAGACCGCCGGCCGCCGCCCTCGCGACCTTCACTGGGTTGGGGAACTTGAACTTCACGCTGAACGCCGGCTTGTCCTGAAAGCTGACCTTGCCGTCGCGCCCCACCTTGCCCACGAACCCCGGCCGCTGTCGCCGATAGGTTCCTCCTCCGCTCGGATCGAGCTCGCCGCTCTCCTCCGGAGGCGTCCACGGCGGCGGCGCGTCCGGATCATCGATCAGCCCGAACGTCTGCTTTCCGATCGCGAGATCCGGCACTCCCAATCCCCGCATGGACAGCCTCCCCGGCCTTCCATCCCCCGTGCCCGTGCCCTCCGCTGGCGCTGACGCGGACGTGGACGTGGACGTGGACGAGAACCTGGACGTTCGCTGTTGCCGCGACATCGATGTAGGTGCCGCAGCCACCGCCGCTGTCGCCGCCGGCAGCCGCACCACCGCCACCTCGATCGGCTCGTACTCCACCGCCGCCGCCCTCGCCGGCTTCCAGTCGATCACCGACACCTTCAGCAGCTTCCGCTCCCGCTCCCGCGGCGGCTCCACGGCATCCAGCGCCAACATCACGGAAACGTGCAAGATCGCGCTCGCACCTACGGCGATGGCGACTCCGCGCTTCACGTCTCTTGGACCCTCCAGCCCGCCGACCCGTTGCCCGTCACCGCCGCCAGATTCCTGCGACACCTGCGGCCGGTTCGATGACACCTCGGAATGCATGCGGAGAACCTCATGAGCCTACCTCTCGCTGGCCTCCTGTCGCGGTTGTTTCGCAAGGGCCCAGATCGCAACAACAGCGCGGACCTGCGAGCCGCCGCCATCGGCGACGGTGACGCACTCTCCCGCCTCTACGACGCCCACGTCGATGGCCTGTACGCGTTCGTCTACTACCGGGTAGGGCGCGACCAGGCCCTCGCCGAGGACATCGTGCAGGAGACCTTCACGTCGGCGCTGGGCAAGACCCACGACTACGACGAGCGTCGCGGCTCGGTCTCGAGCTGGCTGACGACGCTGTCGCGCAACGTCATCCGTGATCACCTGCGCGCCCACCGGCGCGCCGACGAGGTCGCCGAGCGCTGGGACCGCATCGATGCCTCGCTGTCCCAGCTCTACGACGCGCTCGAACGCACGCCGCTGCCCGGCGACGTGCTCGCCCGCGTCGAGACCCGGGACCTGGTCACCATGACCATCGCCCATCTGCCCGAGAACTACCGCCTGGCGCTGGCCCGCAAGTACGTCGAAGACAAGAGCGTCGAGGATCTGGCCTCGGAGCTCGGGCTCTCCGTCGACGCCGCCAAGTCGCTGCTCGCGCGCGCACGCCGCGCCTTCAAGGAAACCTTCTCCACCCTCGGCCACGCGCTCGAGGAGGTGACGCCATGACCCGAAACACCCGTGACGACGAAGTCCTCGACGCCAACCTCGGCAAGCTGATGCCAATGGCCGACGCGCCCTCGATGCAGCTCGAGGCGCGCGATCGCATCCGCGCCCGCCTGCTCGCCATCCACGCCCGCCCGCGCAAGCAGTCGCAGCGATCGCGGGTGGCCATGACCGGCTGGGCGCTGGCCCTCGGCGCTGCCACCGCGATCGTCGCGGTCAACGTGGCCGGCGTCAGCAAGGACCGCGAGGCGACCACCGCCGGCACCGGCGGCAGCGGACCGAAGGCGCCCGCCGATCGGTTGACCCTGGCCGACGGCTCGGTCGCCGACCTCGGGCCCGGCGGCAAGGTCGCTGTCCTCGGTGATCGCCGGGTGCGGATCACGGGCGCCGTGCTCCTCGACGTCGTGCCTGGCAAGGGTCAGTTCACGGTCCAGACCGCCAACGGCGAGCTCACCGTGATCGGCACCCGCTTCCTGGTCGAGGCCACCGCCGACCGCACGGTCGCGTCGGTCCTGCGCGGCGCCGTCGCCATGCGCTCGGCCGGCAGCGAGGAGGTGGTCCACGCCGGCGAGCAGGGCACGATGACCGCCAAGTCGCCGCCCACCCGCGCGCCGGCGCCGCGGCTGTCGCACCTGGTGAGCTGGGTGGCCGAGCGCCGCCGCCGCGACGAGACCGTCGCCACCGGCCCGGCCCGTTCCGGCGTGCTGGTCGCGCGTAACCCGATGTGGCAAGAGCAGGAGTTCCCGCTGCCGATGCGCGAGCTCACTCTCGACGTCCACCTCGAGAACCAGGTGGCGCGGGTCGCGCTCGATCAGACCTTCCACAACCCCGAGGCCCAGCAGCTCGAGGGCGTCTACAAGTTCTCGCTCCCGCCCGACGCCGCCGTGGCCCGCCTGGCCATGTACGTCGACGGCAAGCTCACCGAGTCCGCGGTGGTCGAGCGCATGCGCGCCCGCCGTATCTACGAGGACATCGTCTACACCCATCGCGACCCGGCGCTCATGGAGCAGATGGGCGCGAGCAAGGTGTCGATGCGGATTTTCCCGCTCCTGCCTCAGCAGGACAAGCGGGTGCTGCTCGCGTACACCCAGCCGATCGCGCGCACCTACGACGATCTGACCCTGACCGTGCCGCTGCCCGATCTGGAGACACCGGTGAGCGCGGTCAACCTGAAGGTCGAGGTCGTCGGATGCGGTGCCTGCGAGATCACGTCGCCCAGCCACCGGCTCGAGGTCTCGCGCGATCGCGACAACGCCGTCGTCCGCTACCGCGGCGTGACCGAGAAGCTCGGCGACTCACTGGTCCTGCGCGTGCGCAAGCCCGACGCGCCGGCGGTGGCGCACGCCTCGACGATCTTCGACGCGCAGCGCTACGGCCTGGTGCGCGTGCGCCCGACCGTGGCCAGCGCCCAGATCACCGGCGCCGCCGCCGATCGGCCCCACAAGTGGGTGATCCTGTCGGACACCAGCGCCTCGCGTGGCCTGATGGAGCGCCGGGCCCAGACCGAGATGATCGATCGCCTGGTCCAGGAGATCGACGAGCACGATCAGGTCGCGGTGGTCGCCTTCGACGCCACCCACCGCCGCTACGCGGCGTGGCAAGACGCCATCGACGTCGATCGCAAGGGCCTGGGCGCGTTCCTCATGAAGGACGGCGGTCTGGGCGAGACCGATCTGGTCACCTCGCTCGAGGGCGCGGTCAAGCTGCTCGACGGCGAGCCCGGCTACATCGTCTACCTCGGCGACGGCACCGCCACCGGCGGCCGCCGCACCATCGATCAGCTCCGCGACGCGGTGGCCGGCAAGGCCACGTTCATCGGCGTCGGCGTCGGTGACGGCTCCGACATGCCGACGCTCTCGGCGCTGGCCGATGCGACCTCGGGCATGGCGCTGCACGTCGATCTCGGTGACGACCTGGCCTGGCGCGCGCTCGACCTGGTCGCCGCGCTGTACACGCCGCGCGTCACCGGCCTGGTCGCGACCCTCGAGACCAAGGGTGGTCAGGTCGGCGACGACGAGGTCTCGGCCTACCTGCGCTCGGCGCAGGTCGCGGCCGGCGAGGACATCGAGGTCGTGGTCCGCGCCCCGGCCCGCACCGATCTCGCGGCCCTGGTGCTGCGTGGTCAGGTCGCCGGTCAGCCGTGGACCCAGCGCGTCGATCTCGCCGCCACCCCGCTCGCCTCCGGCGACGCCGGCTACCTGCCGCGGATGTGGGCCGAGCGCCGCATCGATCACCTGATGACCATGGGTGACCGCGCGCTGGCGCCGTGCACGACCACGCCCTGCGCCACCGACGAGGAGCGGGCCGTGACCGCGTACCACGCTCGCAAGAACGAGATCGTCGAGCTGGGCAAGACCCACTTCCTGCTCTCGCCGCACACCTCGCTCATCGTGCTCGAGAACGACGCGATGTACGCGCAGTACGGTGTGACCAAGGGCAGCGGTTTGACCTGGGCCGCCTACGCGGCGCCGGCCACCATCCCGGTGGTGGCGAAGATCGCCGCGCCCGTGGTCGACCACCGGCCGATGTGGCGCCAGCCCGTGCCGTGGATGTACGGCACCGGCTGGGGTGACGACTGGGACGGCGACCGGGGCGGCGCGATCCGCGGGGGCGAGTTCCGCACCACCGGCAACCACTTCGGCAAGAACGCCGACACCTGGTCCATCGGTCAGGGCACGATCGGCCTCGGCAAGGCCGGCACCATCGGCCGCGGCTCGGGCTCCGGCTACGGCGCCGGCGGCACCGGCGGCGCGCCGGTCGGCGCCACCGAGAGCGCGCGGACCGAGGGCGAGGCCCCGTCCCGCGAGATCACCGAGAACAAGCGCGACAGCTACAAGGACATCTTCCTCGGCGCCGATCGCGGCGACAGCAACGACGAGAGCGGCGGCGCCAACAACAGCCTCGCCGATCCGTTCGCCGCGTCGGGGCCGATGCCGCTGGCCGACGGCGCGACCAAGCTCGCGCTCGAGGAAGCGCCGATGACGAGCACCGTGCCGATGCAGCAGCCGATGTCGGGCCTCGACTCTCCTGCTGACCTCGCCATCGGCGGCGGCGTCCTCGCCGGCCGCGGCCGCGGTGCGCGCCTGGAGCGGCAGCAGAACGCCGGCTGGATCGGCGACGGCAACATCAACGGCCTCGAGAGCGGCCGCTGGCACCAGCAGGCCTACTACTACGGCCTCAACCCGACCGCGTTCCACTACTCGAGCGACTGGCGCCTCGACGACGTCACCGAGTGGCTGCCTGGGTTCTCGCGCCTCGGCTACGACGACCTGTCGGAGGCGCTCGAGGCGGCGGCGGCCGGTGGCCGCGGCTCGATCTCGAAGGACGCCCGCGCGCTCCTCGACGACGCCCGCCGCAAGCTCGGCGCCGGTCGCTGGCGCCTGGACAGCGGCGGCGAGGTCGTGATCGACGCCAGTGGCCGCATCGAGGCGACGCGCAGCCTCGAGATCGGCACCACCGAGGTGGTGAGCTTCGACGGCACCACCCTGGTCCACCGCTACCCGGCGCTCGGTGTCGAGACCACGCGCGCCGCCACCGACCGCGAGCCGGCGGTGCTGGCCGCGTACCTGCCGGTGGTGGCCCCGCGCGCCGACGCCCTGGCCCGCTGGTACGACGTCAAGGTGTCCGCTCCCCGGACGATCCAGCTCACGCCGCGGGCGCGGGGCGGCGCGGTGTGGGAGCTCGCCTTCGACGACTTCGGCGCGGTGATCGCCATGACCCGCGTGCGTGGCAGCGAGCGCGCGCTCGTGCTCTCCGCCACCCGCGACGGCGCGGCCTACGTGCTGTCGGCCGGCGGCGACCGCGAGGTCCTGCGCTTCACCGCCGACCCGCGGGCGACGGTCTCGCCGTCGTCGTCGGCCGCGGTCTCGATCGGGATGCCGCTCGGCCTGCCCCAGGCCGTGCGCGCCACCCTCGACGCGCTGCCGGCCGGTGATCCGGCGCGGCGCCGCGTGTTGCACCAGCTCGCGGCCTCGTCGCTGGCCGCCCAGGACGTCGGCGGGCTCGCCGGCGTCGCGGTCTCGCTCGCCGATCTCGGCGCGCTGAGCGAGGGTGAGCTGGCCCTGATCGGCGGCGCGATGGCGTGGGTGCCTGGTGATCGGGTCAGCGCCGTGCTCGGCACGGCGTCGACCTCGCCGGCTTCGCCGGGCTCGCCGCTGGCCGCGTACCTGCGGGCCTCGCTCGACCAGCGCACCGGCAAGCGCGCCGACTTCGCGGCGGTGGCGAGCCGCGCCACCGGCGTGGTCTCGCTCCTCGCCGACTACCGCGCCGCGCTGGCGGCGATCGAGCGCGGCGACACCCGCGCGGCGATGGTGGCGTTCGATACGTTCGCCGATCGCCACCTGCACGCCGACACCCTGCGGCTCATCGCCGCGGCCCGCCTGGTCCAGGTCCACGCCTATCGTTCGCCCGAGGCGGTCAAGGTCTTCGACCGCGTCGCCGACGGCGAGTGGCGCAACCTGGCCCGCCAGGAGGCGGCGCGTTACCTCGGCAACAAGCCGGCCGAGGCCGCCGAGCGCTGGGTGGCGTTGCTCTCCGACGTCGACCTCAACGCGGCTCCGCCCATCATCGACTGGAACGCGCGCAGCATCGTGGTGTCGAGCGCGCGGGGTGAGGTCGGCTGGCAGCTGGCGATGACGGCGTGGAAGCAGCGCGTCGTCGCCGGCGGCAGCTTCGAGCACCTGATGGCGTTCGCGAGCGCGGCGGCCATGAACCCGGCCAGTAGCGATCTCGACGAGGCGCTCGATCGGGCGGCGGCCGTCGCGCCCGACGCCGACTCCGTTGCGGCGGTGGTGGGCCTGGCCAACCAGGTCCGCCACTTCGACAAGGCGCGGGCCGCGCTCGACGGGGCGCGCACGCGCTTCCCGGGCAACGCGCGGCTCCTGCGGCTGGCCAGCGTGGTCGCCGAGCAGTCGGGCGACCCCCGCGGCGCGGCCGACCTGTTCACCGAGGCCCTCAAGGCCGAGGTCGACCAGCCCATCGCGCTGTCGCAGCTCCGCGCCGACTACAGCCGGGTCATCGGCCTCTATGGTCAGGTCGCCAAGAGCGCAGCCGGCGCCGAGCGCCAGGTGGCGCGCGACGCCGCGGTGGCCGCCGGCCGCGACTGGCGCGCGATCGATCCCGACTTCGCCGCCCGCGAGCGGGCCATCGGCGAGCTGCTGGCCTCGCTCGGCGAGGACGACGAATCGTGGCGCTACCTGTCGACGCCGATCGACCAGGCGCCGCGCGAGGGCAGCTCGTTCCAGGGCGCGGCCGAGGCGCTCGAGCGCCAGGGCAAGCTCGACCAGGCGCTCGGCCTGTGGTGGCGCGCCTTCGCCATCGACGCCACCAACCCGACCTGGCTGCAGCGCGCGGCCCAGCTCGAGCTGGCCCTGGGCCACAAGGACAAGGCCCACGAGACGCTGACCCGCATCGCCCGCGGCACCTGGCACCAGCGCTGGAGCGGCGTGAAGTACTGGGCCGACAGCGCGCTGCGGCAGCAGTGACGTCCGGTGACGCGGGCCCTGGCTCAGCGACGATAGTCGTACCAGGCGCCCGCGTACGGCGCGGCGGCGTGGCAGCGCGCCCAGCAGTAGCTTGGGTGACTCTCGGCGGACTCGGCGTCATCGGCCTGGGTGAACAGCCAGCCGCCTTCGTCGGTCAGGGCGTCGTCGCGCCGCATGATCGCGAGGTAGCGCAGGTCGCCGGGCGCGCCGTCCAGATCGTCGCGGATCTCCTTCACGATCACGGCGCCGTTGGCGTAGCCGCCCACGAAGTCTTGCATGGGGTCGGCGGCGACGTCGTTGGCGTAGATGATCCGATAGGTCGAGCCGTGGCCGGGCGCAGGGCCGCGGACGTCGAGCCGCTTCCAGCTGGTGTAGTCGCCGACCGGCTCGACCGAGACCGGCTCGGCGCAGCCGGCCATCGCCATCGCCGCGCAGGCAACGGTGGCCAGGCGGTTCATGGTGACCCCACGGTGACGGCGCCGGCCGCGAGCTCGATCCAGCCGGCGCCGTCGTCGACGCGCGCCACCAGGTCGTAACGGCCGGCGGCGAGGGCACCGGGATCCCAGGTCAGTTCGTCACGGCCGCTCTGGATCGGCGCGATCAGGACGTCGGTGCCGACGCCGCGGGCATGCAGCGCGCCGACCACGAGGTCGCCGTCGAGATCGGCGAGCTGGTAGCGCAGCGTGAACGACGCGGCCGGGCCCGGGGTCACCTCGACGGCGACCGTGGGGGTTTCGTTGAGCGGCCGCGGCGTGCGATCCGGCGGGTCGCCGAGGGACCAGTCGACGAGGGTCTCGACGGCGACGTCGGGCAACGGGAACCGCGGCGGCATGGGCGCCCTCGCGTCGCGCACTCTCGACGAGATGCCCAGGGCGACGGACGCGGCGCCGCGGACCCCGACACCCGGCGCGACGATCGTGTCATCGTAGCTGTCGAGCCTCATCCCGCACCAGCGCATGCCGCTCACGGCGTCGACGGTGCAGTCGCCGGGCGCACCTCCGATCGGTGGGTAAGCGTGGCAGCGCACGCAGTTCGCCGCCAGGATCGGCATGACGTCCTCCTGGAAGCGCGGCGTGGCCGGTGCCTCGGCCGCGCACGCGGCGAGGAGCAGAGGCGTCGGGAGCAGCCAACGGTTCAAGGCGGGTCTCACAGGTAGTAGTGGAGTTGCAGGAGCGACAGGAAGCCGGGCCCGTCGAGGTCGTTGCCCTGCGCCGAGGCGCGCCCGAGCAAGTGGACCTCGAGGTGGGCGCGCGGGAAGTACTGCAGGTCGAGCTCGAACGCGTCGCGCGACGAGCGCAGGCCGAGATCGGGCTGCCAGCGGTGCAGCCCACCGCCGAGCAGCAGACCGCGGGAGAGGGTCTGGGTGACGCCGAGATAGGAGGCGAGCTGCCACCGCGAGGACTCGGTGCTCTTCACCATCTGGTGCTGTACGTCGATCTCGGCCAGCACCAGCAGGCCGGCTCGCTCGAACCAGCGCTTTCCGACCACGCCGGCGAGGACACGGCGATCGGCCGCGGACGTCGTCATCCGGGCCTGGAGCCCGATCGCGGCGGTTTCCTCGAGGAGTCGGCGCTCGGCCATGACCGCCAGGCCTTTGTCCTTGGGACCGGCTCCCAGGAACGCGATCGGTCGCGGAACATAACCGTGCGCGTGCGCTTCCCAGGGTCCGCCCGACCATCCAGCGGCGAGGCCGTAGGGCTCCTCGAGCGTGCCGAAGCCGAGGAAGCGGCGCACGTACGCGGTGTGGTCCTGCGACCTGATGCCGAACACGGGAAAGAAGCGGCCGGCGCGGACGTAGATGGCATCGCGCTCGTACATGACGTAGTGCTCCCGCGACGCCAGCCGCTCGACCAGCGGTGGCTGCGGGTCGCGAGCGCCGCCTCGGATCCCGGCGGCTAGGTAGAGAGTCAGGCCGCGTCCGCGTGCGGCCGCGGCCAGCTCGACCTGCATCGGGAACACCGCCGGCTCGAGTTCGTCGCCGCGGCGCTTGATCAGTCCAGCCCCGCGCAGATCGCCGCCGAGCACCAGCCACCCGGGCGGGGACCACCGGCCGTGGAGCAGTGCGCCGTCGCCGCCGCGGCTGATCGTGTCGCCGGCCTCGAGGCGACCGTAGTCGTCGAGCAGGCCACCGCCGCCGGGCGAGACATGGCACTCCTGGCAGCGGGAAGCGCCGGTGGTGAGCTGGAACCGCGGGTACGCCGCGGCCGGCGCGGCGACGGCGGCGACGCCGGCGAGCACGAGCGCGATGACGAGGGTCAGTCGCATCGTGCCCCCTCGAGGATCCACGACTCGACCAGGCGGATCTCGACCTCGGGCAGTGGGACGTCGGGCGGCATCTGATCGCGACCCTCGCCGCGTAGCTGGTAGATGAGCTGGGAGAACTCGGGGCTGCCCGGGTCGACGTAGTTGCGTGGGGGTGAGCCGGGTCCCACCGGTTCGCCGCACACGCGCCCGGTGAGAAACGCGTAAGCACCGTTGGGCGACGACAGGTCGAGGCTCGCCGCCGCGGCCAGGGTCGAGTGACACCCGGCGGTCGCGCACGCCGGCGCGATGATGGTCGTGTGGACGTACGTCCACGACGACGGACGGTCGCCGGCATCGTCGCATCCGGCGGCGACGACGGCGAGAGCGAGCGCCGCGGGGGCGAGGGCGAGCGCCGTGCTCATGGGACGATGGTAGACACGAAGTCGCGCTCGGCGTCGTTCTGGGCGACGGGCCTGCATCGGGATCCTCTGCAGGGGGTACGCCTGGCCCGCCCGCGGATTACCCGCAATCTTCGCCACGATCTGTTGAGAAAAACGCAACGATTGGCCGCGGCTTTCCCGAGCGCCAGCAGCCTCACGCCGTGTCAGTCAGAGCACGAAGCCGAAGCCGAGCGTGGCGCTGACCACGCTGCCTTCGAGATCGACGGCGACAATGTCGCGGAGTCCGAGCTCGTCGCGCTCGTCGTGGACGCGGTCCTTGTGCAGTCGGGCATGCACGTACGTGATGTCGAAGCTGAAGCCGATGGCGGCGTAGACCCAGCGCAGTCCGCCGCCGCCGGCGAAGCCGAAGCCGCGGGTGCCGTCGGGCGCGCCGGTGCCGGGATCGCCGTACATCCAGGTGTGGGTCGGGCCGGCGCGGCCGTAGATCTCGAGCCAGCGCGCGAAGTGCTGGTCCATCATCGTGTGGGTGAGGACGCTGCGGACGGTCAGCATCGGGCCCACGGTCATGGCGGTGTAGACCCCCTCGACCGTCCCGTCGGTGCGGCGCTGGGTCAACTCGGCGCTGTTGACGGCCAGCTCGCCGCCCCAGTGGGCTCGCCGGTAGCCCAGCGACCCGCGCACGGCGAACCCGCCGTCCTCGAAACCCTCGAATCCGCCGCGGGCGTGAGCGGTGCCCAGGCCGCCTTCCTCGTAGATCCCGATGTCGGCGCCGGCCGGCCTGGGCATCGCGTGGACCGAGAGGGCTACGACCGCGACGGTCCACCACGTGCGTGATCGCAGCGACACCATGACACCGGGTTCAGCAAGCCGCGCGCCACGCGCCTGCCGCGGGTTCCCGGGACTTGCCGCCGCGACGTCGATCCTCGTCGACGTCGATCCGGCCAGGCCTGACAGCGGTGCCATACCTGTGGCAGGGTGCTCCGATGCCCGCGCCGTCCGCCGCCGACCTCGAGCTGGCGTTCGTCGACAAGTTCTTCTGGTCGCAGGGCAGGGAGCCGTATCCGGTCCAGGAGCAGGCGGTGTCGGCGATCATCGCCGGCAAGAGCGTGCTGGTCACGGTGCCGACCGGGACCGGCAAGACGCTGATGGCCAAGGCCGGCATCTTCGCCGCCCTGGCTCGCGGCCAGCGCGCCATCTACACCACGCCGCTGCGGGCGCTGACCGAGGAGAAGTTCCGCGAGCTGTCCGACGACTTCGGACCCGAAAACGTCGGCTTCGCGACCGGCGACTACAAGATCAACCGCGACGCGCCCATCCAGGTCGAGGTCGCCGAGATCCTGTGGAACCGCATCGTCAGCGAGAAGAACGTGGCGCCCGCCGACCTCGTCATCATGGACGAGGGCCACTACTTCAACGATCCCGAGCGCGGCTACGTGTGGGAGCAGTCGATCATCGGGCTCGATCCGCGGGCCCAGCTGGTCGTGCTCTCGGCCACGGTCGGCCACCCCGAGCGCTTCTGTCACTGGGTGCACCTGACCCGCAAGGTCGACATGCACCTCATCGACTCGCGCGAGCGCAAGGTGCCGCTCGAGCACCAGTTCCGCGAGGAGCTGCTCCTCGACACGGTCAAGGACCTGTCGTGGAAGGGTGACGTGCCGGCCATCATCTTCTGCTTCGGCCGCGAGCTGTGCTTCGAGGTGGCGCGCCTGCTCAAGAGCTGCCGCCGCTTCACCACCGACGAGGAGAAGGCCGAGATCGAGAAGCGCTGCGACGAGGTCTTCCAGCCCACCGGCGTGGCCAAGGAGCTGCGGCCGCTACTCACCCACGGCATCGGCATCCACCACGCCGGCATCCTGCCTCGCTACAAGCAGCTGGTCGAGGAGCTGGCCCTCGAGCGCAAGATCAAGTTCGTGGTCTCGACCGAGACCATCGCCGCCGGCATCAACCTGCCGGCGCGCACGGTGGTGTTCCCGGCCCTGCGCAAGTTCATCAAGAAGGAGGCCCGGCTGGTGTCGCCGGCCGAGTACCACCAGATGGCCGGCCGCGCCGGCCGGCCGCAGTTCGACGACAAGGGCCTGGCCATCACCCTGGCGCCCGAGGAGATCACCGTCGATCTGCGCAAGGAGATGAAGGACGCCGGCAAGCGCGGCGCGGTCGATGAGGTGAAGATCAAGAAGACCATCTACGGCCGGGCCAAGAACGACGCCCAGCGCAAGGGCGAGCTGATCTGGACGCCCGAGGTCCACGCCGACCTGGTGCGCGGCGAGCCGGCCGAGCTGCGGTCGAAGACCAAGATCACCGCCGAGCAGGTGCTGGCCATCGGTCTGCCCGATCTGACCGTCACCCGCCTGCCCGGGGCCGCCGCGCCGGTGCCGGTCGAGGGCGCTGCGCCGGTGCCGGTGCCGCCGCCGCCGGTGATCGACGAGATCGAGGCGTCCTTACCGCCGTCGATGCGGCTCAACGTAGTCACGGTCATCGACAACCTGCTCATCGACGAGCGCGAGCGCCGCAACCTGCACAAGACCCTGGCCATGCTGGTCGACAACATGAAGGCGGTCGGCGTCATCGACGAGCACGGCGCGCAGGTCAAGGGCCAGATGATCAAGGAGCTGCAGGGGATGGACGGCCTGTTCGTCTATCACGAGCTGTTCAGCCACCAGCTCGGGTACGAGGAGCTGCGCGAGCTGATCGAGCTCCTGGTCGATCACGACGCCATCCAGCGCATCTTCGACCGCCGCAACGAGGACGTGAAGCGCGAGTGGTGCCGGGCCCGGCTGCGCGAGATGCGCATGGAGAACGGGCAGGTGGCCTGGGAAGACGTCGAGGCCGAGTGGGATCGCGATCACCCGTACGTGCCGTCGACCTGCGAGCAGCACCTGGCCGAGTTCTGTGCCCTGGTCCCGCACCCCGAGATCCACGGCGGCAAGAAGCAGAAGCGGATCTGGGCGACGATGGAGGAGGGCGGCCACGGCTTCATGGACTTCGTCGACAAGGAAGGCCTGGCCCACGAGGAGGGCAACCTGTTCTCGTATCTGGTGCGCTGCATGAACACGGCGCGCAAGCTGGGCGAGGCCTCGGAGCTGTCGGAGCTGGAGACCCTGTCCGAGCGCATCCGCGCCGTCCTGGCCAAGGTCGACAGCCGGCTGAACGACGAGAAGCGCAAGCGGGACCGCGGATGACCCAGGCCGCCGCGCCTGTCGTCCCGGTGCCGGTCACCGTGCTCACCGGCTTCCTCGGCGCCGGCAAGACGACATTGTTATCTGCACTGGTGCGCCGTCCGGAGCTGGCCCGCACCGCGGTCCTCATCAACGAGGTCGGCGCCATCGCCATCGATCACCACCTGGTGCGCGACGTGCGCGGCGACGCCGTGGTGCTGGGGTCGGGATGTGTGTGCTGCACCATTGCCGGCGATCTGGTGCGCGCGCTGCTCGAGCTGGCCGCGCAGGTGATGCGGGGCGAGCTGCCGCCCTTCGAGCGCGCGCTCATCGAGACCTCCGGGATGGCCGATCCCACCGGCGTGGTCGCGACCCTGGTCCAGCACCCGCTGGTGGCCCGGCACTACCGGGCCGGGGCCGTGGTGACCGCGGTCGACGGTCAGCTGGGGCTCGAGACCCTGCGCCGGCAGCCCGAGGCGCTGGCCCAGGTCGCGCTCGCCGATCGCCTGGTCATCACCAAGACCGACCTCGCCGAGGTGGCAGCGGTCGACCAGCTCGAGGCCGCGCTGCGCGAGAAGAACCCGGGTGCGGCGGTGGTGCGAACTGCCGGCGGCGATGTCGCTCCCGACGTGCTCCTGGCGCCGGCTCCCGACGCCGACTGGGTCGAGGCCGCGACCCGGCGTCCGGTCGCCCACGGGTTTCTCGCCACGTTCACGATCTGTTTCGAACAGCCGGTGCGCATGGGCCCGCTCGGGCTGTGGCTGACGTTGATCACCCAGATGCACGCTGGCGCGATCCTGCGGGTCAAAGGGCTGGTTTCGGTCGAAGGCGAGGACGCGCCGGTGGTGATCGACTGTGTGCAACACGTCATCCACCCCGCGCGCCGGCTCCCGGCCTGGCCCGACGCCGATCGGCGCACACGGCTGGTGTTCATCGCCCGCGGTCTGGCGGCCGGCACGATCGCCTCGATCCGCCGCAGCCTGGCAGACAGCCTGGGCCAGCCGCTGGCAGGCTGAGCCAGGTCCGGACAGCCGCGCGCGCGGGTGGCGATGGGCGGCGAGCACCGGTCATCGCACAGTGTCCGGTGAGCGGACACGTCACCGCAGAGGCGCAATTCCTCGTCGATCGGTGGGAGCTGTGCCACGCGGTCACGAATCGGCGCGACCTTGGTTCGCGAGCCGCGCTCTGACGCGTTCCTGCGCATGGCACGCGATCTGTAGAGACGGATCTCGCCGGATCTCTTCCGACCGCACCCAGGAGGAACTGATGAACCGTCTCGTCGCGCCGCTGTTCAGCGCACTGATGCTCGCAGCTTGCACCGTGGACACGATGGTCGAGTCGACGCTCGACATCGATGACACGCCAGGCGCCGATCCAAAGTTCCTGCGCGTCGATCAACCGATCGCGCGCCGCTACATCGTGGTGCTCGAGGAGCCCAAGGACGCCCTGACCCGCGGCACGATGGACGTGGCCGGCACCGCCCAGGATCTCTCGTTGTCGTTCACCGCCGACGTGCGCGAGACCTGGGAGGACGCGCTCAAGGGCTTCGCCGCCGAGATGGACGAGGACCAGGCCATGGCGATGGCCGAGGATCCCCGCATCGCCTTCGTGCAGGAAGACGGCGTGGTCCATGCCAGCGGCACGCAGACCGGCGCCACCTGGGGCCTCGATCGTCTCGATCAGGCGGCGCTGCCGCTGAACGGCTCCTACACCTACCCCAACGATGGTTCGGGCGTCACCGCCTACGTGATCGACACCGGTATCAAGGTGTCCCACACCGGCTTCGGCGGCCGCGCTCGCGCCGGCCACACGTCGATCAATGACGGCCGCGGCTCCGACGACTGCAACGGTCACGGCACCCATGTCGCCGGCACCGTCGGCAGCGCCACCTGGGGCGTGGCCAAGAACGTCCAGCTCGTCGCCGTGCGCGTGCTCGGCTGCGACGGCTCGGGCTCGGACTCGGGCGTCATCTCGGGCATGAACTGGGTGGCGCAGAACCGCAGCGGCCCGTCGGTGGCCAACATGAGCCTGGGCGGCGGCGCGTCGACCGCGACCGACACCGCGGTCCGCAACGCCCACAACGCCGGCGTGGTCATGGTGGTGGCCGCCGGCAACGAGAACTCGAACGCTTGCAACGGCTCTCCGTCGCGCGCGCCGGAGGCCATCACGGTCGCGTCGTCGGCGTCGTCGGACGCCCGCTCGAGCTTCTCCAACTACGGCTCGTGCGTCGACATCTTCGCGCCCGGCTCGAACATCACCTCGTCCAACTACTCGAGCTCGAGCGGCTCGACGTCGATGTCGGGCACGTCGATGGCCAGCCCGCACGTGGCCGGCGCGGCCGCGCTCTACCTCTCGGCCAACCCGAGCGCGACGCCGGCCCAGGTCACCGCGGCGCTGACCGGCAACGCCACCGCCAACAAGGTCACCAACGTCAGCGGTTCGCCCAACAAGCTGCTCTACGTCGGGTTCATCGGTGGTGGTGGTGGTGGCGAGCCGCCGCCGCCGCCGCCGC
>SXJR01000250.1 GCA_005779305.1 Myxococcales bacterium
CCGAGCGCCGGTCGATGATCATCTCCGAGAAGGAGAAGCGGACCACCGCGGTCCACGAGGCCGGTCACGCCCTGGCCGCCCGCTTCGTCGGCGCCGAGGCCGATCCGGTCCACAAGGGCGCCAGCATCCCGCGCGGGCGCGCCCGGGGCCTGACCCAGCAGCTCCCCGTCGAGGACCGGCTGTCGATGACGCGCGAGTTCGCGCTCAACACCATCGCCATCCTGCTCGGCGGCCGCGTCGCCGAGGAGATCATCTTCGGGCAGAAGACCACCGGCGCCGGCCACGACATCGAGCGCGCCACCGAGCTGGCCCGCGCCATGGTCACCGAGTGGGGCATGAGCGACGAGTTCGGTCCGCTCAACTTCGCCGGCAGCAAGCAGGAGGTCTTCCTGGGTCGCGACTTCGCGTCGAGCGAGCGGCACAGCGAGGACACCTCCAAGCGCATCGACGCCGAGATCCGCCGCATCGTGATGGATCAGTACGAGCGTGCGACCAACCTGTTGCGCGCCCACCGCGCCGATCTGGAGCGGGTCTCGGACGCGCTCCTCGACTACGAGACTCTCGACGGAGAGGACATCGACCAGCTCTTGCGCGGCGACGCGCTGACCCGGCCGCTGCCCGCCGCTCGGCGCAAGGCCGAGGGCACGTCCAAAGACGAGGCCGAGAAGAAGCGCCCCGCGAGCGAGCTCATCCGGCCCCTCAAGGGCAACGATCCCGAGCCCGAGCCCGCGTAGCTGCTGCTGGGTGTCGCCGGCGCCGATCAAGATTGGAACGCGCACCCTCGACTGGCGTGAGCCGCTGGTGATGGGTGTGGTCAACGTCACGCCCGACTCGTTCTCGGACGGAGGCCGGTACGCGGTGACCGACCAGGCGGTGGCTCACGGGCTGGCGCTGGCCGCGGCCGGGGCTGACTTCCTCGATATCGGCGGCGAAGCCACAAATCCGCGGGCCCAGCCGGTGTCGGCCGAGATCGAGCTCGCGCGGGTGCTGCCGGTGCTCGCGGGGTTGCGGGGCAAGACCGCGGCCCTCCTGTCGGTGGACACCACCAAGGCCGCCGTGGCCGAGGCGGCGCTGGCCGCAGGTGCGCACGTGATCAACGACATCGCGGGCGGCCGCTTCGACCTCGCCATGTTCGACGTGGTCGCGGCCAGCGAGGCGGCCTACGTCTGCGGCCACCTGCGTGGCACCAGCCTCGCCGAAGTCTTCGCCGCCGAGGCCCCGGTGACGTGGCGCGAGGTCGCCGACGAGCTGGGCGAGCGGCTGGCGGCGATGCCGGACCGGCTCCAGGGTCGCACCCTGGTCGACCCCGGCCTCGGTTTCGGCAAGGGCGATCACGTCGCCAACGCCGAGCTGATCGCGCGTTCGGGAGACCTCGGTCGCGCGCTCGGCCGCCCGGTCCTGGTCGGCCCCTCGCGCAAACGCTTCATCGCGCGCCTGGTCGGCAGCTCGGAGCCCGCCGCCCTCGACGCCGGCACCGTCGGTGCGTGCCTCGCCGCCGTCGCCGCCGGTGCGCAGGTGCTTCGCACGCACGATGTTTCGTTGATCCGAGCCGCGCTCGCGGTGTACACCGAAATAGATCGGGCGCGGTCGCGGTAGAAGAGGCGCGCCCACGGCTGCGCCATGCACTCCGCCCTGACCAGCATCCTTGATCGACTGGGCTCGCGATCGCTGATCGTGACGGCGATCGACGTGGTGGTGGTCTACTACCTGATCTACCGCCTGCTGCTCATGATTCGCGGCACCCGCGCCGCCCAGATGGTGGTGGGCATCGTGCTGGTGGGGGCGGCGTTCTTCGCCAGCGAGCGGCTCGAGTTGACCACGGTGTCATGGCTTCTCGACAACGTGATCAACTACTTCATCATCATCGTCATCGTCGTCTTCCAGGAGGACATCCGGCGAGCGCTGGGCCGGCTGGGGCAGGGCATCCTGCCGTTCTCCAGGGCCGCGGACGCCGGCGAGCTCCTCGATGAGGTGGTCGCCGCGACCACCCAGCTCGCCCGGGCCCGCCTGGGCGCCATCATCGTGCTCGAGCGCGAGGCCGCGGTCGCGCCCTACGTCGAGGACGCCACCCGGGTCGACGCCCGCCTGACCCGACAGCTCCTGGTAGGTCTGTTCGTCCCTTCGGCCGAGAACGAGCTGCACGACGGCGCCGTCGTCATCGGCAAGTCGCGCCGGATCGAGCTGGCCAGGGCGCTCTTGCCGCTGTCGCGCGCCACCGACCTCGGCCCCGAGCTGGGCACGCGTCATCGCGCCGCCATCGGGATCACCGAGGACACCGACGCGGTCGCGCTGGTGGTGTCCGAGGAGCGCGGCGCCGTGTCGTTGTGCTTCCGCGGCCGCGTCGCCCAGGACCTGGACCCAGCCACCCTGCGCGGCGCCCTCGGTGGCCTGCTCACCGGGCGCGAAGCCGCCCAGACCGCCGCCGCCGCCGAGCTGGGCAAGGCGGTGGCCTCGGTCGGCTCGCCGGTGTCGCGCCCGAGCGGCGTCCGCGACGCCGTCACCGCCCCGGAGCGCGCGCAGTGAGCCTGGTCCGCGGCCGGCGCGACACGGTGGGCGCGTTCCGGCCGGCGGTGCGGCCCGAGCCCGAGCCGGTACCCCGCAAGAGCGTGGCGTCGTGGCTGCGCGGCGCGTTCACCGAGCACCTGGGGCTCAAGCTCCTGGCCCTCCTGCTCACGCTCACCGTCCTGCTCCTGGTCGGTTCATCCGACGAGGAGCGCGAGATCATCGTGCGCGTGCCGGTGGCCTACGTGCTGCCCGAGGGCAAGGTCCTGGTCTCGGAGCGCATCGAGGAGGCGCGGGTGCAGATCCGCGGGCCGTGGCGGCGGATCAAGCGCTTCGACGCCCGCGAGCTCGCCGAGATCAACCTCGACGTCAGCAAGATGCGCGGTGGCGAGGTGCCCATCACCGCCGGCATGGTGCGGGTCCCCGACGGCCTCAAGGTCACCGACATCGCGCCTCGCTCGGTGCGGGTCGCGTTCGAGGACCGGATCGAGAAGGAGGTCGAGGTCCTGGCGGCGATCACCGGGAGGCCCGCACACGGCTACGCGGTCGTGGCGGGCGCCACCACCACCAACCCGGCCAAGGTCGTGGTGCACGGGCCCCGGGGCGTGGTCTCGGCCATGAGCCAGGTGCGCACCCAGGACATCGCGGTCGACGGCCGCTCGCGGGCGCTGGTCGCCGAGGTCACGCTTCTGCCTCCGGAAGGCGTCGAGGTCGACTGGAAGGGCACGGTCGAGGTCGACGTCACCATCGCCGGGCGCTGGGTGGGTACGGTCGAGGTGGCGGTGGTGGGCACCGACGGCGCCGACGGAGCCCGGATGGCGTCGGAGCCGCGCGAGGTCGAGGTCGAGTTGACCGGCGCCCGTGACGCCATCGATCGTCTGGTGGCGGCCGGGGTGCGGCCCATGGTGAAGGCGGGGCGGGCGGCGCTGGCGCCGGCCGGGGTGGCCGCCCAGGTCGCGGTCGACGGCGTGCCATCCGGCGTCCAGGTCGTTGTGCGGCCGGCCGAGGTGAGGGTCGGGCCCAGGCGCTGACCGCCCGCGGGACCCGTGGTATCGACGGCCATGGCAGAACGCAGGCTGTTCGGTACCGATGGAGTCCGCGGGGTCGCCAACCTCGAGCCGATGACGGGCGACACCGTCATGAAACTCGGCATGGCTGTGGCGGCGCGGCTGCGGCAAGCGGGACGGCACACCCGCATCGTGATCGGCAAGGACACGCGGCTGTCGGGTTACATGTTCGAGACCGCGCTGGCGTCGGGCATCGTGTCGATGGGCGCCGACGTCTGGCTGACCGGCCCGTTGCCGACCCCGGGCATCGCCTTCATCACCGCCTCGATGCGCTGTGACGCCGGCGTGGTGATCAGCGCGTCCCACAATCCGTACGAGGACAATGGCATCAAGCTGTTCGCCCGCGACGGCTACAAGCTCCCCGACGAGGTCGAGGCCGAGATCGAGACGCTCATGCGGTCGCCGACGCTGGAGTCGCAGCGGGCCCTGTCGGGTGACATCGGCTACAGCCGCAAGATCGAGGACTCGCGCGGCCGCTACGTCGTCTACTGCAAGGCGACGTTCCCCGCCGACCTCACCCTCGATGGGTTGACCGTGGTCGTCGACGGCGCTCACGGCGCCGGCTACCGGGTCGGGCCGTCGGTGTTCGAGGAGCTCGGCGCCAAGGTCATCGCCATCCACTGTCACCCCGACGGCAAGAACATCAACGACAAGGCCGGCGCGCTGTCGCCCGACGCGATGTGCGCCGAGGTCCGCAAGCACGGCGCCCAGGTCGGCGTGGCACTCGACGGCGACGCCGATCGCCTGGTCCTGTGCGACGAGAAGGGCGAGGTCGTCGACGGCGACGCGGTGATGGCGCTGTGCGCCACCCGCATGCTGGACGAGGGCCGCCTGTCCAAGCGCACGTTGGTCTCGACCGTGATGTCCAACATCGGCCTCGAGCGCGCGATCCGCCACGCCGGAGGTACCCTGGTCCGCACCCAGGTCGGCGATCGCTACGTGGTCGAGGAGATGCGCAAGCACGGCTACAACCTGGGCGGCGAGCAGTCGGGCCACCTGGTCTTTCTCGACCACGCCACGACCGGCGACGGCATCGTGGCCGCGCTGCGCGTGCTGGCGATCATGGTGCGCGAGGGCCGGCCGCTGTCGGAGCTGGCGCGGGTCATGACCCGGACGCCGCAGGTGCTGGTCAACGTCAAGGTCGATCGCAAGCGCCCGCTCGACGAGCTGGCCGACGTGCTGGGCATGATCAAGGCGGTGGAGTCGGAGCTCGGCGACGATGGCCGCGTGCTGGTCCGTTACAGCGGCACCGAGGCCAAGGCCCGGGTCATGATCGAGGGCCCCGACCAGGCTCGCATCCAGGAGCAGGCCGACACCATCGCCGCCGCGCTCGTCACCGCCTGCCGGACCTGACGACATGATCCCGGTCGCCACCGCCGCCGAGATGCGCGCGCTCGATGCCGCGACCATCGCCGACATCGGCCTCCCCGGCGCGGTGCTGATGGAGACCGCGGGCCGCGCGGTCGCGGCCGCGGCCGCGGCGCGGACCCGGCCGGGCGGGACCATCGCCGTGGTCTGCGGGGGCGGCACCAACGGCGGTGACGGCTTCGTCGCGGCTCGGGTGCTGCGCGCTGGCGGCCACGATGCGGTGGTCTACCTGGTGTCGCCGCGGGCGCGTATCGTCGGCGACGCGGCGCTCATGCTCGGCGCCTACGAGCGCTCGGGCGGGGTGATCAGCGAGCACCCGGGTGCCGACGATCTGATCGCGCTGGGCGAGGTGCTCGACGCCGCGGACGTGATCGTCGACGCGGTGTTCGGGACCGGCCTCGATCGCGCCGTCGAGGGCCACCTGGCCGAGGTCATCGGACGGATCAACGCGGCGCCGGGTGTGCGAGTCGCGGTCGACCTACCCTCGGGCCTCTCGGCCGACACCGGCGCGGTGCTCGGCGCGGCGGTCGTGGCTCACCACACGGTGACCCTGGCGGTGCCCAAGATCGGCAACGTCGGTGCGCCCGGGGTCGCCCACGCCGGAACGGTCGAGGTCATCGACATCGGCGTGCCGCCGGCGCTGGCCCAGGCCGGCACCCGGGCAGCGCTGGTCGAGCGCGCCGACGCGCGCGGCTGGATGCCGTCGCGGCACGTGCTCGATCACAAGGGCCGGCGCGGCCACGTCGCAGTGATCGGCGGCTCGCCCGGCAAGCGCGGCGCCCCGCGGCTGGCGGCGACGGCGGCC
>SXJR01000251.1 GCA_005779305.1 Myxococcales bacterium
CCGGCCGCGGTCGCGTCTCCGGCTGCGGCTCCGGCGTCCGCGTCCGCCGCCGCAACCGCGCCGGCGTCTGCGTTCACCCTCACCGCCCGCTGCGCCGGCTCTCGCTTCATCACCACGTACCCCGCCGTGGCCGCTCCTCCGGCCAGGATCAGCACCGCCAGCGCGCCGGCCCACCCGCCGCGCTTGCGCTCGACGTTGGCGGCCGCGTCGGTCGCCCGGCGGCCGACGCGCTCCAGCGCCTGCGCGAACTCCACCGCGCTCTGCCAGCGATCGTCCGGGTCCTTCTCGAGCGCCTTCTGGATCACGTCGTCGAGCCCCGCCGGCCACGCCTTGGTGGAGTCGACCTGGCGCAGCCGCGGCGCCGGCATCCGCCGGTGCATCTCGAGCAGCGACGCCGTATCGTCGGCGACGAACGGGCGCTCCCCGGTCACCATCTCGAACAGCAGGATGCCCACCGCGTACACGTCGGTGCGCGCGTCGATGGCACCGCCCAGGGTCTGTTCCGGCGCCATGTAGCTGGGCGTGCCGACCACGATGCTGGTCTGGGTGATCGACGACGAGCCCGCGCCGCCACCGTGCTCGCGCAGGCGGGCCAGCCCGAAGTCGAGGATGCGGGCGTGACGGCCGGTGCCGATCTCGTCGGTGACCATCACGTTGGCCGGCTTGACGTCGCGGTGCACGATGCCCTCGGCGTGGGCGTGGGCCAGCCCGGCCAGGAGCTGGCGGGTCAGCGCGATCGCGTCGTCGACCTCCAGCGGGCCGTCGTCGAGCAGCTCGCGCAGGGTCGCGCCCGCGACCAGATCCATCACCAGGTAGGGCGCTCCGTCGAAGCCGAAGTCGATGATGCCCACGCAGTGGGGGTGGGCCAGCTTCGACAGCGCGCGGGTCTCGCGCTCGAAGCGCACGCGCGACTCGTGATCGTCGGCGAACAGCGCGTGCAGGAACTTCACCGCCACCGGGCGCCCGACCGGGACGCGCTCGGCGCGGTACACCACGCCCATACCACCGCGCGACAGCGGCTCGAGGATCCGGTAGCGGCCGTCGAGCACGGTGCCGATCCGTCCATCGGGATCGGGCGGCGCCATCCTGTTCGTTTACCACACCCGGACCGCTGCTGCCGGTCACGCCGTGATCGCCGCGATCTCCTTCGTCAGCCGCTGCTGCGGCGCGCTCGGCTCGACGGTCTGCATGGCGACGAGCTGGGCCAGATCACCTTCGACCTTGATCTCGCCGGTGAGAAATGCCTGCACGCCAGCGGCGGCGTCGGCGTGGATGAAGATCTTGCGGGCCAGCTCGACGTCGAGGGTCAGCGTGGTCGCCGCCACCTGGTGGCCGCGCACGAACAGGCCGTCGCGCATGAACAGCTGGGTGTCGCCCTTGTCGCCGGTGACGGTGACGTTGACCGCCACCGCCTTCATCGCCGGCGGGATCTGGAGATCGCCGGCGGCCGCCATCAGCTCGTCGACCTTGGTGAACCAATCATCGGAGAGGAACTCGAAACGCATGGCCCACCATAGCCGGTCCTCGCCGGCGAGGGACGCTCAGGGCGTGAAGGGCAAACGCGTGCGAACGTTGTCGTTGGCGCCGCCGTCACGGGTGAGCACGCGCAAGGTCTCGAACAGCGTGTCGGCGGCGGCCCAGGCCGGACGCGCGCTGCGCACCATCGCGATCAACCCGCCGCGCGCGGCGGCGTCGTCGGGCGCCAGCGCCAGCACGGTCAGGTGCGGCAGCGGCGACGGCGTGCCGTCGAGGTCGCGGGTCATGACCACCTCGATCCGAAACCCGCTGGTGCCATCGTCGAGCTCGAAGCGCGCTCGCTGGCGCACCGTGCCGGCGGCGGGTGCCCCGAGCACTTTGTCGACGGCGGCGTCGGCCGCGCGCTCGAGCGCGCCGTCGGGGTCGATCACCATGTTGGCGGTGAAGATGTCGATCTCCACCACGCCGATGCGGTTGCCGCTGCGGTCGGCCTCCGAGGCGAAGAGCAGCGCCGACGTGCCGGTCTCGATGACCGTCACGTCGAGGCACTCCGGTGCGAAGACCGACAACCCGATGGGCGGCAGTCCACGGCGGCGGGTGGTCGCAGGCGCGATGCGGAACTCCCTGGCAGAGCTCATGGGAAACCTCCTCGCGTATCCCCTCGATTGTACGACGGGAGTGGCGGGAGTGAAGGCTATTCAATCCGGACGTCCAACGGTCCGGATTCGCACGGGATTCTGTCCGGTTTCCGGACGAATCAGGCGCCGATCAGTCCGGGGTGACCCACTCGAGCGGGCCCACCGGGATGTCGCGGCCGCTGTCGTCGGGGCCGAGCAACTTGCGTCCGGTGCGGTCGACGGCGAGCACCGGCCGGCCGGCGTGGGTGCCGAGCTCCGCGGGTTCGGCGTCGGTAGGCTCGGACGGCGCGGTGCCCGAGCGCTTGTCGCTGACGGTGCCGGCCGCGAGATCGAGCCACAGCTCGTCGGGCTTGTCGCCGCTCCAGCCGCCGGTCGAGTACGACATGATCGGGCCGCGGCAGTCGCGATCGGAGAGCGAGGTGCGCACCGACGGCCAGGTGAGCTTGCCGTCCTTGTCGCTATCGGCGCGGATGGCGTAGACGCGGGCCCACGTGCCCAGCGGCTCGACCTCGACCCGCCACAGCCGCGCGCCGGCGACCTTCACCGTGTTCTCGGCGCCGGTCGACAGCTCGCGCACGACGAGGGTCTCGTCGTCGCGGAAGTAGGTCATGCGATCACCGGCGCTGGCGATGCTGGCGGCGCGGTGCGGTCCGAGCGGCACGCCGTCGTCGCGCAGATCGGCGCCCGCGATCTCGCTCCAGGTGCCGGCGTGGGCGTCGAGCACGGCCAGCTTGCCGGCCCGCATCGCCACCAACCAGCGGCCGTCGCGGGTGTAGCCGACCAGCGAGTCGATGGGCTCGCCCTCGCCGGCGCCGCGCACCAGGTAGGGACGGAACTGATCGCCGTAGGTGTCACCGTGCATCCCGGTGTGCACGGCGATCTCGCCATCGCCGTCGGTGTCGGCGCGAGCCTGGCAGATGACGATCCAGCCGCCGTCGCGCGCGGTCGCCTCGACGACGATGGGGTGGGCCGTGCCCACCTTGGCGCCGGCCACGGCCGGGCTCCCGCCGGCGGCACCGCCGCCACCAACGGAACCGCCGGACGGCGCGGCCGTCCCGCTGCCGGGTCCGACCGGAGGCTTGGCGCCACCCCCACAGGCCCCGATCACGATCACCATCGGCGCGACGATCGACCCGAAGATCCTCATGCGCTGAGGATGCGCGATGGGCTCGTGCCGCGCTAGCCGCGCTTGGCGCCGGCGATGAGGCGGAGGTACGCGGCCGCCCCGGCCTCGGCCACCCGGTTGAGATCGTCGAGCTCGAGCGCCGACGGCGCCGGCCGGTCGCCCGAGCGGTGACCGTAGAGCAGGTTGACCAGGCGCTTGCGGATCGCCACCGTCGCCACCGTCGCGTCGCGCGGCTCGCGGCAGCGCAGCACCTTGAACCAGTGGTGGAGCAGCGCGCTCGGGGTCGGCGGCCCGTGGTAGAAGCCGCGCTCGCTGGCCACGGCCTGCTGGAAGATCGACGGCGCCTCGAGGGGGATGACCGCGCACTCGACGCGGGCGGTGTCGACGCCGTCGCCGTGGGCCTTCCACCCGAAGGCGAGGTTATCGCGGGCGATGAACAGGGCGGCGACATCGAAGAGCCAGGCGGCGTGGCGCATGAACGCGTCGGCGACCAGCGCGCGATCGGTGGCGGCCTCGATGGCGGCGATGGCCGCGTTGGCGTCGAGCGGGTCCCACGCAAACACGGCCGGGCGGATGTCGCTGTCGCGGGCGGCGCCGACGGGCCCCGACGCCACGTGCTCGATGGGCGCGGCCGGCGCGGCCTCGGCGGCGCTGGCCACGTCGTGGGTGATCTCCTCGAGCATGTCACTGGCCTCGAGGGCGATCGCGTCGTAATGCTCGGGCTCTTCCGGCGGTGGTGGCGGCGGGCTGGGGGCGCGGCCGACCCGCAGCGCCGGTGCCGGCCGCGGTGCCGCGATCGGGCGCAACGCCATCGGCGGCAGGCCGGGCAGCGGCGGCGCTGGCAGCGCGTCGGTGTAGGGCTGATCACCGCGCGGCGAGTCGCCGAAGCGCAGGAAGCGCGACGGCCGCGGGATGCCGTAGTAGCGCTCGACGTAGAAGTA
Organism: Myxococcales bacterium; assembly: GCA_005779305.1. Taxonomy (GTDB): domain Bacteria; phylum Myxococcota_A; class Polyangia; order Haliangiales; family Haliangiaceae; genus UBA2376. The sequence continues at coordinate 4,182 of SXJR01000251.1, forward strand.
GATGCGCACCTCCGCGGCGACGCGCGGGATGACGCGGTAGCCGGTGATGCGGGCCAGCGAGTCCATGGTGCCGAGGTCGTGGGGCTCGTCGACGGCGGCGATGAGCTGCCGGTCCTGCACGATCAGCGGGACGCACTTGTACTTGTAGGCCTGCTCGGGCGTGAGCATGCGGACCGCCGCCCGCTTGGCGCGTTCGAGCATCGCGCCGCTGGCGATGGGGATGCCGAGCTCCAGGCCCAGATAGACGGTCAGCGCGTCGAGATCGATGAAGCCGAGCTCGAACAACACGGTGCCGAAACGGCCGCCGCTCTTGGCCTGGAAGGCGATCGCCTCCTCGAGCTGAACCGGCGTGATCCGCCCGTCGCGCAGGAGCATCTCGCCGAGCTTCATGCCCGGCGATCGTATCAGAAGCCGAAGAGCTTCTTGTACTTCCTGCCCGTGGCCAGCCGGTCCTCGCCGGCCTGGCGGCGGGCCTCGGCGGTCTCGCCCTTCTTCCAGTCGGCGTCCGCCCGCTTGCTGGCGGCCGCCCACGCGCCGTCCCGACCGCCGGGCCGCTCGAACTCGGGAACGGTCTGAGCCTGGGCGGTCCCGAACGCCGCGGCGCAGGGATGGCCGAGCAGCTCGGCGCGCCGCAGGGCCCGTACGGCCAGCTGCTTGTGGCCCTGATAGGAGAGCGCGACACCGAGATTGTACCAGACCACCGGGCTCTGCTCGGCGGTGCCGAAGCGGATGAGACCGACCATCGCCACCACCGCGTCGGCCGGCACCTTGGGGGTGTCGTGGCGGATCGACTTGCCGGGACCCATCACCCACATCGCTTCCTCGCCGTCGTCGGGGACGCCGAACAGGTTGCCGCACGGCTTCGCGGCCGCGCCGGGTTTGGCGGTCCTGGCGGCACGGGCGACGCGCAAGAGCTCGACCTGGTACTTCTCGCGGCCGAAGTGAGCGTCGGGGTTGATCTTGATGGCCGCCTCGAGGTGGGCGATGGCTCCGTCCAGATCACCCTTCATGGCCAGGAAGGTGCCGAGGTTGGCCTCGGTGGTGTACTCGCCGGGGAACGCCTTCTCCTTGTCGGCGAGGACGGCGATCGCCTCGTCGAGCTTGCCGGTGCGGGCCAAGGCCACCGCCAGGTCGTCCCAGCGCTCCTTCTTGGCCCGGCCGCCATCGACGATGCCGCGGGTGTAGGTCGCCTTGGCGACGTAGAACGCGTCGGAGTGTTTGCCGAGCTTGCCGCTGACCACCGCCGCGACGTCCTTTTGCTTCAGCGACTCCTCGCGGAAGGTGTCGTTGTCCCACAGGCAGGCGTGGGTCGGCGCCGGGCGTGCGCACAGGAGCGCGAACGCGGCGACGAGGGTGGTGGCCAGGGTGGTGGCGGAGCGCATACCTCGAGCATGCGCGGCTGGTGGCACGGGCGCCAGCTGGCGTGCTACCACGATCGGGTGAGGTCTCTCGTCGTCGCCGCGCTGGCCCTGACCGCCGCGGCGTGCGGTGGCAAGAAGGCGCCGCCCGATGCCCGCGAGACGCCGCCGCCGGTGACGGTGGTGCCGCCGGCGCCGCGGCCGAGCGATCTGCCAGCCGGGACCCGCTCGCTGCGGCTGGTGCGCACCGTCAAGGTTCGCCTCAAGGCCGACGACAAGTCGCGGCAGATCGGCACCCTCGCCGGCGACACCCGCATCGGCTGGCGCGACGTCGCCGTCGGACCGGGTTGCACCAAGCCCTGGTACGCGGCCGATCCGCAGGGCTGGGTGTGCGGCGACTTCATCGAGGCCTCGACCAAGGCGCCCAGCGGTGTCGAGCTGCCGCGCCTCGACCGCGACGAGATCGTGCCCGGCGTCTACGGCAAGGTCGTCGATCAGGGAACCAACATCTACACCCGCCCGCCCAAGGCCAAGGGCGCCAAGCCGCCCGAGCCGCCCGACGAGGGGCCGGTGACCACGCCGGATCCGCCGGGTGATCCCGTCGACGACGAGGACGCGGCCGACGCCGCCGCTCGCGCCCGCGCCAACGCTCGCGCCGCCGCCGAGGCCGGGCTCGTCAAGGGCCGGCCGCTGCTGGGCTCGGTCAACGTTCGCAAGTACGACGAGATGACCGCGGGCGGCCGCGTGTTCTGGAAGATCAGCGCGCGCGAGGACGAGTGGCTGCCGGCGTCGGCGATCCGCGAGCACGTGCCCAGCACCTATCACGGCACGCGCCTGGGCGACGACACCGGGCTGACCCTGCCGATGGCGTTCGTGTGGCCCCGGGGCGGCGCGATGAAGGCGTGGACGCGCGGCGCGGCGCGGGGCGGCGGCACGCGCCGGCAGCTCACCCAGCGCGATCCGGTGCCGATCCTCGAGACCTTCGAGGACAAGGGCGTGATCGTGGCCTATCGCATCGGCGAGACCGAGTGGATCGATGCGTCGGCGGTGCGGGTGGCCAAGGCGGCGCCACTGCCGGCGGGCGTGAAGGGCAACGAGCGCTGGCTCGACATCGATCTCGACGCCCAGGTCCTCGTCGCTTACGAGGGCGACCTGCCGGTCTACGCGACCATGGTGTCGACAGGCAAGAAGGACACGCCGACCGAGACCGGCGTGTACCGCATCTGGCGCAAGGCCAGCGAGGCCGACATGAAAGGCCTGTCGGGCGAGGATCCGTACTCGGTGGCGACGGTGCCGTGGACCCAGTTCTACAGCCCCGAGCGCGGCCTCGCGCTGCACACCGCCTACTGGCACGACAAGTTCGGGACCCAGCGCAGCCACGGCTGCACCAACCTGTCGGCCATCGACGCGCGCTGGCTCTACTTCTTCACCGATCCGCAGGTGCCGCCGGGCTGGTCGATGGCCGCTGGTGCGGTCGAGGCGCCGGGTTCGGTCGTGCGCGTGCGCTCGGCCGCCGATCCCGATCCGCCGGTACGCGGGTACGCGTCGAAGATCGACGAGAGCGACCAAGCGAGCGAATAGCGAGCGAATCGCCTGCGAGCGTCGTCAGGTCGGCGCTTCGGGGCGCGCGCGGAGCTGGACGAGCTGGCCCGGGCGGGCGGGCGTGATCACGGTGGCCTCGACGGCGTCGAGGGCGGCGACCAGGCCGGCGCCGAAGACCGCGCCAAAGGTGTCGCGCGCGACCCGGTACAGCGTCGGCGCGCCGGGCGCGTCGGCGCAGTCGTAGTCGAGGTAGTCGTCGCTGATCACGATCGCATCGTCGTAATACGAGAGCGGGAACAGACGGCAGATGTGGGGCTTGACGCCGTCCATCGACCAGCCTTGCTCGATCGATGCCCGGTGGATCGCGCAGCCGCGCTTGTCGTGGGCCAGGAACAGGCAGCCGCCCTCGAACACGGCAGTGCGGACGTGGTAGCCGCTCGGCATGTCGGTGTCGACCTCGAGCTCGTGCTCGAGGAACCACGGCAGCTGCCGTGCCGCGGGCACCAGCAGCGGGGCGATCTGATCGCGGCGGGCCAGGACGGCGTCGCGCTCACCGAGATCGGTGTCCGCGCCGTACTGGCAGCAGGCCTCGAGCTTGGGGCGGTGCGGCGTGAGCGGCACGCCCTCGTCGGCGACGTGCACGCACTTGTGGCTCAGGCAGTCGGCGACGACGCGGCGCACGAAGATGTCGCGCTCCACGCGGCGGAAGCGATCGTGCGAGACGGGCAGGTACTGCGGTTCGGACACGCGCGGAACCTATCAGAAGGCGGTCCGACGTGCGTCGTGAGATCTTGAGAGACCGTAGGGCTTTGCGCCAATTTCGACCGGTCCGAACAGACGTCGGACGAGCCCAGTGACCCCTTGCACCCAGAGGCACTGTTGAACGCTCGCTATTCGCTCGCTGGGCGTCACACCGTGACCTCATCGGCCGGGCCCGGCCTGGGATACCCTGGGGGAATGAGGACGTGGCTGCCCGGGCTCGCGCTGACGCTCGCCGCCTGTGGATTCCACCCGTCGGGTGAGCGCCCGGGTGACGGCGACGCCTCGGTCGACGGCGGTATCGACGATGCCGCCGAGGGCGACGCCGGCGATTCCGACGCCGGGGATGCGGCCATGCCCGATGCCGGGGCCGACGCCGGGGATGCGGCCACGCCCGACGCGGCCACCGACGACGCGGCCACCGACGCGGCCACCGCCGACGCGGCCACCGACGCGGCCACCGACGCCGAGGTCGACGCCGGCCCCATCGTCATGCGCACGCTCGTCGACGACAGCACCGCCGATTTCGGTGCCGGTCCGCCCGCCCTGGTCGACGGTCGCATCGACGCACCCGGCGTGTTCGCGCCCCGGGCCTACTACGTCGGCGGCCTGTGCACCGGTGGCAGCAACAGCCGGCTCTTCGACGACGGCACCACCGCGACGTGGGCCGCGATCCCCGCCGCCATCAAGGTCGGGCTGGCGCGGGCCACCCAGCTCGCCGTCGCCAGTGGCGGGCTGCCGACCGGCGTCGGAATCACCGACGCGGCCGACTGGACCTACTGGTTCGAGGGCGAGGTCTACCTGACCGCGGGTGGGCACGCGATCGGGCTCTCGGCCGACGACCACGGCTTCATCGAGATGGCTCCGCCCGGCTCGACGGTGTTCACCAAGGTGGTCGGCGTCAACGCCGCCGATGGCCTGCAGAGCGCGGCCTACAACGCCGTCAACAACGGCTGGCACGGCATCCGCTACGCCGTGGCCCAGCGCACCGGCGCCGCCAGCATCGCCCTCGAGATCGACGCCGCGCGGGTGCCGCGCCGCCTGACTCGCTGCCGGGTCGACGGCCGGCCTGGCCTGACCATGATCGCCTTCGACGAGGCCGAGCTCCTCGATGTCGCCGGCGCTACCCTCGACGGCACCACCCAGGTCGTGAACATGGACTGGGCCAGCAACCGGCCCACCGATCTGGGCCTGACCGGCAACGACACCTACGCGGTGCGCTGGTCGGGGCAGCTTCGCATCGACGTGGCCGGTGCCTTCACCTTCCGCCTCGACACCGACGACGGTCAGCGACTGTGGATCGACGGCGTCAAGGTGCTCGACGCCTTCGACGACAGTCCTCATGTCCTGACCACAGGCTCGATCACGCTCACCGCCGGCTGGCACGACGTCGTCGTCGAGCACAGCGAGAACATCGGCGACGCTCACGCCACCTTGCGGGTGCAGTCCGGCCCCGAGTTGACTGGCGCCGCCATCCCGCCGGCGCGGCTGCGACCGTCGGAGGCGCGCCGCGATCGCTTCGAGTCGTCGACCTCGGCGCCGTCGTCGCCGACGCCGATCGACGGCAGCGTCGTGTTCAACGTCAACGTCCCGGCCGGCGCGACCGTCACCGGCGTCGACGTGGGGTACCGCATCTCGCACCCCAGCCTGGCCTCGGTCTCGACCAGCCTCGTCCACGCCGGCATCACGTCCAACCTGCGCGGCGCCGGCTCGTTCTCGACGCTGGATCGCTTCCACCCCGCCGCCTTCGACGGCGCGCTGGTCAGCGGCGCGTGGACGCTGAACTTCAGCAGCTTCTCGCCCCAGGCCGGCCAGGTGCTGGAGGCGTGGCTGACCGTCCACTACGCCGACCTCACCGGCAGCGGGCCGATCGCGCCCACCGCGCGGCTCGAGTCGAGCGTGCGCGACCTGCTCGCGCCCACCGGCGGCAACGGCGCCGTGGTCTCGATCGACCAGCTCCGGCTGGCCGCCCGCGACGTGACCGGTGACGTGGTCTCGGTGTGGCTGCGCACCTGCGACGCTCCGGGGGTGTGCGCCGGCGAGCCGTGGGCGGGGCCGTACGCCAGCGGCGCGTCGCCCGGCGTGGTGCCGCGCCGGTACGTGCAGTACGCCATCGATCTGAGCAGCGACACCGACCACGAGCCCGCGCTCGACCGGCTCGAGCTCGACTACCAGACCCAATGAGTCACGCGGTCGGTCGATGAACCTGGCCTGCGTCGACGTCGACTACCGCGTGCGGGGCGCCGTGGCCGGCTGCGTGCTCTTCGCGGCGTGGACCGACGCGACCTCGGCGCGCGAGCTGGTGGCCTGCGCCGAGGCCGCCGAGGTGGCCCCGTACGTCCCCGGCCAGCTCTACCGGCGCGAGCTGCCGCTGCTGTTGAAGGTGCTGGCCGCGGTCGGGCATCCGCTCGAGGTGGTGATCGTCGACGGCAACGTCTGGCTCGACGGGGCCGGCGCGCCCGGGCTGGGCGCGCACCTCTGGGACGCGCTCGGCCGCACCGTCGCCGTGATCGGCGTGGCCAAGACCGCCTACGTCGGCGCGCCGTCGGTCCCCGTGCTGCGCGGCACCAGCGCCAATCCGCTCCACGTCACCGCCGCCGCCATGGATCCCGCCGCCGCCGCGGCGCACATCCGGGCCATGGACGGACTCCATCGCGTGCCCACCCTGCTCACCCGCGTCGATCGGCTGTGCCGCGAGGCGCCGTTCCACTGAACGACCGATGATCGACCGGTGATACCCTGGCGCCCATGAAGCGGGTCGTGATCGCGCCGTGGATGGCGACCGTGGGCGTCGGCCTGCTCACGTTCTTCGCTGTCGGCGGCATGGCGATCGGCGCGCTCATGCTGGGCGGCGCTGCGGCGGTGGCCAAGAACACCGGCAGCTCGACGACGACGGTGATGATCACCGGAGCCATCATCGGCGTGATCGGCGCCGTCGTCCTCGCTTATTGCCGGCACCAATGGGTCGCGGTCCGCGAGATCTCGGTCGACGGCGACGGCTGGATCCTGGTCGATCGCCTCGGCCGCGTCAGCGGCGTCGACGCCGGCGCCACCGTCGAGCTCGCTCTGCGCTGCCGCCGCGTCGTCTACACCTGGGGGGGCATCCCGCGCATCCGCGACGTCGTCGATGGCTGGCTCACCAGCGGCAGCACGCGCCGTCGCCTGGCGCCGTCGGGCCCTCACACCTACGGCGGCGTCCTGGCCCAGCTCGGCGCCGACGGCGGACCGCCGGCGCGGGGGACGAGCAAGCGCTACCGCGTCACCGCCTGACGTCCGGGCGCGAGCCCCGTCACTCAGGAGGCCGGCCGTAGCGCGTTGCGCTCGTCCATCCCGGCCCAGCAGACCCCGCGCGTCACCAGTGATCCCACACACCTGAGTCATTCTCGAACGCTCGCTAATCGCTCGCTTAGGCCGCGCTGACCAGGACTTCGCGCTTGTTGGTGTGGTCGGGCGGGCTGACCACGCCCTGCTTCTCCATCTCCTCGACCAGCCGCGCGGCGCGGTTGTAGCCGATGCGGAGCTGGCGCTGCACCCACGAGATGGACGCGTTGCGGGTCGAGCAGACGATGTGGACGGCCTTGTCGTACATCTCGTCGTCGACCTTGCCGCCGCTACCGGGCGCGCCGGCGTCGCCGCCGCCCTCGCCGTCCTCTTCCTCGCGCGGGCGCAGGATGTCGAGGTTGTAGACCGGGCGGCCCTGGGTCTTGAGGAACGCCACCACGCGGTGGATCTCGTCCTCGTCGACGTAGCAGCCGTGCAGGCGGCACGGCGCCGCGCCGCGGTCGCTGAACAGCATGTCGCCGGCGCCCAGCAGGGCCTCGGCGCCGCCCTGATCGAGGATGGTGCGCGAGTCGACCTTGGCGGTGACGTGGAAGGCGATGCGCGACGGGAAGTTGGCCTTGATGAGGCCGGTGATCACG
>SXJR01000252.1 GCA_005779305.1 Myxococcales bacterium
CGGCGGTGCGCGCCGCCGCCGCGTCGGCTGCGCCGCCGCCGACGTTCGGGGGCGCGGCCGCGGGACCGCCGCCGATCGGCCTGCGCTCCGATCCCAGCGGCCTGCGCGGACCCACGCCCACGTCGCCGCAGGTGTTCGACCACGAGATGCTCGGCCTGCGGCCGCCGTCGGCACCGCCGGTGGCCGGCTTCGGCAGCAGCAACCGTCGCTGGTGGATCATCCTCGCCGGCGCGGCGATCATCGCGGCGCTCTCGTTCCTGATCACCTCGGCGGTGCTCGACACACCGGCCGAGACCGGCGGTCTGCCGCGTCCCGCCGCGGATGCCGCCGGCGCCGCCGCGAGCGACGCCGATGCGGGCGCGTCGCCCGATGCCGGCGCGTCGCTCGATGCCGGCGCGGCCAGGCCGAAGAAGAACAAGTAGCTCAGCGCGGCGAGATCTCGACGCGCGGGTTCTGCTTGACCTGATCCAGGGTGAGCTTCACCACCACCGCCGAGGTCTGGGTAGTCACCCACACGACGAGGCCGTCGCCGCCCTTCACCGGACGGCGGCGGGCATCGACGAGCCTGGCCCGCCAGGCCTTCGCGACGCCCTGCTTGTGGCCGGCGTTGAGCACGATGATCGTACCTCTCGCGTCGGCGCTGATATCGATGACGCTCGCCCGCACCGGCGTCGTCGGGGTCTCGTCGGATCGGGCGCGGCTGTCCTCGAGCTCGACGATGATCTCGCCACCCTTCACGATGACGTCGGGAGCGACACCGACGACCAGCTCGAGGTCGTGCGCGTCGACCCGGATGACCCGGCCCCTCGTGTTCGTGTCTGGGTCGGTGTGCACGGTCAGCCCTCGGCCCGCCACCAGCTGACGGACGAGGTGGCGGGCGTCATCCCCGCCGGGCATGTCGACCGTCACCCGGGCGCCGCTCGGATCGGCCGCGACCTGGCGGATGTCCACCGTCCGCTGCTCCTGGGAGTAGTGCGACGGACGCGGCGGGTTGCAGCCGACGTTCTTGCCAAACGAGTGGCACGACCCGTAGCCGCCGGCCTGTTCGCTGTACGCGGGGACGACCAGCGTGATCACGCCCAGGCTCGGCGGCCGTGCCAGAGGCGGCTCTCGATCCTCCGGGAGATCGAGCGTCCCGGCGTCAGGGACCGGGTCGGCCTCGAGCTCGGCGGTCGTGTTCGATCCACCAGTCGGCGGATCGATGGGGATCGTGCCTGGCGCCGCCTGACCACACGCGCTGGCGGTGACCATCACCAGCGGGGCGGCGAAGCGCAGGCGCCGTGCCAGCGAGCCGGTCCGCTTCACGACGCCCCCGCGAACTCCTCGACCACCGCGGCCAGCACCTCGGCGCCCCAGTGCAGCCCGGCCACCGGCACCCGCTCGTCGTGGCCGTGGAACATGTCGGCGAACTTGATGCCCGACTCCTTCTCGATCTTCACCGGCGAGAAGCCGTACCAGCGGGCGCCGAGCTGGGTGAAATACTTGGCGTCGGTGAAGCCGGGGATCATGTACGGCACCACCACGGCGTCGGGCTCGCGGGCGACGATCTGGCGCGCGATCACGTCATAGAGCGGCGACGCGACCGGCTCGGTGACCGTCGGCGGCGCCGAGCGCATGACCTCGAGCTCGACGTCGGGGCCGAGCACGGTGCGCAGCTCGCGAAGGAAGTCTTCCTCGGTCTGGCCGGGCAGAGTGCGGCCGTCGATCTCGACCTCGGCCACGCCGGGGATCACGTTGGTCTTGTTGCCCGCCCGCACCACCGTCGGCGAGGCGGTGTTGCTGAGCAACGCGCCCAGCGAGCGCGCCGTGCCCAGATCCGGGACCAGTCGCAGCACCCGCGACAGGAGCTGGGGCCGGGTCAGGAGTCGCAACAGCGGCTGCGCTGCCCGCGGCTGGCGCGCCGCGATCGCGGCCAGGAAGTCTTGCACGTAGTGGGTGGCGTGCACCGGCAGCGTGGCCTTGCCCAGGTTGGTGATCGCCTCGCTCATCTTGAGCACGGCGCTGTCGCGGCGCGGCATCGAGCCGTGTCCGGGCTCGCCGGTGAAGCGAGCCTTGACCCAGCACAGGCCCTTCTCGGCCACCTGCACCGGGTAGAACGTCGTCCCGGCCAGGTGCAGCGAGAAGCCGCCCGACTCGCCGATCGCGTACTCGGCCCGCACCAGCTCGGGGTGCTGCTCGACGAGGAAGCGCGAGCCGTGATCGCACCCGGCCTCCTCGTCGGCCACACCGGCAAAGATCACGTCGCGCGCCAGCCTGGGCTTGTCGACCGCCAGCTTGCGCATGATCGCCACCGACATCGCGGCCATGTTCTTCATGTCGATCGCGCCCCGCCCCCACAGGCAGCCCTCGGCGATCACGCCTGCGAACGGCGGCTGCCGCCACTTGCTCGCGTCGGCCTCGACCACGTCGAGGTGCGCCGAGAGCAGGAGCGGCGCCGCCTTGCCGTTGCCGCGGTAGCGCACTACCAGGTTGGCCCGGGTCGGTGCCGACTCGAGCATCGTCACCTCGTAGCCGACCTCGCGCAGCTTGCCGGCGAGGTAGTCCGCAGCCGGTCGTTCGTTGCCGGGCGGGTTGGTGGTGTCGATGCGCAGGAGCGTCTGACACATCTCCTGCGCGTCGAGGTGGAGCGGCGGCATGGGCATCGACCGACCATACCTCGCCGCCGCTCCCCCTTGCCCTTGCCCTTCTACGGCTGCGGCTGAAGCGTGCTCTCCCCCTTCACCTCCAGGTTCGGCTCCAGCTTCTTCAGCGTCTTGTAGCCGAACCCCTTCACCTTGCGCAGGTCCGCCACCCGTTTGAACGGGCCGTGTTTGCCTCGCCACGCCACCACCCGCTCGGCCTTCGATGGACCCACACCGGGCAGCAGCATGAGCTGATCCACCGTCGCCGTGTTGAGGTTGAGCTTGCCGGCCACCGCCTTCTTCCCGCCCCGCGCCGGCCGGGTCTCGTCGTCGTCGATCTGCGGCTTCGCCGGCGGCCTGGCCGCGCCAGGCAAGGCCTTGGGCCCGGCCGCCGCGGTGGTCGGCGCCAGCCACACCACGCCGCTCACCACGATCGCCACGGCCAGGACCGCCATCGCGAGCCCGCGCCGCCACCGCGCCGCCATGCCCGCACCCATCGTCTCGCTGTTCGTCATGTTCACCATGTGCTTCTCCTTGGTCTCGCTGTTCAGTGTCAGAACGGGATGTCCTGGTTCCCCGGCGGCGGCACCGGGGCGCCGTCGCCCGAACCCTTGCGGCGCGCGAAGTCCTCGTCGGTCATCTCGCGCAGCTGCAGCACGCCCTGCTTGGTCGGCATCGCGTCCAGGTACACGTTGATCGACGCGTCCCGGTTGGGGAACGCGGTGCCGATTCGCATCCAGAACGTGCCGCCGTCCTTCTTCTCGATCGGCGTGATGACCTTGAACATTCTCGACTTGTTGCTCTCCATCGCCATGCTCATCGTCGTCTCTCCTTGCGACTCGTGTTGGTGAGTCAAGCCGCCGCCCTTGCCAGGCCCGTGCCACGCGCAACCCCGCGGCCCCGCGTGGCGCACGTCCGGTTCCCGGACAATCCGCGTCCGTCTCCCGGCCGCCGTCCGGTTTCCGGACGCCAAGGCCGAGCTGAGGCGCGTCCCATATGCGGTGATCCGGTCGAGCACCGGACCGCGCCGGGCGCCGATGAGAGTGGGGGTGGGGGACGCGATCGTCCCCCATCTGAGGACGCGTCGCGTCCGGACGAGGCTGACGCGCCGACCCGCGAACGCTCGACACGCCACGTGTGCGCCGCGACTGCGCGGCGCGATGGTGCGACGAGGCTCAGATCAAGTGGGAGGCGCGTTAGCGCGTCGGCATCAAGTCGACGTCGATCCGCACCGTCGCCGACTTGCCCACCGTCAGCCGCCGCCGCTCGATCGTCGGCGGGCTCCACACCGGCCCGTCGGGCCCGACGCGGGTCACCAGCGGCGGGTACCAGATGACCAGCCCCCACACCCCGGGCGGCACCTCGTCGAGCACGAAGCGCCCGTCCTCGCCCGTCACCACATGATAGGGATGGGCCTGGGCCACGACCCAGGCCGGGGCCCGCACGCCGTCGTACAGCCGGGTCTCACCCACTCGCTCGATCGCGAACTGGGTGCGTCCGCCCGGCTCGAGCTCGGCGGTGGTGACCCCGCCTGGCCGTTCGTGGCGCAGCCTCGCCGGCGCGGCGTCGCCGTTCTCGACCACGAGATGCGACGGCAGCGGGCCGGCGACCTGGGTGGCCGGAACGATCGCACACGACGTCACCTCGGCCACACCGCCGGTCTTCACCAGCGCCATCGCGTACGGCACCATGCGGCCAGTGCGGATGCCGTCGAGGTAGACGACCGCGCCGCTGACCGGCGCGCCCGCCCGCGCCACCCGCGCCGCGTCGCAGCCCGCCGGCCACGGCACCCCGCCGCCGGTCTTCCAGCGCACGCTGCCCTCGACCGCGCCGGCGTCGACGACCACCACGCCGGCGTACGGCGGCGGCGGCGGTGGCGGCGGGCCGAACCCGATGCCCACGCCGCCATAGCCGAACCCGCCGTAACCGAACCCGCCGTAGCCGAACCCGCCGTAGCCAAACCCGCCGTACAGCGCCGGATCGTCGTGGTGGCGCCGGTCGTAGCGATCCTCGCTGGGGGCCACGACCTCGTCGCCACCCTCGCGCTGGATCCGCACCGACGCCGCCGCGAGCTGGCCGGTGCCGTCGTCGAAGCGCGAGCCCGCGGTGCCCATCGACGGCGCCTGCGGCGCCCCGCAGGCCCAGGCCATCACCGCGGCCAGGGCGCTCGTCGCGACGATTCGCACCACGCGCACCTGCACAGTGTGCAACGCGCCGGCACCGCCTTCAAGGCGGGGTCGGGTTGGGCGCCGGCCGCGGCGGCCGTTGCCGTTGCTGCTGCTGGAGCTGGCGGTGCCGCTCCTGCTGCTCCTCGAAGTGCGCGCCGATCAGGGTGGCCGCCAGGTCGAGGATGGCCCGCCCATCCGAGATGCTGGCCGACGACGCGAAGGCCAGCCGCCGCCCGGTGCGCTGCACGGTCAGTCCGCGAAGGACGGTGAGGAGCGGGAAGCCGCCCAGCACCGGCAGTGACCCGTACTGATCGAGCAGCTCGAGGCGAAGGCGGGCGATGGCGTCGTCGGCGGTGGCGGCGGCGGTGTCGTCCGCGTAGCGCAGGTTGCCGCGTACGATCAGGCCGGCCGGCACGACCTCGAGCGTGATCGTTGCCTGCTCGGGCGCCGGGATCGACGCGCCGCTGGCGCCCAGGAGTGGAAGCTCGGCGCCGAACATGCCGCCGGCGGTGACCATGATCGCCGGTCCGGTCGGTTCGCCCGACTGATCGCTGATGGTGCCGAGCCGCGCCAGCCACGGCGGCAGGTCGATGGGCCGGGCCGGGCGATCGAGATCGCCGGTGCGCGCGATGGTCAGTGGCCCGAGGTCGCGGGGCTGGGTCAACACCATCAAGCTCGGGAGCCACGAAAGGAACACCCGCTGATCGCCCGGGAAGACCCGCGCTGAGCGGCCGCGGCGCCCGAGCACACCACCCTTGACCGCGGTCCATGCCACGGGCGCGTCCGGCTCATCGATGAAGTCGCGGAACTCGGGCGGCGTGAGCCGTGAGCGCATGACCAGCGTGGTCGCCGTCGCGTCCTGCGGCTCCGGGCTCGACACCACCATCAGATCGAAGATGTCGGTCAGCCGGACCGTGCGTGCGCCGACCAGCGCCTGGTAGTCGGGTAGCGGCTTCAAGATCGCCTCGATCCGCTCGGCCCATTCGGTGTCGCGCAGGCGATCGAGCCGCACCATCACCGTGACCACGTGACCATGGGGGAAGAACGAGAGCAGGTTGGCCGCCGTGCCCGGGCTGGGTCTGGCCGTCGGATCGCCGCTGGGGTCGCCGCCGATCACGCCGCCGTCGCCGACGCCACCGTCGCCGCCCTCCGCCACCTGTTCACCACTGCCGGTTCCGCCGTCGCCGACGCCGACGCCGGGCCCGCCGTCGCTGTCGCCGTCGCCGCTTCCGCCCGTCGCCAGGAGCCCGCCGTCGGCCGTCTCCGTCGCCACGAGCCCGCCGTCGGCCGTCTCCGCCGCCGTCACCGCGCCGACGCCGCCGCCGTCGTCGCCGCCATCGCCGGCCCCGGCGTCGGCGACCTCCACCGCCAGCATCTCGGCCGCATCGACCTTGCGACGCGCGTCGGCCGGCACCCCGGCATCCACTGCCGCATCCGGGGGCTCGGCATCCGGTACGCCGGCGTCCATCAGCCCCGCGCCTTCGCTCTCGGGCGGCAGCTCGGGCGCTTCGTCCTGGGCCGCCTCGGCCGGCGCCTTGGTCGTCTCGTCGCGCTGCTCCGGCTCTTCCGGCGGCAGGGTCTCGGCCAGGGGCGCGATCGGCGCCATCTCGATGTCGATCACCGTCACCGTCCGCTGGCGCTCGTGCCCCAGCCCCAGCCGGACCCCGACCAGGCCGACCACGTGAAGCGCCACCGAGACCAGCACCGCGATGGCCGCGCCCCGCCCGGAATCGGCGGGGACGGTCTCGTCGGTGGAGGCTTCCATTTTGGCAGGACCTGCCCACCGCAGTAGCATCCGTACATGGCCGAGTCCAGGCACGACGCCGCTACCCGCCCGCTCACCGCGGCGGAGTCCGCGTACATCGAGCGCGCCCGGGACACCGCGTTCGTGCTGTACGAGGGCGTCCGCATCCCGCACCGTAGCTGCGGCATCGCCGTGGCCGAGACCTTCGGCCTGCCCAGCCGGTCGTACCAGGCGTTGCGCAAGGGCGGCATCACCGGCGCCGGCACCTGCGGCGCCATGCGCGCCGGCGAGCAGGCCCTGGGCGAGCTCCTCGGCGATCCCGATCCCGCCGGCTCGGTCACGCCCGGCCTGCGCGCCGCCGTGATCTGGTACCAGGACGCCGCCGCCCGCATCGATCGCGGCGAGTCGCCAGATGTCATCTGCAACAACCTGGTGCGTCCCCTCGGCGACTTCGCCGGCCCGCGCCGCAAGGCGTTCTGCACCAACCTGGCCGCGCAGGTCGCGGCCCTCACCGCCGAGGCGCTGTGCCGTTTCGGCCCCGATCACGCTCCGCCCATCACGTCCGTCCCGGAGGAGAGTCGCTAGTGCCGATCAAGAAGGAACACGTCGCGGAGGTCGTCGCCGAGGCGTCGCAGAAGATGGGCGATCCCAACTACGCGTCGGTGCTGGTCGGTGGATTCGTGCAGTTGCAGGCCCCGATCACCCAGTTCGTCAGCGCCCACGAGCCCGAGCTGGGTGGCGCCGACGCCATCGTCAACGTCGTCTTCCACGCCGCCCTCATCGCCCAGTGTTACGCCCGCGGCCACGGCCGCAGCGTGCGCATCGTGTCGTTCGATGACCTCGACCGCGCCTCGGGCGGCGACGTGCTGGCCCTGCTCGAGAAGACCCAGCCCTTCCTGCACGGCTTCATCGAGGAGAACGTCGAGCACCCCGAGGCCAAGAGGCTGCTCGCGCTGATCGCGCTGGCGATGGATCGGTAGGGTCGTCGGGACGTCGCGTGCGACAGCCCGGGGGCGTCTCACCGGGCGGTGGCGACGATGTACGACCCGATTGGGTTCGCGCAGTTGCGTGGACGAGGCGACGGCACGTCGCCTGCTTTGCCTTTGATCCCATGAAGATCATCACCCCGGGCATCTTCCTCGCCGCCGCGCTGTTCTCGACCGGGTGCACCGACACCGACGACGCCGGACCCCAGGACCAGCCGCCCGACGTCGCCGAGTGCTGTGCGCCCGACTCGCCGCGCGGCGCCGATCCGGTCTACGACGCGTTCGACCTCGGCCGCCAGGCGCGCGCGCGTTTCGATCTGCTCCAGCGCACGTTCGGCAACAAGTGATGTGATACGAACGGGTTCATGGCGAACCCGATCGCGACCTTCGAGACGTCCCAGGGCAACTTCACGGCCGAGATCTTCCTCGACCAGATGCCGGTCACGGCCGGCAACTTCATCGCGCTGGTCAAGCGAGGCTTCTACGATGGCCTGCACTTCCACCGGATCATCAAGGACTTCATGATCCAGTTCGGGTGCGAGTACGCCAAGGACCCTAACAGCCCCCGCGCCGGCACCGGCAACTCGCCGCTCGGCCGCATCCAGGACGAGCACCCGCCGGCCCACAAGATCTCGAACGAGATGGGCACGCTGTCGATGGCCAACACCGGCCAGCCCAACAGCGGTGGTGCCCAGTTCTTCATCAACACCAAGTCGAGCGGCAACGCCTACCTCGACTGGTTCTCGCCCGGTCCGTCGAAGCATCCCGTCTTCGGCAAGATCACCAGCGGCTGGGACGTGGTGAAGAAGATCGAGACCGCGCAGACCGATCAGCGCGATCGTCCGCGCACGCCGATCCAGATGGTCAGAGTCACGATCAGCGAGGCCTGACCCGGCACGCTCAGCGCGCCGCCGGCCGCGGCGGCAGCTTGCAGGCGTGCCCCATCACGACCTCGCCGTCGCGGGTCGACGTCGGCGTCGGCGTCCAGCCGGCGCGCACGCGCGCGTCGAGGAGCTCGTCGGCGGTCGGGCGATGGTCCCACACGGAGACCGCGTCGACGCGGCCCAGTCACGTGCAGTCGAGGACGATGGCGGGCCCGTCGGCCGCGGCCTGGAAGACCAGGTCGTGGGTGTACTCGTCCTGCACGATCACGTCGGTGATCTGCCACGGCGGCGCCAGGCGCAGGCCGGTGACGATGGCGTCGGCAAGGGAGCCACACGCGGCGAGGCGGGCGCGAACGTCGTCGAGCACGGGCAACGTCCCGATGCTAGCAGGCGCGGTCGCGTCGGCGGCGCGCGATCCACGCCAGCGCCGCCAGGACCAGCACGCCGGTGGCAGCGCCAGCGTCGTCGCCGTTGACGGCGCAGCCGCCCTTCTTGACCGTCACCTTCACCGAACCCGGAGTCGCGGCGCCGTTGATCCAGCCCTTGCCCGGCGGCCACACCGGGTTCCCGGGCGGCATACGGGTCTCCTCGACGGCCTGGATGCGGGTGCGCACGCGCGCGGCCTGTCCGTCCTTCACCCGGATGCGGAACCAGTCGCTGCCGAGCGGCTCGGCGCCGTCGAGCGCCCACTCCCAGCCCTTGACCTCGCCGATGTGCTCGGCGACGTAGCCGAAGCCGGTCATGGGCGCGAGCCACTTCTGCGGGCTGCCGGGGTGCGAGTCCATGATGCGCCCGGTGTCGTAGAAGACCTGGAACTCCAGCGTCGGCGCGATCATGCGCACCGTGGTCATGGGCAGCGAGCGCACCCGCGTGATGGTGCTGACCTGCTGGTCCTTCCCGAACTGATCGTCGTTGTTGCGCCGGCCGAGTGACTCGCGCAGGTTGCGGGCGAACAGCGCCTCGGGCGGCGGCCGCTTGCCGGGCGGTGGGGTGCCGGCAGCACCGGCTATCAACTCGATGCGCTTGACCGTCTCCTCGGACGGGTAGCTGGTGCTGGTCCTGGGCAGGTTGGACGCGCTCACGTGGATGTAGATGTCGCGGCCCTCGGCGGGCGCGGCCAGGGGCGAGGGCTTCTCGGTGTCGATGCCGCTGGTCGAGATCGTGGCGACGCGCCAGAAAACCGACGCGCCGACGAAGTCGGTGTTGAAGATCTTCGAGTCTTGCTGGAACTTGATCGAACCGGTCGGGCCCACCGACTCGAGCCGGATCTGCGTGCACTGGTGAGGGTGGTGGAGGCGCGAGCCAGCCGGGCACGACGCCGCCATGGTGTCGGTCGGGTACGGACAGCCCGCGACCGACGAGGTGCAGTTGCTGTACTTGCAGGCGAGGTCCTTGTGCCATGCGGCCGTCTGGCCCGGCGGTGGCCACTGGAACACCAGGTGCTCGGTGCCGGCGGCAGCGCCGGGATTGTTCACGCCGCCGATCTCGAACCACTGCGAGCCATCGAGGTTGCCGATCTGAGAGCCCCAGTCGGCGACGAGGAAGCGCGCGCGATACGAAGCTGCGCTGCTGGCGCTGGGCAGCGTGATGCGGCCGGCGAACCAGTTGGGCGGGTCGTCGCTGGGATCGTTGTTGTCGTCGAGGTGGATGATCTGCGGCCAGGTGAACGGCTTGGCCGCGTCGTAGCCGGCGGTTTCGTTCTGCACGCCCGCTGCGGTGAGCACGGCCATCGACGGGCACGCGCTGACGCGGTGGACGGTGCCCCAGTCGGGCAGGTCGGGCGCCGAGTAGGTGTCGGTCGTGGTCTCGACCACGGCGCCGGCGGTGGGCCAGTTGCCCTGCTGCGCGCAGAACACCGGCCCGGCACCGAGGAACGTGCACTTCGCGGCCGAAACCCACATCTTGAAGTCCGAGGCGGCGGCGCCGCCGAAGGTCGAGTCGGGGATCCGCAGCATCACCGTCGCTCCGGTCGGCTGACCGAGCGGGCTCGCCGCCGGGTAGAGCGGGCCATGCCAGGCGCGCGGTCCAGGGCCGCTCGCCGGTTCCATCCAAGCCTTGGCGGCGACGGTGGCGTCGAACGCGGGGCCGTCCCACTTGAAGACCGAGACGCTGTTGGTGCTGTCGCGGGCAACGCCGCGCAGCACGCGATAGGTCACGATGTTGCCCGCGGTGATCGCGGGACAGACGCTCCCGGTGCACGTCTCTCCGGCCGGACAGGCCGTGGCTCCGCAGTGGATCGCTTCCTGCTGGACGAGCCGCAGCTCTGCCGGCGGTGGGGGCGGCGGTGTGGGTGGATTGGGGTCCGGGGCCACCGAGACCTCGAGGAGCGTGGCGCCCAGCGAGTCGGTGGCGCCGTTCGCCGCGAAGCCGAACCAGAAGACCTCACGATTCTCGGCGGTGGCGTCGATCTCGAACGCGACGTACAGGTGACCGTCGCCGGGTTGGAGCAAGCGGACGCGACCGGCGTTGGTGCCGGCGTCGAGCGGGACCTGGGCGGCGCCGGCCCAGCGGCCGTCGTAGCGTGCCTTGAGCTGGCCGATCGCGCCTGCGGGCGGGACTGTCCAGAAGTCGGGGGCCTGGCCCCACTCCGGTGAGCCCACGCAGGCATCGTCGGCGGCGGCAGGTCGGAGCTGAGCGAGGAACGCCAGCGACAGCACGAGCGACAGCGCGGCGGTGGTCGTCTTCATGGTTGAGCCTGGAGATAGAGGTTGACGCGGTCGGCGATCGTGGAGCTCGGTGGTTGCGGGCTGTACGAGGTGGGGAACGCACCGGAGTAAGGCAATGAGGCGGTGGCACCGGTGACGTTGTTGCTGTCGGTCGTGCCGATGTCGATGCTCATGTCGGTCGCCATCACGATCCAGTAGTTGAAGCCGCCGGTCAGCGTGTGCGGTCCGATGTTGATCTGCTCGTAGCCGGCCACGCCGTCGAGCACGATCTCGCCCGAGAAGGCGCGCCGCTGGTAGGGGGAGTTGGCGTTGTCGCTGTAGATGGCGAACTTGATGTGGCCGCTGGCCTGCTCGAACTTGACGTACGCGCCGGCGGCGACGATCACCGTGTCGACGCCGACCGAGAAGCGACGGGCGATGATGTAGTTGCCGTTCACCGTCACCTGGCCGCTCAGCACGCCATATTCGCCGATGTTCACCAGACCGGCGTCGATGGACATCGCGTCGGCGGCGGCGTCGGTGGTCGGCGCGTCGACGGCGGCGCCGTCGATCATCGCCGCGTCGAAGCGGGCATCGGTGGCGTCGAGATCGGGCGCATCGGTGGTCGGCGCGTCGAGATCGGGCGCGTCGGGTCCGTCGTCGTCATCGGCGGCGTCGGGCAGGGCATGGATGTCGAGCAGGCTGGAGCAGCCGGCGAGCGTGGCGGTGATGGCCAGCGACAGCGCAAGCCCTCCGTTGCGCAAGGGCGAGGTCCGCATCAGAACCTCCCTCCGACGGCGAGGCCGACACCACGCGACGACACCACCGGGATCCAGGCCGTGCCGCCGTCGCGGTGCTTCGGCTTGCCCACGATCCACAGCGTGACGCCGGCGGCGACGCCGGCCACGCCGACCGCGCCACCGATGGTGGCGAGCCCGGCCTTGGACTCGGCGTCCTTGCGGAGCTGGTCGTCGCCGGTGTCCTGGGCTTCGTTCCAGGTGCTGCGCGCCTGCAGCCCGAAGGTCGTCATCGCGGCCAGGCCGATCACCCCGACGGCGCCGGCGCCGATCGCCGCCTTGCGCAACGTCGACATGCCGGGGTTCCGCTCGTCGACGGCACCAGCGCTGCCGGCACCACCACCGCCGCCGGCCGGCGCGGCGCCGGTGCCCGGCGCGAGCCTGGCGACCTCCTTGAATCTCGGGACCTCGACGCTGCGGCGCTCGGCCTCGGCGATCGTCACGGAGGTCGTCCACGGTTCGTGGCCAGGCGCGCGACCCAGCACCTCGTGGGTGCCAGGATCGATCGGGACGCCCTGGTTGTATTCCTCGACGTCGAGCGTGCGTCCGTCGAGCACGATGGCGAGACCGTCGACCCGGCTGGTGTCGGGGACCGACACCGTCAGGTACGGCAGCCGCGGCTCCAGCTTGGCGCTGAAGCCGACGGCGACCTGGACCAGCGGCTGATCCCGCGCGCTCTTGCGGGCCTCGGAGGCGGCGCGCAGGAACAGCGCCCACGCCGTGGCCAGCTGGCCGTTCTTCTCGCGACACGCGGCGAGGTTGAGCAGCGTGTTGACGTTGCTCTCCAGCCGCTGGCTGGCCTCGAGCTTGTCGCAGCCCTCGGCGTACTTGCCCTGCTTGACCAGCTCCTGGCCGCGACGAAACAGCTGCTCGGCCTGCGGGTTCTGCTGCGCGGAGGCCGCGCCGGCGCCGAGGCCGACGACGACCACGGTCACCACGATCGCCGCGGCCCTCATAGCGTCCCGACGAGTTTCCAGTCGACGTTGCGCTGGGCGTCGACTGCGACCTCGATCTTGGCCGACGCCGAGCCGCGGGTGACCGAACACTGGATCGAGCCGGGCAGCGTGATCGGCACGACTGCGCCGCCGCAGTCGACGGCGGCGTCGCGGTTGCCGATGAGGAACATCTCGGTGATCAGATCGGTCTCCATCTTGTCGCCGAGCAACCAGTCGCCGACTGGTGAGAACGACAGCGAGCCGGCCGCGTCGGTCTGGTCGACCTTGAAGGTCAGCTTGCCGCCACCCTGAAAGGTGACGTCGCACGAAAACGACGTGCCGGCCGCGGCCTTGAGGCCGCCGGGGCAGGTCGTGCTCGCGGCGGCGACGCCGACCTGGTCGGCGGCTTCGGCGCCGACCTTGGCCTGGACGTCGGCCTGATCGAGTGACTTCTTCCCGCCGCCACACGCCACCAGGATGAGTAGACCCAGGGTCGTCCTGCGCATCATCGTCGACCTCCGCGCCGAAATTACACGAGTTCTTCTGAGGCGAAACGGCATTCGCCGCTTTTCTACTGTGTGCCGAAACATGCCGCCGAGGTGTGGCGACGCGACAGGCCGGCTCACGACATGCGATCGACGATCACCACGGCGTGGCGGCTGCATCGAGCCGCCATAACTCGCCGCGCCAGCTGACCTCGGCGATCAGCGCGTGGCCGTCGTCGGTGATCGCGCTGTGCGAGACCGTGCTGCCGGAGGGGGCCACGTGGACCTGGGCGACCTCGAGGCTCCTGGTCGCGGCGCGCCACAGCTCGCGGCCGCCCGGACCGCCCTGGTAGAGGAGCCAGGCGCCGTCGGGCGAGAGCGAGATGTCGGTCACCGTCGCGACGCCGGGGGGCGTGGCCGGCGGACCGGGGATCTCGGTGTCGTTCACCGGATCCCACCAGAACAGCTGGCCGGGAGAGTCGGGCGAGCGCAGGAGCACGCGGCCGGTGGCGCGATCGACCGCCACCGTGCGGCGGGGCGTCGGTCGGGCCCTGGCCGGGTCGGCGCCGGCGACGATGCGATAGACCCACGGCGTGGTGCCGTGCAGGCGGGTGAAGACGATGGAGCCGTCGCCGAGGAAGAGCGGCGCGCGGTCGCCGGGCTGGCGGGTGAGGGTGGCGGCCACGGCGCCCTTGTGGAGGGCGGCGGTGGCGATGCCCGCGTCCTGCCCGGTGCGCGCGAAGACCAGGGTCTCGCCGGCGGCGTCGAAGGCCGGGTCGATGACGCTGTCACCGCGGGTCGATCGTCCGGTGACTCGCTCGATCTCGCCGTCCGGAAACCGGACAGAGAGCTCGCCGCCGGCGTTGACCCAGGCGATGCGGCCGCCTGGGCCTGCGGCGGGGCTCGCCACCTGGTCGTCGTCGGTGAGCGAGACCGCCGGCGTCGCGCCGACGTCGCGGAGCACGCTGCGCGCGAGGCACTCCGAGTAGACCAGGGTCCGGCCTCCGGGCGCGATGGCGAGGCCGCCGTGGGCGAGCACCGACGGGATCACGAGGCGGTCGGCGGTGGCCGGACCGTCGGCCGGCAGGCGGGCGTGGATGCCGTCGCTGGCGCCGTAGTAGAGGGCGCCGCCGGCTCCGAAGTCGGCGCGGCCGGCCAGCGCGTCGGTGCGGTTGGCGCAGCGCAGCGCCCGGCGCTCGAGATCGAAGAGACACACGTCGCTGGCCTGCGAGGGTGTGGGCCCGACCAGGGCGAGCCAGCGGTCGTCGGGGGAGGTGGTGAGCGACTGCGGCGACATCCCGGGCAGGCGCGCCACCTGCTCGTCGATCTTGTTGCGCATGCGGCGCAGCTCGGTGCCGCTGGCCGGGACGAAGTAATAGGCGCCGCGGGCGGCGGCGGCGGCGGCGATGGCGCGAGGCGCGAGCTCGCGCTGGGCGCCGGTGGAGAGGTCGCGGGCGACGAGGGAGCTGCGGGTGGGGTTGGCGCGATCGGTGACGAGGTAGATCAGCTCGTCGGCGGTGAGGCCGGGGCCGGCCCGCCACTCGTCGGTGGGCTCGCGCGTGAGCTGCGACGTCGCGCCGCCGGCGAGCGAGTGGACGTGGATGTCGGGCGCGGTACCGGGGAGCGTGAGGTCGAAGGCGAGGCGATCCTCGTCGAGAAAGGCGGGCGCGTAGGCGCAGCCGTCGGTCCGGGTGAGCTGCACCGGCGCCAGCGCGTCCACGGCGCTCGCATCACCGTCGTCGGTCGAGGCATCGGCGAGATCAGGGCCCGGCACGGCGACGGCGGCGTCGGCGATGGGGGCCGTGGACGTGCGGGCCTTGCCGGTGTAGCGGAGCAAACCCCACGCGCCGCCGCTGACTGCGGCCGCGGCGCCGATCACCATCAAGGCGCGACGGCGGCGGCGGGGCGCGGCGCTGGCGTGGGCGAGGGCCGCCACCAGCGCGCCCACCGACGGCGTGCGCACGTCGCGGTTGGCGCGCAGCGCCTGCTCGATCACGGCGTCGAGCTCGCTCGACAGCGAGGGGACATGCTCGCGGGCGCGGCGATAGCGTTCGGCCGCGACCTCGTTGCGGACGTCGCCCCAGGTGGCGCCGCTGAACGGGCGGGCCGCGGTGAGCAGCTCGTAGAGCACGACACCGAGCGAGAACACGTCGGCGCGGCCGTCGGCCTCGAGGCCGTCCATGAGCTCGAGCGCCGAATAGCCGGGGGTGCCGAGGGCGGCGCCGACCATGGTGAGGTCGTCGTTGCTGGGCTGCTTGCGCTGGAGCGACGCCACCGTCGGCCCGGTGGCGTCGACGTCGTGACTCGGCATCGACGGTGGTCGGCCGCCGAGGACGCCGGAGCCGGGGCGGGTGGCGGCGTCGGCGGGGGCGGCCGCGACC
>SXJR01000253.1 GCA_005779305.1 Myxococcales bacterium
CTCATCCTCCTGTCCAAGCGCGAGGGTGGCAAGGGTCACCACGACATCCGCGACGACGTGATGGACGACGCCATCCTCTCGATCGGTGAGGGCGCGGCCGGTAACGCACACTTCGATCGCGCGCTGGGCGAGGCGATCGTCGAGGATCACGTCGACATGCAGAAGGGGCAGCCGCAGCCGACGGCGCCCCAGGACGCGCCGCAGCAGCAGGTGCCCCAGCAGCAGCAGCAGGAGCACGTCGGTGGCGACGACGCGGCCAAGAACCAGCAGCAGGACGCACCGGCCCCGAGCGGCGACGATGCGCCGTCGAACGCAAACCCGGTCCCGACGACGGTGCACGTCGACGGGGCCGACGACGGATCGAAGGAGCCCGTGATCCCCGCTCCGATCCCGGCCCCGCCGCCGGCCCCCGCGCCGGTCGAGCCGGCCAACGTCAAGATGCCGTCGGGCAGCAAGTTGAAGGAGCACCTCTACGGCAAGGACGGCAAGGGCGGCATCATCGGCGTCGACAAGCTCCACCGGGACAGCGTCAACAAGGTCAAGGGCAAGGACATCCCGATCCATCTCTCGGACGAGCAGTGGAAGTTCAAGCAAGAGGTCTACGCGGCGTGTGTCAACCACCTGGGAGATCAGATCTACGGCGGCGTCGCCGAGAAGGATCTCGGCGACTACGCCAAGGGCAAGATGCGAAAGCCCGCGATCCCCAAGCTGCAGGCGATGATCGCCGGGCTGCGCTCCGCGCCCGGCAAGCCCGCCGACGAGAACATCTCGGCCGGATCGCTGTATCGCTCTCCCGAGGTGGACTTCCACCTCTGGGACATGGGGTTCAACAACATCTACCTGTGGGACGCGATCAAGTGGGCGAAGAAACACTCGCCGGACGACCCGTGGGGCGCGAAGGTCATCAAGAACACGGTCCACCAGATCGGCGAGCGCAAGGCGGCGCCAGGTGGCTCGAAGCACTCGAACGGCACCGCCGTCGATCTGATCCTCACGAGCGACGGTCACACCCACGGCAACAAGTTCAAGGATCAGGCGGCCTGGAAGAAGTCCTGGGCCTACAAGTGGCTGCTCGACCACTGCGGTGACTACGGCTTCAAGAACTACAGCGGCGAATGCTGGCACTACACCTACACGGGCCCGCTCTGAGGCTCACCCGCGACACCGCGGTCACCGAGGACGAGCTGGTCGAGGCCTTCCCCGACTGCGAGATCGAGCTCGTCTCGACCCCGCAGGACGAGGGGCTCCTCGAGCAGTACTGGGCGATCAGCAAGTTCGGCGAGATCCTGTACAAGGTCGAGGGCACCGACGCCGGAGTTCACTCGGTCGCCATCGTCCACCGCGACGTTGCGCCGCCGTTCGCGGTGACGCTCGGCATGACCCACGCCGAGGCCACGCAGGTGCTCGGCCCGATGTCGTGCCGCAGCGGCCTCGAAGACGCGGACTGGCGCTGGGACGTCGTGGTGGGTGGCAACGAGCAGACCGGTGAATGGACCCTCGACTTCGTCGGCGACGGCGCCTCGGCCGAGGCGCTGCTCGCCGACCCCGAGGCACTCGCCGGGACCCGGCTCGTGGCCATCACCTGGAATGCCTGGATGGGCGACGTTCGCGTCGATGCGCTGACCTCAACGGAGACGGACCGATGAAACAGGATCGTGGTCACGACGAAGCAGCGTCCACCGACACCACCGAGCGCAGCAGCGCCGCGCCCGGCAAGCGCACCATGACCGACGGGCTGCCCACCCCGGTGCAACGCGCGCCGCGGACGAGCGCGCCGGCCCCGCTGTCGATGGACGCGCCCCACCTGGGCGCGCAAGTCGATCCGTTCGGGCTCCACCTCGCTGCGCCGGTGCAGCGTCAGGGCGACGGCGGCGGCGGCGCCGACGTACAGGCGGCCGCCTCCCGCGGCCTCGAGGCGCCGGCCCAGCGCCTGCCCTTCCTCGATCAGATCCAGCGCTCGTTCGGCGCCGACCACGACGTCTCCGGGATCCAGGCTCACGTCGGCGGCCCCGCCGCCGAGGCCAGCGCGTCGATGGGTGCCAGCGCCTACGCCACCGGCAACCACGTCGCTTTCGGCGGCAGCCCCGATCTGCACACCGCCGCCCACGAGGCCGCCCACGTCGTGCAGCAGGCCCACGGCGTCAACCTCTACGGCGGCGTCGGCGAGGCCGGCGACCGCTACGAGCGGAACGCCGACGCGGTCGCCGATCGCGTCGTCGCCGGTGCGTCAGCGGCTGATCTCTTGCCCGCCAGTGGCGGCGCGCCCTCGACGGGCGTGCAGAAGAAGGGCCCGGCCGACGACGCGACGACCGGGGCACCCGAGCCGTCGTGGGTCAAGCGGGCGCGCGAGTACCACCGCGACCATCCCAAGTTCGCCGACCAGTTCAAGGCCGCCACCAACAACGCGTGCGTGGGCGCCGACGGTGAGCTCGATCCCAACGAGATCGCGCGCTGGCAGGTGGCCCACGGCGTCAAGCCCGACGGCATCTGCGGTCCGGACACCGCCCACGCCGCGGCGAACAAGGTCACGCCTCAGGTCACGCCCAACGCGGCCCCGGTCGTCACCGACGCGCCGCTCCCCGCGCCCCACGATCCCTGCGACGTCGACGCGCCACCGACGGCCGCACCGACGGGCGGGCCGACGTCCGAGCAGACCCTGAACGCCATCAAGAACATCGGCACCAACGTCGCTGACGCGGCCGGCGACCTGTTCAACACCGTCATCGATGCCTTCAAGGGCGGCAACACCGGCGGCAACACCGCGCCGAAGCCAGCCGGCGGTGGCACCACGCCTGCGCCGGCGCAGGAGCCGAAGGAGGAGCCCGCGCCCAAGCCGGGCCCGATCGATCAGGGTGAGATCGGCGACCTGAGCGATGCGACGCTGCGCGACATCGCGACCAAGTCGAGCGACCCGGTGGTCAAGGAGATCGCCGCCGATCTGGCCGGGCTGGTCGAGGCCAGCCACAGCCTCCGCGCCCAGGGCAAGATGAACGGCGCCGAGGAGAAGGGGAAGGCCCGCGACACGTTCGTTGCCAACATCGGCGTGGTGCGCGGCAAGCTGGCCTCACTCAAGGGTGAGGCGTCGTTCAAGGGGGCCGCATACCGGCTGATCGCGAGCATCGGCACCTACTACTCGCAATCGCGCAACATCGACATCCTCGAGTCGCCGCCGCCGACCGACACGCGCACCTGCAACATCACCTCGCTCGCCATGGCGCTCGAGGGGCTGGGCATGAGCGCCGCCTCCTTCAAGGGCAACCGCGACAAGGTCCAGGCCGCCGCCAAGTTCTATCAGCACAAGATCACTGGCGACGCGACCTCGAAGGCCGGCGCCGTCGACGCCGTCGCCGGCCAGGGCGTGAGCTGGGGGCAGCTCGTCGGTATGCGCCTTTCCGACTTCCTGGAGCTGGCGGCGATCGCGCGCTCCATGCCGGACACCTCCGACGACGGGGTCAAGGCCGGCGCCAAGGCAGCGTGGGACTCGATCTTGAGTATCTCCACGCTCGACCACCTGGGCTCGCAGTTCGGCGCCAGCGGCTCGGTCAAGGCGTTCAATGCCACCGGCATCAAGAAGGACAAGAAGAACAAGACCGCCAGCGACGTCGACGTGCTGGGCGGCTTCGGCAAGGACCACCGCAAGGACGTCGAGAAGTACATCAACGCCCGCAACAAGGGCGAGGTCAGCAGCGACCTCCAGGCCGGCTACGACGCCGCCATGGCCGACACCAGCATCGACGACCGGCTCTCCCTCGAGGCCTACCGCGACTACGTCATCGAGCACATCGGCGCCGATCTGGCGGCGGGCGGCTCGATCGTGATCGCGCTGACCGGTCACTACGCCAAGCTGCAAGCGATCGTCCCCGACGGCGTCATCGTCAACGACCCGGCCCGCGACAGCCGCGCGGCGACGCACCTGACCTGGGCCGAGGCGCGCGCCATGGGCTACTTCAAGCATCGCCTGGTGCTCTCCTGATCCGGCAGGGGTGATATCAATCCCGGCATGACGCCTGGCACCAAGTCGCTCCTGGTTCTGTCCCTGTGCGCCGCGCTGTTCATCGCGCTGGGCGCGGCCTGCAAGAAGAAGACGACCGAGGCCACGGGCGGCTCGGCCGGATCGGGGACGGCGGCCGCTGCCGTCGACGCCGCCGCGGCGGCCCCGGCCATCGACGCCGCAGCCCCGGCGCCCGAGGTCGACGCCGCCCAGGCCGCGCCGCCCACCGACGCCAGTCTGCCCCCGGAGCTGAAGGCGCTCGATGACACGGTCAAGCCGATCCTGGCCGTGGCCGACGAGGCCGCCCGCACCAAGGCGGCGTGCAAGGCGCTGGACACCATCACCACGCAGATCGCCGCGGTGCGCAAGAACCCGCCGGCGGGCGTCGATGGCGTCGCCTGGAACGAGATCGTCGAGCGGATGGCCGGCACGCTCACCGAGTTCGAGCTCGAGTGCGCTGAGGGTTCGGCCAGCGACACCAAGGCGCTGGCCGAGGTGGCCGAGACCGCCAAGGAGTTCCTCGCGCTGCTCGCCAAGAAGGCGCCCTGAAACCGCCCGCCATCCACGGTGTCCCATCAGGGTGGCCCGGTTCGTCTGGCTCGCGCTGCTGCTGGGTTGCGCATCGCCGCGGCATCCGACCCACCCCGTCGTCCTGAGCCCTTCGACTTCCCCGCTCCGCGGGGAGCGCTCAGGACAGGCTCGAGTCGAAGGATCCATCGAGCCACTGATCGCCGATTGGGATCACGGTCAGCTCGATCTCACGCTCCGTGGCAAGCCGTTTGGCCACGAGGTCTTCTCGATCGAGCAGCACGCCACCGGCTACCAGCTCCGTGCCGAGGTCCACCTCACTGCCGGCAGCGTGCTTCGCCTGCTCGACAGCGAGCTCTCCACCGATCGCGCCTGGCGGCCGATCACCGGTCGCTTTCGCGACGTCAAGGACGGCGGCACCATCAGCACGCTCGACGGCTCGCCACTGGTCCTGCGCGGCACGGCGCCGTTCGCGCCGCCGTCCGAGCGCACCGCCAGCCGCGACATCGAGCTCTTCCTCGCCGACAACACGATGAGCCACTTCGCGCCGCTGTGCGCGATCGCCGCGCCGGGGATGCGCACGGCGTTTCCGGGGATGGCGGTCACGGTCGGACCCGACGAGCCGATCGGCGGCCGCATGGTGCGCAGGCGGCTCGATCTGGGCGGCTCCATGCGCGTTCTCCTCGCCTGCGAAGACGCCCGCCTGGTCGCGGTCGAGGTGCCGATGTTCGGGCTCACCGCCGTCCGCACCGGCCGCGGCGCCGATATCGCCGCCGCGGTCGCGACTCGCCGAGGCAAGCCCGAACTGGCCGCCGGCCTGGTCGAGGACGCGCGCACCATCCGCGTCCCCCGCGGCGGCGGCCTCGCGCCGGTCGAACTGGCTTGCTCGCTGGTGACACCGGCCACGCCCACCGGCGGGATCCGCCCACGCTGGCCTGCGGTGCTCCTGCTGACCGGCTCCGGCGCCCAGGATCGCGACGGTGACAGCGTCGGCGACGGCGGCGTGAAGCCAGGCCTGCTCAAGGTGCTGGCCGGCGCGCTCGGCACCGCCGGCGTGGTCTCTCTGCGCTGCGACGACCGCGGCACCGCCGCGTCGACCGGCACCTACGGCGAGGCCACCCTCGACACCTTCATCGGCGACGCCGCCGCGATGGTGAAGGCGCTGCGCCGCGAACGCACCGTCGATCACCGCCGCGTGATCGTCGTCGGCCACTCCGAAGGCGCGGTCGTGGCCACGCGGCTCGCCGCCCGCGACCGCGGCCTCGCCGGCATCGCGCTCCTCGCCGGGCCCGGTCGCCAGGTCGACACCGTGCTGCTCGAGCAGGTCGAGTCGACGCTGCGCCGCGCCGGCCTCACCGACGACGAGATCGCCGACGCGCTGGCGCAGCACCAGGCCGCGTTCGAGGCCATCCGCGCCGGCGAGCCGCTGCCCGATACCGCCGAGGCCCGCGAGTGGTCGGGCGGCGAGGGCTGGCTCGCCTCCCACCTGCGCGTACCGATCACCGAGACCGCCGCCACCCTCGATCGCGTGGCCGTGCTCGTCGCCCAGGGCGGCGTCGACCAGCAGGTCTCGATGGCCGACGCCGACGCGCTGGTGATCGCCTTCCGCGCCAGCGGCAACTCGCGCGTCACCGTCGTCAGTTACCCCAACCTCGACCACAACTTCACCTACTCGGCCACCGGCGACGTCGCCGAGTACGTCGATCCTGATCGCACGATCGACGCGACGTTCGTCGCCGACGTGGTCAGCTTCGTGACCACCTTGCGCTAGGGTCCGGTCAGCGGCGACCGTCGCGCACGGCCTCGATCCACTGGAGGCCGAAGCGGGTGTCGGGCTCGAGGTAGTGGCCCTCGCTCCACTCGTTGAGGGAGGCGATGAACACCAGCTGCTCGTCGTCGGGAACGCCGCTGGCCTGCGCATAGGCGACCGCCTGGGCCACGGCAGCGCGGAAGCGATCCGGGTGCTCGCCGGTGACCACCGGCCACCATGGGTACTTGTCGGGCCGGGTCTCGCCGGTGGCGCCGAAGTCGGCGGCGCGCGGCGACGCGTCCCAGCCCGGACACGCCGACGGATGGTACGGGAGCCCGGCGCGCACGGCGAGGTCGGGCCACTGCGCGGCGCGGATCGCGACTCGCTGGGCGTAGTCCTGGAGGAACTCACCCTTCCAGTCGGGCAGGAGCACGTAGTTGGTGACGCTGTCGAAACCGAGGGTGCGTACCTGGCCGATGACGTCGGCGTTGGGCTCGATCGCCGCCAGGTGCATCGCCGGTAGCCCCGCCGAGACCAGCATGGCGCGCGCCGCCGCCACCGCCGCCCGCGCGCCGTCGACGCCGAGCTCTTTCACGAAGAAGGTCGAGTCGAAGATCGAGAAGTAGGCTCGACCGCCGACGCGCAGGTAGCTGTCGCGCACCCAGTAGCGCTCGGCCAGGTAGCGGACCAGGGCGACGAAGTCGTCGACGTCGGACGGCACCAGGCGATCGGCCTCGATCACCGGCGTGTCGGTGCGCCGCACCGGCAGCACTCGCCGCGGCATGCGATTGGCCCACATCACCGCGAACGGGAAGTCCCTCCCCGCCGCGCTGCCGAGGAAGCCGAGATCGAGCGCGTCCTGGAACACGCGCTTGCCGCGGCACCAGAAGAAGCCGTACACCAACCCGTCGACGCCGTGCGCGCGGCACAGCTCGATACGTCGCTCGACCGCGACCGGATCGCGATCGTCGTAGCGACCCCACAGCGGCAGTCGGGGCTGGACGTGACCGTCGAAGCGCGGCGCCGACCCGTACACCAGGTCCCACTCGGTGAACCCGGGGTAGAAGGCGTCGTCCCGCTCGGGGATCGAATGCCAACCCGGGTACACGTAGGCGAGGACGCGCACGCGGCCGCACCGTATCATCTGGGCCATGCTGCGCACCGTCCTCCACACCCTGTTGCTCGCCGCCGCCCTCACCTCGCTCGCTGCCTGCGAAGGCGGCTCGTCCAAGGTGAAGGAGATCGGCAAGAAGATCGACGACACCGTCGACCGGCTCGACAAGGACGAGGCCGGCCAGAACCTCGCCGCCGCCAAGGAGGCGCTGGCCGCCGGCAAGGAGCCGCTCGAGCCGTGCAGCTGGGCCGGGAGCTCGACCGCGAACAACGCCGCCGCCTCGGCCAGGCCGGCGATCGACGAGCTGCGCAAGCTATGCAGCCTCGACGTGCCGCTGCTACGCGCGACCCGCGCCGTCACCCAGGCCGAGACCGCCCGCGCCGAGCAGCCGCAGGCCCCGTCGCTCACCGAGTGCTCGAGCGACGAGTGGCCCAAGGCCAGGACCCAGCTCGACCGCGATCACGCCGGCGAGGCGCGGTGGGCCGAGCTCAAGGCGCGCTGGGCCAAGGCCTGCCCGGGCACGTGATCGCCTGAGCGCACGCCCCGCGGGTAGGGCGCGCCCTGACGCGTGAAGGCGATCTGGTAGAGCTGCATGTAGCGGGCGCGAAAGGTCGCCGCGCTCACCAGCAGGTAGTACTTCCACATGCGGTAGAAGCGCTCGCCGTAGCGATCGCGCAGGCGCGGCCAGGCCGCGTCGAAGCGCTCCCACCACGCCATCAGCGTCGGATCGTAGTGCTCGCCGAGGTTGTGGACGTCCTCGGGCACCAGCAGGTCCTCCATGGCGTTGCACAGCCGTCCCAGCGACGGGAACGCCGCGTTGGGGAAGATGTACCGATCGAACCACGGATCGATGCGGTCGCGGGTCCGGTTCGAGGCGATGGTGTGGACGATCGACACTCCGCCCGGGACCAGGCAACGATCGACCAGCTCCATGTAGCCGCGATAGTTCCTGGGACCGACGTGCTCCATGAGTCCGATCGACACCACGGCGTCGAAGGTGCCGGCGGCCTTGCGGTAGTCGTCGAGGTGGACCTCGATGGGGAGACCGCCATGGTGCTCGCGGATCCACGCCACCTGCTCCTTCGACACGTTGTAGGCCACGACCGAGACACCGTGGCGCTCGGCGGCGTAGCTGGCGAAGCTGCCCCAGCCACAACCGAGCTCGAGCACGCGCATGCCGCGCTGCAGGCCGAGCTTCTGGCACACCAGCTCGAGCTTCTGCTCCTGGGCCGCCTCGAGATCGGCGGCGCCGTCCCAGTAGGCACAGGTGTAGGCCATGCGGCGATCGAGCATGGCCTGGTAGAGATCGTTGCCGATGTCGTAGTGCTTCTCGGCGATCTCGAACGGGTTCACAGCCTGGGTGTTCAACAGCCGCGCCCGGAGGATATGGGCCATGAACACCCAGTTGCGGGTGACCACGCGATCGAGGCGTGCCCGCAGCACGCGATCGAAGAGCTGATCGAGCGAGGGTGTGTCCCACCAGCCATCCATGTAGGCTTCGCCGAGGCCGAGGGCGCCGTTGCGCAGGACCCGGGTCCACAGCCGGTCGTCATGAACGGTCAGGTCCCAGGGGGCGTCACCGCCGACGCTGACGCCGGCCGTGGCGAGGAGGTCGCGACAGACCTCACCGGCGCGGCGACCGTCGAGCGAGTGCAGGATCGTCTTCAACGGAGTCACGACCGTCTCCTCTCGTGTGTGGACAGCGCCAGATCGACCAGCCGCGGCGCGGGGAGACGGGCGCCGGAGAACATCCAGGCGAAGCCCGTGGCGATCGCGCGGGCGGTCAGACGACTGGCGCCCTCGCGCAGGCGGCCGCGATGGCCGGCGCCATTCGAGCCGTTCGAGCCATTCGCACCGCCGGCGCCAGACCCCGGCCGGCGAAGGGCCGACACCGCCACCCGCACCCGATGGATGCGGCGGTAGTCGACGATCACCGGGTGGTCGCGCAGCCGCTCGGGGTAGCCGGCCGGATCACCGGCGACGATGGCCTCGCCGAGCAGCCGGCCCGATAGCGTCGACGGCAGGATGCCCTCGGCGGTGAGCGGCTGGGCCAGTCCGAGCGCGTCGCCAACCAGGTACGCCCCGCCGCGACCGTCCGCATCGGGGCGCGCCGCGCCGTCGAGGTGCACCGGATCGTAGAGGTAGTAGGAGTGACCCTTGACGTGATCGAGCGGCGCTTCGGCGTCGGGGGGCAGGTGGCCCGCGTCGCGGAAGTGCGTGCGCGCGCGCGTCCACGCCGCCCGCACCTCACCGGGATCGAGCGTGCCCACGCCGACGTTGAGCCAGTCGGTCTTGGGCACGTTCCAGGCGTAGCCGCGCAGATCGTCGTGGAGCAAGAGCTCGGGCTCGCCGTCCTTCCCGACCCGGGCCGCGGCGATCGCCGCCGGATCGAGCGGCAGCTCCAGCTCCTGGACGCCCACCGGGCGGCGGGGCCGCGGCGTCTCCCACAGGCGCGCCACCGGGCAGTGGGTCCCGCCGGCGCCGACCAGGTGACGGGCCCGCAGCCCGGCCACCGACCAGAGACCGTCGGCGTCGCGCTCGATCGCCTTCACCACGACGCCGGTGTGCAGCGTCGCGCCGCTGGAGCGCAGCAGGAAGTCGTCGAGCTCGAAGCGGCGGATGAACCAGCCCGTGCAGCCGACGGCGTGGGCACGGCCGCGGTAGTGGACGTGGCAGGTGTTCCACGGCCACAAACCGCCCGGGTACTCACGCGGCGCGATCCCGAGGACGTCCCAGATCGGTGCCGAGATCCAACCCGCGCACAGCTTCACGCGCGGGAACGTCGCGCGATCGACGACCGCCACCTTCGCGCCGCCGCGGACGAGCGTACGGGCGCAGCTGCTCCCGGCCGGCCCGCCGCCCACCACGATCACGTCGTACGAGCGCTCCACGAGAGCACACTGGCAAGGTGAGCCGGTCTCGGCAACGCGCGAATTCGCACACCGTCCGAGAAGTGCGTGAGCGTCCTAACGATGGATGCTGTAGACGAAGCTGGCCTTGGGCGCGCGCAGCCAGCGCTCGGTGATGATCGCGCGCTGGTCGGCCCAGGCGTCCTTGGCGTCGACGAACGCGGCGACCATCGCATCGGCGCCCTTCTTGTCGCCGGCGCCCTTCACCTTGAGCACGCGGGCGGCGAGCTTGTCGACCGCGGGCGCCCACGTCGCCAGATCGATGTCGTAGCACCCCTGGTCGCGGCCATTGGCGGCGGTGGTCTCGGGCTTCCACACCAGCACCTTGGCGGCGACCAGCGAGCCCATCTGGATCGAGGCGAGCTGGGAGTAGTTCTTGGGTGTGCCGTCGGCGGCGTACATGCCGCGCGAGATGTGGCCGAAGGCCCAGGCCACGTCGCGGACGTGGGCGGCGTCGGCCTCGGCTCGGGTGATCACGCCGCGCGCCGCCAGCCACTCGGAGAAGTAGAGCGCCGCGGTCTGGGCCTTGAGCTCCTCCAGCGTCGAGGCCAGCGGGCCACCGAAGATTTCATCGTCGGTCTTGCCCTTCACCTTGTAGTCGTGGGCCGGGCCGAGGTTGTGGGCGGCCTCGTGCAGGACCGTGCTCATCAGCGATGACGCCGGATCGGCGGAGACCCGAGCCTGGGTCGCCGGGCAGAACAAGGCCGAGGTCTGCTCGAGCAACGTCGCCGAGCTGTCGGCGTCGGTGTAGACGTTGGTCATGGCCACGGTGCGGCCGCCAGCCTCGGCGACCTTGCCCCAGTTGGGCAGCGACTGGCCGAGCGTCGCGCCGTGCGCGCTCCGCGAGTTGCCGGCGTTGACGATCATGTCGACGAAGTCAGGGAGCTTGAACTTGACGTCGCGCGCCTTGTACGGCTTGCCGGCGAGCTTGGCCAGCACACCCTCCATCTCGGCCTTCACCGGCTCGAGCTTGGCGCGCCACGCCATCGAGCCCGGGTTGATGAACGCGAAGCTGACGTGGAAGCCGGCTTTGAGCGCGCAGGGGTCGTGGTAGACCTCGTCGGGGGCGATGCGCAGGTAGAAGCGCGACCCCTTGTTGCCCATGTCGAGCCACGCCTGATCGGCGCGCTCCCAGTCGCCGTTGCGGAAGGCGGCCGCCGCCGCCTGCAGGTACGCCGCGAACGGCTGCTCGCTCGGCGTCTTGATCACCGCCGCCGCCGCCTCGAGCTCCGTGGCCACGGCCTCCATGTCGTCCTTCCAGGCCACCTGGAACGGCACCGCGGCGTAGGTGCCCGCGGTCTTGCCGTCGACGACGACCGAGAAGTGCCCCATGAGCTCGGCGGCGTTGGGCTGCTTGGCGAGGAGGTCGCAGAACCTGGGCTGGGCCTGCAGCGCCGCCGGGTAGAGCCCCGACACCTTCTTCGGCCGCGAGGCCAGCGCGTTGCAGTCGGGGTTGTTCTCGGTCCGCGGCGCCTCGCACCACGGACCCTGGTTGCGGAAGAAGACCATGCGGCTGGCCGGATCCGCCGAGGCGGCGGCGGCGGCGAGCTCGAGGGTGCCGCTCTGGCGCGCGAACAGCCGCTCGATGACCGTGGCGGCGCGGTTCACGTGGTGGATGATCATGAAGTCCTCCTCGCTGGAGGACGCCAGGTCGGTCTCGACCAGCGTGGGCCGGCCCTGGGCCAGCTCGTCGCGGATCGCGGCCAGGCGGCGCCCCTCGGGCGAGTCGACGCCGTCGGCGGCGGTCTCGGTCACGAGCGCGCTGTAGAGCGCGGCGAACGCGGGCGTGAACTCGCCCGCGCCGCTGACCAGATCGGCGCGCGCCGGGCCGGTCCAGCCCCACAGGCCGACCAGCTCCGCCGGATCGAGCGTGCCGTCGTTGTCGGCGTCGGTGCGCCAGAAGATCGGCAGCGCGTGCTCGGCGGCCTTGCGGTTGAAGGCCAGACGTTCGAGCAGGTCGTAGCGGACCGACGGCGGCGGCGTCACGGGGTCGACGACCACCGGCTCCGAGCCGGAACCATCACCCGTGCCCACGTCTGGCCCGGTCGGCCCGACAGGGTGCGCCGCCGGCGGGCAACACGCGGCGATGGCGGCGAACAGGAGCACGGAGCGGAGCTTCATCCCCCGTTCCTACCGCGACGCTCGCGCCGGTGCATCCGCCGTCGTCCATTTCCCGACGACAAAGCGACGCGTCACGGCCGTTGTTCGCGGCCGCGAGGCGGCCTATCGTTGGCCCCATGGGGAATCGCACCATGGGCGTTCTTGGCCATCTGCTCGGCATCTTCCTGATCTGCGCCGGGGTGGCAGCGTGTGGGGACAACCTGGACGCCCCCATCGACGCCCTGCCGTGTACGCCCGAGGACGACACCAACCCGTGCACGATCGACGAGTGCGACGGCGAGACGCCGATCCATACCCCCGTCGAGGCCGGCACAGCCTGCCCGGACGGCGTCTGCTCGGCCGGCGGCGAGTGCGTGGGGTGTAACGACAACGACGACTGCACCGCTCCGCTCGAGTGCAACCCGACCACTCACGTCTGCGAGTCGGCCACGTGCTCCGATGGCAGCGAGAACGGCTCCGAGACCGACGTCGACTGCGGCGGCTCGTGTGCGCCCGGGCGTCGCTGCGACGACGGCGAAGGCTGCGCCATCCCCGGCGACTGCGTCAGCGGGGTGTGCACGGCCCAGGTGTGCCGGGCCCCGGCGTGTGGCGACGGCGTGCGCCAGGGCAACGAGGCCTGCGACGATGGCAACCAGACCAACGGCGACGGCTGCGACGACGGCACCGGCGGCACCTGCCGGCCCACCGGCTGCGGCAACGGCACCCGCAGCGGCACCGAGGAGTGCGACGACGGCAACGCCGCCAACAACGACGGCTGCGACAACAACTGCACCACCACCCGCTGCGGCAACGGAATCATCGCCGGCAGCGAGACCTGCGACGACCTCGACACGATGGGCGGCGACGGCTGCTCGGCCACGTGCCAGCGCGAGCCCGGCTACACCTGCACGATGGTGCCGAGCGTGTGCGTCGCCACCTGCGGCGACGGCGTGGTCGTCACCGGCGAGGCCTGCGACGACCCGGCGCCGGCCGAGAGTGGCGACGGCTGTTCGGCGACCTGCACGATCGAGCCCGGCTTCACCTGCGGCGGCTCGCCCTCGACCTGCACGACGATGTGCGGCGACGGCATCCGCGCCGGCGCCGAGGGCTGCGACGACCCCCCGCCGGTCGAGAACGGAGACGGCTGCAACGCGTCGTGCTTCGTCGAGCCGGGCTGGGTGTGCACGGGCACACCGTCCCTGTGCTTCCCGATCTGCGGCGACGGCCGGGTCGTGGCGAGCGAGGGCTGCGACGATCCGGCCCCGGCCGAGAACGGCGACGGCTGCTCGGCGACGTGTTTGACCGAGCCCGGGTACACCTGCACGGGTTCGCCATCGTCGTGCACGCCGATCTGCGGCGACGGCGTGCGCCTGCCCGGCGAGGCCTGCGACGACATGCCGCCCGCAGAGAACGGCGACGGCTGCTCGATGACCTGCACCGTCGAGCTCGGCTGGACCTGCACCGGGACGATGCCATCTGCCTGCTCGACGACCTGCGGCGACGGCATCCGCGCCGGTCTCGAGGAGTGCGACGACACGGTGCCGGCCGAGGACGGCGACGGTTGCTCGGCGCTCTGCACCGAGGAGCCAGGCTGGGACTGCACCGGCTTCATGCCCTCGGTGTGCCTGCCCGGCTGCGGCGACGGCCTGGTGCGCGGCCTCGAGCAGTGCGATGACGCGCCGCCCGAGGAGGACGGCGACGGCTGCTCGGCCACGTGCCAGGTCGAGCCCGGCTACGTCTGCAGCGGCGAGCCCAGCGTCTGCGCGATCACGTGCGGCGACGGCGACATCGACGCCGGCGAGATGTGCGACGACGACGACAACGTCGACGGCGACGGCTGCTCGGCGGCCTGCCAGATCGAGTTCGGGTTCACCTGCTCCGGCACGCCGTCGTCGTGCGTGGCGACCTGCGGTGACGGCGTGAAGGCCAGCATCGAGGCTTGCGACGACGCGGCACCAGCGGAGGACAACGACGGCTGCTCGGCCGCGTGCACGATCGAGACCGGCTACACCTGCACCGGCACCGCGCCCTCGGTGTGTGTCACCACCTGCGGCGACGGCGTGCGCGGCGGCGCCGAGCAATGCGATGACGGCTGCGGCCCCGGGACGCCCGGCATCTGCGACCCCGGCGACAACGGCGACGGGTGCTCGGCGACCTGCACCCTCGAGTGCGGCGACGGCACGCTCAATCCAGCCATCGAACAATGCGAGGACGGCAACCGCACCGCCAACGACGGCTGCTCGCCCACCTGCACGTTCGAGGTGGCATGCGGCGCCGGCGAGACCCTGGTGCAGATCAACTCGACCGACGTTCCCAGGGCCATCCCCGACAGCACCCCGGCCGGCATCGACAGCAACGCCGTGGTCCCCGTGGCCCGCCAGGGCGCGATCCGCAAGGCCGTGGTGGGCCTCGGCCGCCTCAACCACACCTTCGACGGAGACCTGATCATCTCGCTGGTCTCGCCCGTGAACCGGTCCCGCAACCTGATCGTCCGCCGCGGCGGCGGCGGCGATAACCTCATCAACACCCGCTTCGACGACAACGCGGCGACCTCGATCGTCGCCGGTGCCCCGCCCTACACGGGGGCCTTCCAGCCCGAGCAGACGATCTCGTCGGTCAACGGGTTCGGCTCGCAGAGCGCGGCCGGCACGTGGCGGTTGCATCTCAGCGACAACGCCGGCGGCGACGTCGGCACCCTGCTCGGCTGGACCTTGTCCTTGTGCGTCGACCCGAGCGGCTTCTGCGGCAACGGTGTCCCCGACCCGGGCGAGGAGTGTGACGATGGCAACACCGTCGACAACGACACCTGCAGCAACAGCTGCGGGATCCCCGACGGGTGCGGCGACGGCAACCTCGACGGCGGCGAGACCTGCGACGACGACAACGTGGTCGGCGGCGACGGCTGCTCGGCGTCCTGCCAGGTCGATATCGCCTGCGGCGCGGGCGAGACCCCGGTCGTGGTCACGGTTCCGACCTCGGCCCCGATCACCGACGACAACGTGTTCACCGACTTCCCGGTCACGATGCCCACGACCGGCGCGATCCGACGCACCACCGTGTTCCTGACCTCGATCAACCACTCCAACACCGGCCAGCTCGACATCCAGCTGCAGTCGCCGGGCGGCATCATCCGCGATCTCTCGAGCGACAACGGCTCGACAGCGAACTACGTGCAGACGGGGTTCGACGACACCGCGGCGACGGCCATCACCGCCGGCGCGCCGCCCTACACAGGTCGCTTCCGGCCCGAGCAGTCGCTGTCGACCTCGGCCGGCTTCGACTTCCTCAACCTCAACGGCGCCGGCACCTGGCTCCTTCAGGTCCGCGACGACACGGCCAACAGCGCGGGGACGATGGGGACGTACACGGTCGCGATGTGCATCAACGCGACCGCGCCGTACTGCGGTGACGGCCTGACCGCGCCGGGCGAGGAGTGCGATGACGGCAACATGGTCGGCAACGACGCGTGCAGCAACCTCTGTCAGATCGCCGACGGTTGCGGCGACGGAAACCTGGACGCCGGCGAGGTCTGCGACGACAACAACATCGCGCCCGGCGACGGATGCTCGGCCACGTGCACGCTCGACATCGGGTGCGGCCCCGGCGAGACGCCCGTCATCGTGGTCAACTCCACCTCGACCCCGATCCCCGACCGTCCGGCGGTGGGCGGCATGTCGGGCGTGCTCAGCACGATCGACATCCCGGTGGCGGGCGTGGTGCGGCGGGTGATCCCGAGCGTCTCGATCACTCACGCGAACAACCTGCACCTGGACGTCTTCCTCACCAGCCCCCACGGTGTCCAGCGCGACGTCACCAGCGACCAGGCCGGCGTGAACTATCTGTCGACGCTGTTCAGCGATGCCGCCGCGACGCTCATCACGGCCGGAGTGGCGCCGTACACCGGGGCGTTCCGGCCCGAGCAATCGATCTCGACCTCGGCCGGGTTCGCCGGGTTCGGCAACCAGTCCGCCGCCGGAACCTGGGTGCTGCGCCTCAGCGACGACACCGTCGGCACCGCCGGCACGCTCGATCGCTGGAGCCTGGCCCTGTGCGTCGACCCCGCGGTCCCCGCCGTGTGCGGCAACGGTTTCGTCGAGGCCAACGAGATCTGCGACGATGGCAACGCCGTCGCGGGTGACGGATGCGCGAGCTGTCAGCTCGAGATGGGGTGCGCCGTGGGCCAGACGACGGTGCAACTCCGCTCGACCGAGGCGGCGCAGCTGGTCCCGGACAACCAGGTCGGCACCTTCGCGCTGATGAACATCCCGGTGTCGACCACCGGGACGGTGCGCAAGGCGATCGCCGTGGCCGGGTCGATCTCACACCAGTTCACCGGTGACGCGAGCGTGGCGTTGATCTCGCCGACAGCTAGCACGCTGGACCTGTCCAGCCTCAACGGCGGCTCCGGCGACGACTACGCATCGGCCATCTTCGATGACGGCGCCGCGACGGCGATCACCGCTGGCACGCCGCCGTACCGCGGGCGTTTCCGCCCAGAGCAGCCGATGAGCACGGTCAACGGGCAAGCCGCCG
This sequence comes from Myxococcales bacterium, assembly GCA_005779305.1. GTDB lineage: Bacteria > Myxococcota_A > Polyangia > Haliangiales > Haliangiaceae > UBA2376. The sequence continues at coordinate 16,926 of SXJR01000253.1, forward strand.
CCGGCGTCTGGAGCTTGCGCGTCACCGACATCGCCAGCAGCGACGGCGGTCTGCTCACGTCCTGGTCGCTCGGCCTGTGTGTCGAATGACGCGCGACGGCCGCTGCGCCGTGGGCTACACCGGGCGGGCGTAGCGGGTCTCGATGTGGGCGACCGTGAAGCCGGCGCGCTGGTAGAGGCGGGGGGCGCCGGTCGGGCTGTCGCTGTCGACGAAGAGGTCGACGGTGGCGACGCCGTCGGCGGCGAGGCGGCGCAGGGTGTCGGCGAGCACGGCGGCCGCGAGGCCCTGGCGGCGATGGGCGCGGAGCACGCCGATGGCGCCGAGGTGGGCGTGATCGGGCGTGGCGGGATCGGTGCTGATGTAACTGAAACCGACGATGGCGCCGGCCGCGTCCTCGAGCACCAGGTCGCGATCGGCGCGGTAGCCCGGGTCGTGCAGATCGTGGAGCAGCTCGTCGAGGCTGAAAGGCGTGTAGTCGTTGGTGTCGAGGAACGACGTGTTGAACGCCTCGAGGTAGGCCGGCGCCTCGACCGGGCCGTGACTCGGACGCAGGGTGTAGCCGGCCGGCATGAGCGCATCGTACGGCGGCGTGGTGGCGCGGACCATGCGCATGCGTACGCGGTGGACGTGGAAGCCGAGCGCGATCAGGCGGTCGCCGCGGGTCGGGTCGCGGGGGCCGACGGGATGGACCAGGGTGGCCGCCGCGGATCCCCTGGCTCCGGCGGCAACGCGGGTCTCGGCCCACGCGATGATGTCACGCTCGAGGGCGAGGTCAGCGACCGGGGCGAGGACGTAGTGGAAGCGGCCGTGGACCACGCCGGCCACGTCGTGGACCCGGATGCGGGCGAAGGCGACCGGCTGACCGGCGTCGTCGAGCCAGATCTGGCGGTCGGCCGCGTCGCCCCCGGGTGCGGCCAGGGTGGTGGCGACCACCGGCGCCGACTTGCCGTTCAGCTCGACGTCGTCGCCGCGGTCGGCGGCGGCGACCAGCGCGACCACGGCATCGAGATCGGCGCCGGAAAACGGGCGCGAGGTTGGCACGGGGCGAGTGTACGCCCGAGGCGCGAAGACTTTTCTGGCACCCGGGCCGGGACCACGTACGATCCCGAGACGTGCGCTGGGCCCTCGTCGTCCTGAGTGTCGTGCTGGCGGCCTGCCGCAGCAGCGCCGAGACCGGACCAGGGGCTGGAAGCGCCGCGGCCGCTGGCCCCACGACCGCGACCGCCGCGCTCGCTCCAGCCGCGACCGAGGTCGACGCCGGCGCGATCGACGCAGGTGCGCCGCCGGTGAGCGCGCCTGTGGCCGCGTTGCCGCCGCCGTGTCCGCGGGTGGTGCCGCGGCCGCCGCCGCCGATCGATCGGGTGAGCTTCGCGAAGGCGACGTGGACCGATCTGGTCGGCTGGAGCGAGGACCGGCACGCCGAGGCGGTCCCGGCGTTCCTGCGTTCGTGCGTGAAGCTTGGCCAGCTGGCTGACGACGCGTGGGTCGGGCTCGACCGACGCTACGGCAAGGCCAGGCAGTGGCGCGCGGCGTGTGCGGCGGCCGCCGCGGTGCCGGCCGGCGACGACGCGGCCGCGCGCCGCTTCTTCGAGAAGGAGATGGCGGTGTGGCAGGTGTCGGGGAAGAAGGGACCGGTCGGCAAGATGACCGCGTACTTCGTGCAACCGCTGCGCGCGTCGCGTACGCGCCACGACCAGTACCAGCACCCCATCTACCGGCGACCTCCCGAGGTGGTGATGATCGACATGGCGGCGTGCAGCCCGACCGGCCGCGGCCGCAAACACTGGGGCAAGATCGATCCCGCGACCGGCGAGCTGGTGCCCATGCCGACGCGGGCCGAGGTGCGGCAGGGCGCCTACGCCGGCCGCAACCTCGAGCTGCTGTGGGCCGACGATCCGGTCGACACCCTGTTCCTCGACATCGAGGGTTCGGGTCGCGCCACCCTCGACGACGGCACCGAGGTGTGGGTCGAGTACGACGGCAAGAACGGCCAGGCCTACGCCGGACCGGCGCGGCTCCTGCGCGCCCGCGGGCTCCTGCCGCGCGGCCAGGGCACCATGCAGGGTATCCGCGCCGAGCTGAACGCGCACATGGATCAGTTCTACGAGATCACCGACGGCAACGAGTCGATGGTCTTCTTCAAGCTCGGTACCGAGCCGGGCGCGGTCGGCTCGCAGGAGGTGATGCTCACGCCGCGTCGCTCGGCGGCGGTCGATCGAAACTTCGTCGCTGCCTCGACGCCCTTGTGGGTCGACACCCAGGCACCGAAGACCACCGGCCGCGGCACCGAGCCGTGGCGCCACCTGGTGATCGCCCAGGACACCGGCGGCAACATCAAGGGCGCGGTGCGCGCCGATCTCTACTGGGGCCCCGACGAGAGCGACGGCGAGATCGCTGGCCACCTTGGCGGCGCCGGTCGCTACTGGGCGCTACTGCCCCGCGCGGTCCGACCGCGCCGGTGATCGTCGACGGGGTGGCTCTGCGCCTGTCGGAGCGCTGACACCGGCGGCGCCCGGTGCGGTGGAGGTCCGTCATCGGCCTCGCCCCGAGTTCGCCAAGACGGCGCGATCGCTGCGCCCCGGTCGGGAACGCGGCTTGCTGGTCGTGCCCGCATGCCCCGGGCCTCGCTCGATCGCCCCGCCGGCACCCCGGCCGATGATGGCGAGGAGGTGCGCGCGCACGTGCTGGCGCGGCTGGCCCTGTTCTCGCGGCTGGCGCTGGCGGTGTTCTGCGTCGTCGTCGTCTTCGTGATCGCACTGGCGCGGCTCTACCCGGTGCACCAGCCCGACAACGCACGCACGGTGTTCGGCGTCGGCCTCGCCGGCGCGCTGCTGTGCGCCGGCGTCTGGTACCAGACCACGCGCCGGAGCCGCCCTACCCTCGGCGCGCTCTACCTGGTCGACGGGTGCTACGCGCTGGTGATCGGCGGCGTGCTGGGCGTGACCGCGTACTTCTACACGCCGCGCTTCGCCGCCATCTACAGCGCGCTGGTGATCGCTGTGTTCAGCCGCGCCATCCTCGTGCCCTCGACCGGCACTCGCACGGTGGCGGCGGGCGCCATGGCCTTCGCGCCGCTGTTCGTCGCCGCCACCGCGGTAGCCCTCGTCCATCCTCACCGCATCGATCTGCCCGTGCTGCCGTTCCTTGCCGCCGTCTTCCTGTTCTCGACGCTGGCGGTGGCGCTGGCCGCCACCGGCTCGCAGGTCATCTACGGCCTGCGCAGGAAGGTCAGCCAGGCCATGCAGCTCGGCCAGTACACCCTCGAGGGCAAGATCGGCGAGGGCGGCATGGGCGTGGTCCACAAGGCTCGCCACGCCATGCTGCGCCGGCCCACGGCGATCAAGCTGCTCCAGCCCTCGCGCCATGACGCCGAGTGCCTGGCTCGCTTCGAGCGCGAGGTCCAGCTCATGAGCCAGCTCACCCACCCCAACACCGTCGCCGTCTTCGACTACGGCCGCAGCCCCGACGGCGTCTTCTACTACGTCATGGAGTACCTCGACGGGGTCGATCTCGACACGCTGGTGCGTAACCACGGCCCGCAGCCGGCCCGGCGCGTGATCCACGTGATGCAGCAGCTGTGCGGCGCGCTCGAGGAGGCCCACGCGCTCGGCCTGATCCATCGCGACATCAAGCCCGCCAACGTGATCCTGTGCCGACGCGGCGGCGCCGCAGACGTCGCCAAGCTGGTCGACTTCGGATTGGTGCAGGAGGTCGCGCGCGGCGCCGCGGCCCGCGGCATCGTCGGAACTCCGGCTTACATCTCGCCCGAGGCGGTCACCGATCCCGGTCGCGTCGGCCCGGCCAGCGACCTGTACGCACTCGGCGCCACCGCCTACTTCCTGCTCACCGGCACGCACGTCTTCGAGGGCGTGACCGCGCTCGAGGTGTGCGCGCAGCACGCGACGGCCCGGCCGGTGCCGCCGTCGCGCCGCGCCGCCGTCGACGTCCCCGCCGCCCTCGAGGCGCTGGTGATGGCATGCCTGGCCAAGGACGTGAGCGGTCGGCCAGACAGCGCGCGCGCCCTGGGCGCGGCGCTGCGGGCGCTGCCCGACAGCGACGAGTGGGGTGAGGCCGACGCCCAGGCCTGGTGGCGTCGCTTCGACTCGCTGCGCGACACCATGCTCGCCGGCGCCGCGGCGTGCGCACCGACCACGCTCACCGTCGATCTCTCGCACCACGACGACCTCATGCCGAGAGTTGCGGCGTGACCTGCCCTCGCTGTGGAGGGCGCGCGGTGATCGGGCTCCTGTGTGTCGGGTGCGCGGCCGAGGTCGCGCCCTGCTCCGGGCTCCTGCACGAGCACGTGTCGTCGCCGGCGACGCCGACCGCCGACGCCTGGCTGGTCGATGGATTCGGGCGCGCCCACCCCGTCCGCGCCTCAGGTACCCGCATCGGCCGCAAGCTCGACGGCGAGCTGGCGCTCCTGCATGGCTCGGTGTCGCGCGAGCACGTCGAGCTGGCCCGCGCCGCCGAGGGCTGGCACGTGCGTGATCGCGGCAGCCGCAACGGCACCCGCATCGACGGCAAGCGCGTTCTGGGTCGCGCCGCGCTCGTCGCGCCGGCGGTGCTGGCGGTGGGCGAGGTCAAGCTGTGGTTCGTCGAGGCCGTGCCACCGGTGGCCGGCGCCGCGGCCGGCACCGCGACCACCCACGGCGTGGCCATGGACGACCTGCGCTTCACCCTCCGTCGCGAGGCGCGCGAGCTGTGCGTGCTGGTCGCCGGCGACGGCGCCAGCGGCGGCGCGGTGCTCTACCGCGAGGAGGCCTCTGCGTCGTGGTCGGAGATCGGGCTGTCGCCTCTCGAGCTCCATCTCCTGCGCATCCTGTGTCACCGCGCGGTCGTCGACGCCGACTCGCCCTCACCGTCGCGCGGCTGCGTGCCGACGCGGCAGCTGGTGCAGTCGTTGCCGTTCCAGTCGGCGTACGCCGACGAGGAGAACGTGCGCCAGGTGGTGCGGCGGCTGCGCACGGCGCTGGCCAGCGTCGACTTCGCCGGCGTCGTCGACGGCGTGCAGGGCCGCGGCTACTTCGTGAGCTGGTCGGTCACCGCGACCTGAGGCGCGCTGGCCAGCCAGGCCGCTCACGCTCCTGTCACGCTCCGGCGATGGGATGCTCCGGGTCGGCCGCCGCACGCTGGGTGCATGGCGAAGACCCTCACTCACTTCCAGGCTCGCGAAAACGCCCCTCCGACCAGCGCGCCCCGGCCCGCCGAACCCGACACCGACGAGTGGGTCCGGCGCGGTGAGATGGTGGCGACCCCGCTCGCCGTGATCCCCGGCGCGCGCAGCGAGCGCTGGGAACGCTGGGCCCGCGCTCAGCGCCACGACTGGGAATGGCGGCGGTTGGCTCGCTACCTGCCGGCGCGGCCCTCGCTCGCTGTCGATCTCGGCTGCGGCTACGGCGACTGGACGGCGCGACTGACGACGATCGCGCGGCAGTTGATCGCCGTCGACATGGCCCCGGGTTTCGTGGCCGAGACCACGCGCCGGCTGCGGACCAGCGGGCACACCGACTGGACCGTGAGCTGCGGCGACGTGCGCCGGTTCGTGGACTACGCCAACGCCGACCTGGTGGTGCTGGGCGGCATCCTCACCTACCTCGACGACGTCGAGGCGACCGAGCTGCTCACGCGCGTGCGCGAGCGGCTGTCCCCCGACGGGATCGTGCAGCAGCGCGACTGGTGCGCGGTCAACCTGGGGCGCGCGCATCACCACTGGGCCCACGGCCAGTTCCGCGCCCACCGGCGGGCCGCGGACTACCACGTGCTGGCGCAGCGCGCCGGGCTCGTCGTGATCGAGGAGCGACACTCGTCGAGCCTGCACGCCGAGCAGCTCGTGCACCGCACGCTCGGGATGCGGCACGAAGGTGCGACCGGCGTGATGGCGCCGCTGGCGCGCGCGGTCGGACGCGTGGCGACGGCGTGGGCGCGGCGGGCGACGGTGGCGTTCTTCCTGCGCCGGGCGTGAACGAGGCCGCCTACTCGCCGTCCCAGTAATCGGTCGCCGGCCCGGGCCGGCCGACGCGGGAGTAGCTGCGCGTCGACGGCTCCCCACCCGCGGCACCGACGCGGACCAAGACCTTGTCGGAGTCCGGGTACTCGACGACCTCCATCGGCAGCATCGTGCTGACGCTCACGTAGCGCAGCTCGGCGGACGAGGTGTTGATGATCTGGTGCGCCGTGTCGCGCCCACCTGGCGGCGCCGCGATCACATCGCCGGCGCGGATGGGATACTCCTGCGCTCCGATGCGGATCGTGCCCTCGCCCGAAAGCACGAGGAACATCTCCTCGTTCACGTGGTGGTTGTGGAACGGCCACGCCCGCTTGCCGGGCGGCACCACGGTCAACGAGTAGCCGAGCAGCCTGGCCCCGATCCGCTCGCTGATCGTTCCGTCGTCGGCCTCGAACCTGTCGCCGTGTACGTGATGCTCGAGGACGACCTCGTCGAGATGGAGAATGGGTTTCACGGGCGGACCGTACACCGGCGACGCTTCGCCGAGCACGGGCCTCAGCCGTCTTCGCCGCCGATCGCGCGGCCGATCATGGCGACCATGGCGGCGGCGCTCCACGGCTTGGCGATGAAGCCGGCGATGCCCTTGCCCACGAAGCGCTGGGCCGCCTCCTGCTCGGTGTATCCACTGGACAGGACGACGCGGACGTCGGCGCGCAGCTTGCGCATGGCCCCGAACGTCTCGAGGCCGTTCAGCTTGGGCATCGTCATGTCGAGGAGCACGCAGGCGATCTCGTCGCCCCGCGCCTGGAACAGCGCGACCGCCTCCTCGCCATCCGCAGCGGACATCACCCGGTAACCGGCGTGCTCGAGGAGCTGGGCCGCCACCGACCGGATCATGGGTTCGTCGTCGACGACCAGCACCAAGCGGCCGGCGAGCTCGGGCGGTGGCACCACCGGAGGTGAGGTGGGGACCGCGCCGGCGGTGGCGTCGGACAGCGCCGGCAGCAGCACCTTGAAGCTCGAGCCCCCCCCGGGCTCGCTGGACACCTTGATGGCGCCGCGGTGGCCGCGCAGGATGCCCAGTGTGGCGGCGAGGCCGAGGCCGCGCCCGGTGAACTTGGTGGTGAAGAACGGATCGAAGATCCGCTCGCGGGTCGCGGCCTCCATGCCGGCGCCGGTGTCGGAGACCTCGAGGTACACGTAGCGCCCCTCGACTAGCCCCTCGTCGAGGTAGGTGTCTTGCAGGTACTCGTGCGTGGCGGATATCACGCCGGTGGTGATCGAGATGATCCCAGGGCGGTCGCCGACCGCGTCGCTGGCATTGGTGACCAGGTTCATCACGACCTGGCGGATCTGCGTGGCGTCGACCTCGACCCGCGGAAGCTCGGGGGCGAGATCGGTCTTGAGGACCGCGTTCTTCGAGATCACGCTGCCCAGCAAGTGGGTCATCTCGTCGACGATCGCGTTGACACTGATCGGCTCGATCACGAAGCGACCTCGCCCGGAGTAGGCCAGCATCTGGCGGGTGAGGTCGGCCGCGCGTGTGGCGGCGATCTGGATGTCCTCGAGCAGCGGCACCAGCGGGGACTCGTGGCTGGCCAGCTCCAACGCCAGCCCGACGTTGCCGAGCACGCCGACCAGCAGGGTGTTGAAGTCGTGGGCGATGCCGCCGGCCAGCACGGCCAGGCTCTCCAGCTTCTGGGTATGCTGAACCTTGAGCTCGAGGGCGCGACGCTCGGTGGTGTCGGACACCACCGCGAGTGCGCCCTGATAGGCGCCGGCCGCGTCCACCAGTGGGTTGCTGGCCATGACCACCCAGACGTCGTTGCCGAGCTTGTGCCGGAGGCGGAACGTGTGACGCTCGCGGATACCGCGGCGGCGTCGCCCGAGATGGAGCTCGGCCTGCGCCCGGGCCTGTTCGTCCATGAAATCGAACAAGGGGCGACCGAGCATGTCCTCGGTGGTGTAGCCGAGCATCTCGGCCAGGGGCCGGTTGACGAGCGTGGTGCGGGTCTGCGCGTCGATGACCCACACGCCCTCCGTGGTGGACTCGATGATCTGACGCAGCTGGTGCTCGCTGCGCCTGACCGTTTCGGCGGCGCGCTGCCGCTCCATCTCGGTGGCGACCCGGGCGGCGAATCCGCCGAGCACGATGTCGAGATCGGGGATCACCTCGCGCGGCCGGCGGTCGAGGGCGACGATGATGCCCAGCCGCGATCCGCCGACGCTGCTCACCGGCACGCCGTAGTAGGCGTGGATGCCCAGGTCGGCCAGCATCGTGTCCTCGGGGAACTGACGCTGGACCTCCGCCGGGTACTGGCAGGTGTCGCCGGCGAGCACGTTGGCGCACGGCGTGCCGTGCAGGGCGTAGACGAAGGGCTCACCCGGCGCGCCGTCGACCCACGACGCCACCACCCTGATGGAGTTCGGCGCCACCCGCTCGCCGACGAACGCGATTCGCGCGTCGAGCACCTCGGCCGTCGTGCGAGCCAGGGCGGCGAAGAAGTCCGGCCCCGTGACCCGTGCCGTGGCGTCGAGCATGCGACGCAGCGTCTCCGCGAGTTCGGACTCCGTCCCCACCACGGCTGAACACTACCAGAGCCGTCTTCGACGGTGGCGCGAAAGCGGCCGCGGGCAACGCGCGCACGCGGCCCCCGGTCACACCCGGCCATGAAGCCAATCGCAGCGATCGTGACCTCGGTCGTCGTCATCGCGGCTGCGCACGCTGAAGCACAACCGCCGGTTCCCGCCGACCGCGCGGCGGCGCTGACGGACAACCCTGACGACGCCACGCCGGTCGAACGAGACGAGCGACCCACCCCACCTGCCGACGTGCCACCAGCGCGCCCACCCACCGGTCGCTTCGAGATCGGCGTCGGCTTCTCCTCTGACGAGAACTTCGTCGCCCACGCCGCGATCGCCCAGGACGACCTGTTCGGCACCGGCCAGCGGCTCGCCCTCACGGCTGACCTCAGCGCGCGTCGCCAGACGTTCGGGCTCGCCCACGAGGTCCCGGATCTCCTCTCCACCGGGCTCGATCTGCGCACCGAACTGTTCTCGACCCGGCGTCAGCACCCCGGCTTCGTCCGCGACGGCGCCGGCGGCGCGGTCACCGTCGGTCATCGCCTCGATCGCACGACGCGGGTCTACCTTCGCTACCGCGTGGAGCAGATCGGTGTGAGCCTCGACGGCACCGACGCCGCCGGCGCTGCCGCCTCGGCCCGTTCGCTGGTGCCGCCGTCGCTCGGCGACGGCCTCCTCGCCGGGCTCGGTGCCGGATTCGCGTACGAGACGCTCGACGCTCGCGACCTGCCCACCCGCGGCAGCCGCCTGGAGCTGTTCGCCGAGCGCGCCGCCCCGTGGCTCGGCTCCCAGCACGACCTCGTCCGCGTCGCCGCCGCTGCCGATCATGCACGCCCGCTCGGCCGGTTCACGCTCCGCCTGCAGGGCCGCGGCGCCTACGTTCACAGCCGCGATCCCGGCGGCGTGCCGCTGTCGGAACGGCTCCAGCACGATGGCCACGCCGAGCTGCGCGGCTACCCGCTCGGGTCGCTCGGCCCGTTCGCGTTCGGCGACCGCGCGATCGGCGGCGCCGACCTCGAGGCCAGCGGTCGCGTCGAGCTCGAGCTGCCCGTGTGGCGCGCCGGCGGACTCTCGGTGGCCGCCTTCGCCGACGCCGGCGTGCGCCACAACGGCGAGGCGGCCTGGGGGCCAACCGGCGCCGAGCTCCACCGTTCGGTCGGCGCCTCGATCATCTGGCGCAGCCCGATCGGCCCGCTTCGCTTCGACTGGGCCATCCCTCTCGACGGTCCCGACCGCAGACCGGTCTTCCTTTTCGGGCTCGGCGGCTCGTTCTGACGCTGCAGCGCGCTTGGGGATATCATCCCTCCTGTGGGGAGCGATCAGCGCGATCGGAGGGAGCTCGCTCGCGACAGCGGCGCCGATCCGCTGGCGGTCACGGTCGCCGGCGACCCCGCCGACGCCAGCGGCCCCGTCGAGGTGGCGCTGCCGCCGGGCACGCTGGTCGGCCGCTACGTGATCACCGGCGTCCTCGGCCACGGCGGCATGGGCGTGGTCTACGCGGCGCACGATCCCGATCTCGATCGACCGCTGGCCATCAAGCTCCTGCGCCGCGAGCTGCGCGCCGCCAGGGCCCGGCTCTTGCGCGAGGGCCAGGCCATCGCCAAGCTCACCCACCCCAACGTCGTGGTCGTCCACGACGTCGGCACCCACGGCGACGATCTGTTCATCGCCATGGAGCGCGTGCGCGGCCAGACCCTGGGCGGCTGGATCCGCAGCGGCGGCGGCGACGGCCAGCCGTGGCGCGACGTGCTCGACCGACTGATCCCGGCCGGGCGCGGCCTCGCCGCCGCCCACGCCGCGGGGCTGGTCCACCGCGACTTCAAGCCCGAGAACGTGCTGCTCGGCGACGGCCATCGGGTGGTAGTCACCGACTTCGGCCTGGCCCAGGTCGGCGACGAGCCGATGCCGACGCCGCACGAGCGACCGGCGACGCCGCCGCCGGTCGTCGCCATCGATCAGACTCGCACCGGCGCGGTGCTGGGCACCCCGGCGTACATGTCCCCCGAGCAGGCCCGCGGCGAACGCGCCGACGCGCGCTCCGATCAGTTCAGCTTCTGTGTGACGCTGCACGAAGCCCTGCTCGGCGTGCGCCCCGAGCTGGCCGCCGACGAGAACGCAGTCACGGCGCCGGGCTCGACGCCGGCGCCGCCGCCCGGCGTAGCCCCGACCCGCCTCGATCATCTCGCCAGCGGCGCCGATCCGGGGCGACAGGCCGCGGTGCCCGCCGCCCGCCGCGTCCCTCGCTGGCTGCGGCGTGCGCTCGCCCGCGGCCTCGCCGCCGATCCGTCGGCGCGGTTCCCGGCCTCGGCCGCCGTGGCGATCACCGC